>NZ_JBFAIR010000010.1:0-298896 GCF_040654815.1 Streptomyces sp. NPDC050619 | reverse complement strand
AAGACGCCCTGCACAAGCTCACCACCGCCGTGTCCGCCGAGTACGGCACGGTGGTGGTCGAAGACCTCAACGTCGCCGGCATGCTCCGCAACCGGCGCCTGGCCCGCCGGATCGCCGATGCCGGGTTCGGCGAGATCCGACGCCAGCTCGACTACAAGACCCGCCAGCGGCACGGCACCCGCACCATCACCGCCGACCGCTGGTACCCGTCCTCCAAGACCTGTTCCGGCTGCGGCGCGGTGAAAGCCAAGCTGCCGCTGCACGCCCGGACGTACGAATGCGACGCCTGCGGCCTGGTCATCGACCGGGACGACAACGCAGCACGCAACCTCGCCGCCCTCGCGGCGGACGGCACGACCGGTACCGGAGTGGCCGGAGACCGGGACACCACACAGGTGCCGAAGCCTCGTGGAGCCGACCAGAAGACCCGCGCCACCCGCCGCAGCCGCAAGGCCACGGCGGGGCGGGCAGGTGGCGCAAACCTGCCGCGCCAGCGGCAGACGGAAACGAGAGACCGTCCTCAAACCGAAGCCCTCACGCTTTGGTGACGAGACGGACCTCCCGGGCCAAAAATGCCCGGGATGCCGAGACCTGACTATGGTCTTGGCAACGGATGAAACAATCCCCTCATGGCGGAAATCCTCCAGAAGGACGGCACTTGGGTCTTCGACGGCGACGCACTGCGGCTGACCCCGGGACGGGACAAGAACGTCGGCCTGCTCCGCAAGACCCTCGGTGAACTCGTCGTCCCGCTGGGCGCGTTGGCGGGGATCTCGTTCGAGCAGGGCAAGAAGACCGGACGGCTCAGACTGCGGCTGCGGGACGGCTCCGACCCGCTGCTGCACGCGACCGGCGGCCGGCTCACCGAGCCCCACGACCCGTACCAGCTGATCGTCGAGTCCGACCGGTACGGCGTCGCCGAGTACTTCGTGGACGAGGTACGAGGCGCCCTGCTGCTCGACCAGGTCCCGGCCGACCCGGTCGACAGCTACCTGCTGCCGGGCCCGGCCGTCCCACTCTCCGTGTCCGCCGGGGACGGCACCGCGAGCTTCGACGGCGAGCGGATCCGCCTGGAGTGGAACTGGAAGACCGAGGACGCCAAGGCCGCCGCCGGCACCCGTACCCTCGCGCTCACCGACATCACGGCCGTGGAGTGGTACCCGTCGGTCGGCCTGGAGAACGGCTGTCTCCGCTTCACCGTGAGGAACGCCCCGACCAAGGCCCCGCCGAAGTACGACCCCAACTCCGTCGAGCTGTGGGGCTTCAAGAAGGACCCGCTGATGGCCCTGGTCGCGGCGGCCGTACAGGCCCGCCTCCCCCATCCGGCCGCGCCCGCCCCCGAGGACGTACGGCCACCGGAGCCCAAGTCACTCGCCGCGTCCACCGCAGAGGACGACCACGACGCGCTGCTGCGGCGGCTGCGCGAGCTCGGCGAGCTGCATCGCACGGGGGTACTGACGGACGAGGAGTTCGCGATGGCCAAGCAGGCGGTCCTGAAGAGGATGTGAGGACCGCCTGCTTGTCTCTCGCAGCGGTGCGCCCCGCCTTCTGGGCACACCTGCGCCCTACTTGGCCTTGCGCGCCACCGTGAAGTGGTCGACCTGCTCACCGGTCTCGGCGATGCCGCGCACCTTCAGCGTGGCCGTACGGCCCTTGGCGGCCGGGGTGACGTCCACCCGCAGGAAGGAGTAGTCGAGGTAGCGCACCCGCGACCAGTCGACGGTCTCCTTCTGCTGGGCGCCGTCCTTGAGGCAGACGAAGGAGGCGACCGCGTCGTTGTCCTTCACGTTGCCCTCGTACGACTGGTCGGCGCTGAACGCGTACAGGCTGCGGCCGGCCGCGCCCGCTGTCACGTACACCACGCCGTCCGTCTCGGGGTACGCCGTGCCGCCGATCGGGAGCTGCTTGGTGACCGCGCCGCCCTTGATCACGTCCGTGCGCTCGTAGACGTGGTTGTGGCCGTTGATGACGAGATCGACGGTGTACTTCTCGAACAGGGGCACCCACTCCTGTCGCACGCCCCCCTCCGAGGCGTGGGAGGTGGAGGTGCAGTAGGCGCAGTGGTGGAAGAAGACGACGATGAAGTCGACGTCCTGCGCCGCTCGGTACTTCTCGAGCTGCGCCTGAAGCCACTTGGTCTGGGTGCCGCCCGAGATGCCGAGGTTGGCCGGGATCTCGAAGGAGATGTCGTTGGCGTCGAGCGAGATGACCGCCGTGTTGCCGTAGACGAAGGAGTAGACACCCGGGAGGTTCTTCTTGTCGGGCCCGTTGTCGGGGAGCGTCCAGCGGGCCTCCTCGCCGCCGTAGCCGTTGGGCGAGTACCAGGCCTCCATGTCGTGGTTGCCGTAGGCCGGCATCCACGGGACCTGCTTGGCGACCGACTCGGTCTGGTAGAGGAATTGGTCCCACACCCGCGAGTCGAAGCCGGTGTCGGAGGCGAGGCCATGGCCGGTGGGGTCGCCGTAGGCGATGTCGCCGGCGTGCAGGTGGAAGGCGGGGTCCTGGGCGAGGATCAGGGCGTCGTTGGCGAGGCCGTGGTAGCTGACGCCCTGGTCGCCGAAGGCTGTGAAGGTGAAGGGCGCCTTGTGCGCGGGGGCGGTGGTGAAGGTGCCGAGGGTGCCCAGCAGGTGGGGCTCGGCTGGGTCGAAGCCGTCATGGCCGACGCCGTAGTAGTACAACTTGCCGGGCTTCAGATTGGCCAGCTGGGCGTGCACGTAGTACTGGGTGTGGTCGGCGCTGGCGCCGACTCCGGCCGGGGTGTAGAGGGTGCGCACCTCGGCGTCGATCTTGCGGGAGAGGTCCCAGGGCTGGGCGCCGACGCGGATGAAGGGGTTCTTCACCGCGACCGGGACCTGCCAGGAGACGGTGATCTCGGTGCGCGGGTCGTTGCCGTAGGCGAGGTGGCGGCCGAAGGGGGCGACGAGGGCGCCGTCGACGCTCTCGGTGCGCGTGACCGTGGTCGTCGGGGTCGCCGCCTGTGCGGTGGCGCCCGGCACGAACGCGCCGCCCGCCACGGCGCCCAGGGTGACCGCGCCGCCCCTGATCATCGTGCGCCGCGAGAATCTGGCGCGCAGGTATTCGTGCTGCTCGGCCATGTTCATGCGCTCGGCCAGCTGCTGGGGTACGCCCATGCGAGGAATGTCCATGAGGTCTGAAACTCGTCTCCTCAGGCGACGAACCGCAGGACGCCGGATGGACGAGGCGCGAACAGGCGCTCATGACAGCTTCAACGTTCTCCCAAAGATCCTTAACGAACCTCTGCCCGAAAACGGGCAGATTTCTTGCGAAAGCGGCGCCGGTACTCCAGGATCTACCGGGTGCACGACGAACTTGTTGATCATCTGACGCGTTCCTCGCCCCTCAACCGGGGCGAGGCGCTGCGTGTGATCCAGGACGTGCTCGCCTACTTCGACGAGACGACCGAGGAGTACGTACGTCGCCGCCACCGCGAGCTCCAGGCGCAGGGCCTGGTGAACGCGGAGATCTTCGGACGGATCGAGGCGGACCTGAAATATCGCACGGTGGCCCCGCCGGAGCTCACGCTCCGGCAGTTGCGCCGCATCGTCTACGGCTGAGGAATACATATCTATGTGCGGAATCGTCGGATACATCGGGAAGCGCGACGTGGCGCCCCTGCTGCTGGAAGGCCTCCAGCGGCTGGAGTACCGCGGTTACGACTCGGCGGGCATCGTCGTGACGTCCCCGAAGACGGCCGGCCTGAAGATGGTCAAGGCCAAGGGCCGGGTCCGTGACCTGGAGACCAAGGTCCCGGCGCGCTTCAAGGGCACGACCGGCATCGCCCACACCCGCTGGGCCACCCACGGCGCCCCCTCCGATGTGAACGCCCACCCGCACCTCGACGCCGAGGGCAAGGTCGCCGTCGTCCACAACGGCATCATCGACAACGCCTCCGACCTGCGCCGCAAACTGGAGGCGGACGGCGTCGAGTTCCTCTCCGAGACGGACACCGAGGTCCTCGTCCACCTCATCGCCCGCGCTCAGGCGGAGAAGCTCGAGGACAAGGTCCGCGAGACCCTCCGGGTCATCGAGGGCACCTACGGCATCGCCGTCCTGCACGCCGACTTCCCCGACCGGATCGTCGTCGCCCGCAACGGCTCCCCGGTCGTCCTCGGCATCGGCGAGAAGGAGATGTTCGTCGCCTCGGACATCGCCGCCCTGGTCGCCCACACCCGGCAGATCGTCACCCTCGACGACGGCGAGATGGCCACCCTCAAGGCCGACGACTTCCGCACGTACACCACCGAGGGCACCCGTACGACCGCCGAGCCGACCACCGTCGAGTGGGAGGCCGCGTCCTACGACATGGGCGGCCACGACACCTACATGCACAAGGAGATCCACGAGCAGGCCGACGCCGTGGACCGCGTGCTGCGCGGCCGCATCGACGACCGCTTCTCCACCGTGCACCTCGGCGGCCTGAACCTGGACGCCCGCGAGGCCCGTGCCGTGCGCCGCGTGAAGATCCTCGGCTGCGGCACCTCGTACCACGCGGGCATGATCGGCGCCCAGATGATCGAGGAGCTGGCCCGCATCCCGGCCGACGCCGAACCGGCCTCCGAGTTCCGCTACCGCAACCCGGTCGTGGACCCCGACACGCTCTACATCGCCGTATCGCAGTCCGGTGAGACGTACGACGTGCTGGCGGCCGTCCAGGAGCTGAAGCGCAAGGGCGCGCGGGTGCTGGGCATCGTGAACGTGGTGGGCAGCGCCATCGCCCGCGAGGCCGACGGCGGCATGTACGTGCACGCGGGCCCCGAGGTGTGCGTGGTGTCGACGAAGTGCTTCACGAACACGACGGTCGCCTTCGCCCTGCTGGCGCTCCACCTGGGCCGCACCCGTGACCTCTCCGTCCGCGACGGCAAGCGGATCATCGAGGGCCTGCGCAGGCTGCCCGGCCAGATCGCCGAGATCCTCGAGCAGGAGGACGCGATCAAGAAGACGGCCGAGCAGTACGCCGACGCCCGCTCGATGCTCTTCATCGGCCGCGTCCGGGGCTACCCGGTGGCCCGCGAGGCCTCCCTGAAGCTCAAGGAGGTCTCCTACATCCACGCCGAGGCCTACCCGGCCTCCGAGCTGAAGCACGGCCCCCTGGCCCTGATCGAGCCGGCTCTCCCGACGGTCGCGATCGTCCCCGACGACGACCTCCTGGAGAAGAACCGCGCCGCCCTGGAGGAGATCAAGGCCCGCAGCGGCAAGATCCTCGCGGTGGCCCACCAGAACCAGGAAAAGGCCGACGAGACGATCGTCGTCCCGAAGAACGAGGACGAACTGGACCCGATCCTCCTGGGCATCCCCCTCCAACTCCTCGCCTACCACACGGCCTTGGCCCTGGGCAGGGACATCGACAAGCCCAGGAACCTCGCCAAGTCAGTAACGGTGGAGTAAGCGCCCTGAAGGGGCGCGGGGAACTGCGCGACCAGCCCCCACACACCCGCACAGGCCACACAACAGAACGAACCCCCACGTGCTGCCACCGAACACGGGGGGTTCGCTCCATTCACCGGGAGCCGCCCAACCCCCGGCAGGCGCAACTAACCGGTAGCCGTCACACCCCGGCCGGCAGCGCGTCGCGGAAGGACAGTCGGCCAGTGCGCCAGGGCCGCCGTCGCCGCATACCAAGCGACCGCCCCCGCCGCCACAGCGAACCACCCACCGACCTTGGTGAGACCGTCATTGTCGGCGAAGCTCGCGATCGCCATGAGCAACAGGGCCACGAAGAGCAGACCGTAGGCGGCTCGGCCGATTTGGTCCCCACCCGCGAGGGTGACAGACAGCGCCACCAGGGCGAACAACAGCAGGAACAACCCGGCCGCGTTGGCAGAGACCTGGCCGTCGACGGACACCGCCCACGTGAACCAGAGTGCCCCGAGCCCCGAGAACGCCGTCCCACCGACGGCGTCCCCCTCACGGAATGCGATGAGGCCCGCGACGAACAGGGCGACTCCGCCCACGTATTGGGCGATGGATGCGGCGTCGGCCGCCGTCACACCGTCGATCACGCCGGTGTGTCCGAGTCCGAAGGCCAGCAGGGTGATGCCGAGAGCGAGTCGGCCGACGATCGTGGTGGTGCTTCCCGCAGAGACGTCTTTGTCCACGGCGGGCTCCCTTCATGCATGTGCAGTTGTGCGGTGACCGATATATGCCCTTCACAAGGGCACAAACACCTCTACGCGCGAGTAGATTTATGCGCTGCACAAAGAGAGTTGACGGTTACTCAGGCGCATCTCACCTGGGACGAAGGGGAGTTGGAGTTACGGAATGACAATGACGGGCCGCTTCGCCCGCTTCGCGAGCCGCCCCGCGACGGAGCCGAAGATCCGGCCCACGATGCCGTGCGTGGAGCCGACGACGATCGCGTCCGCCTCGTACTCCTGGCCGACCTCTTCGAGCTCGTGGCAGATATCTCCGCCGCGCTCGACGAGGATCCAGGGCACCTCGGCGAGGTAGTCGGCGCAGGCCAGCTCGAGGCCGAGCACCTCGGTGCGATGGTCCGGCACGTCGACGAAGACCGGTGGCTCGCAGCCGGCCCACACGGTGGTGGGCAGCCGGTTCGCGACGTGGACGATGATCAGGCCCGACCCGGAGCGATGCGCCATACCGATGGCGTACGCGAGGGCGCGCTCACTGGACGTGGAGCCGTCGAAACCGACTACGACGCCGTGCTTGAAGGCGGGGTCGCAGGAATGGCGTGGCTCTTCCGCCGCCAGGGGCTCGGACGCCGTGGGATCGGCGACTGGCCGCTTGCGGTCCGCTGGTTCGAAGAATTCGTGACCGGCCATGGCTGTCTCGGCGTATTGATCCTTTTTGGGAGGGACGACAGTGTGCGGCGGAGCTGTGTCCGGGAATCATCTTCCCAACCCCATACCCCCAAGGGTACGGCGCCACGCCTCCTTAGCCCAGATCCCGCCCACTCTGCGTTCGGGTTCCAGGGAGCATGCACGAGGGTGCGCCCGCAACGCAATGGTTGCTGCGCTGTACAGGCTGTTTGCACAGGATTCCCTCACCTGATCTTGCGAACGGAGCTGATCGCGGGGCACACCCGCGCCGGACGTACAGTGACCGACGGATCGAACACGCGTTGAACCCCAAGAGCCACGCCCCCAGGGAGCACGCCATGTCCGGACCGCAACCCCCCGCCGAGGCACATCGCGCCACCCCACCCGCCCAGGACTCCGCCACGGACGTCGTCCGCTGGGCGGCCTTCAGCTGCGTCCTCGTCCCCGTGATCCTCCTCTGGTACGGCACCTCCCTCGCCGGCACCGCCGGCACGGCCTTCGGTCTCGCCGCCGTCACCGCCGTCTGCCGTATCCTCCTGCGCCAGTCGGAGCGCTGCGCGGCCCGCATGCTCGCCGAGGAAGGCGCGCCCCATCGGGGCCGCCACCACAGGTCCGGAACGGGGGCGCACAGAGGCGGACGTCACAGTGGGGGAAATACACCGGTCAGCTGACCGGTTTCAGCGCACGCGGACGACTCTTTTCAGCCAACTTCCGGACCCTGCGGGCCCCTTGCCCGAACCACCCCCCAACCCCCGTTCCACCTGCACGGAAAGGGTCTCCGGGGCCTCGCGCACCCTACGTGGATTGGCCACCGCGACAAGGCGCACTTCCCTGCACGCCCCACGAGTGCAACGCTTCGTGATCGAATGCTTCACGCCAAGTTGCCAAGTCGACAATGTGCCGGATATCGAACTGGTCATGTCGGCACCACGGGACGCAGTAGATTCGATCTTGACTGTCTTACGGCGGGGGACTCGTGCAGGACCGAGGGGAAACGTGCAGGAGCGACACAACCGAGGAGCCGCGACCACCGAGGGGGGCTTAGCAGTATGAGCCACGACTCCACTGCCGCGCCGGAAGCCGCAGCCCGGAAACTCTCCGGGCGACGCCGCAAGGAGATCGTCGCGGTGCTGCTGTTCAGCGGCGGCCCCATCTTCGAGAGTTCCATACCACTGTCGGTGTTCGGCATCGATCGCCAGGACGCCGGCGTGCCGCGCTACCGACTGCTGGTGTGCGGCGGCGAGGAAGGCCCGCTGCGGACCACAGGGGGCCTGGAACTCACCGCACCGCATGGCCTGGAGGCGATCTCCCGGGCGGGCACCGTCGTCGTGCCGGCCTGGCGTTCGATCACCTCTCCACCGCCGGAGGAGGCGCTCGACGCCCTGCGCCGGGCCCACGAGGAGGGCGCCCGCATAGTCGGGCTGTGCACCGGCGCCTTCGTCCTCGCGGCGGCGGGCCTGCTGGACGGCCGCCCCGCGACCACGCACTGGATGTACGCACCGACGCTGGCCAAGCGCTATCCGTCGGTGCACGTCGACCCGCGCGAACTGTTCGTCGACGACGGCGATGTGCTGACGTCGGCCGGGACGGCCGCCGGGATCGACCTGTGTCTGCACATCGTGCGGACGGACCACGGCAACGAGGCGGCGGGCGCACTGGCCCGCCGGCTGGTGGTCCCCCCGCGCCGGTCGGGCGGCCAGGAGCGCTATCTCGACAGGTCTTTACCAGAAGAAATCGGCGCCGACCCGCTCGCCGAGGTCGTCTCCTGGGCGCTGGAACACCTCCACGAACAGTTCGACGTGGAGACGCTGGCCGCGCGTGCGTACATGAGCCGTCGTACGTTCGACCGCCGTTTCCGCTCGCTGACCGGCAGCGCGCCGTTGCAGTGGCTGATCACCCAGCGGGTGCTTCAGGCACAGCGCCTGCTGGAGACGTCGGACTACTCGGTGGACGAGGTCGCGGGCCGCTGCGGCTTCCGTTCGCCGGTAGCGCTGCGCGGGCACTTCCGCCGCCAGCTGGGCTCGTCGCCCGCCGCCTACCGGGCCGCGTACCGCGCCCGCAGGCCGCAGGGTGACCGGCCGTCGGCGGACAGTGACGGTACGGCGACCGCCGCCGGCGCGACCGGAGCGGCGAGCGCGCCCGCTCTGCTGCACGCCGAGAGTGGGCCGGTTCCGTTGCAGACCCGGCGTACGGCGCCGAGCCCGGTGGGGACGTCGGCGCTGTCGACTTCCTCTTCGTCCTCGTCCTCGTCTTCGGAGAACGGGCGGGAAGCGTACGCGGGGAGCCGGGCGAGTCTGCCGGGGCAGCGCAGCGGGGGGTGACGGTTCGGCCGGGTGGGGGCGGACGCCGGGGAGGATTTCGCCCCCGCCGCCCCTACCCGTCCCATCCCCAGGGGCTCCGCCCCTTCGACCCCGCCAGGGGCTCCACCCCTGGACCCCAGCGGGGACTGCGTCCCCTGCACCCCTCGCGGGGCTCCGCCCCCGCGCCCCGCTGGGGCTGCGCCCCAGACCCCCTTCGGCCTGAACGGCCTCGTCCTCAAACGCCGGACGGGCTGAGTGGTACTGGTGGTGGGTGGGCATAGGCCGGGGGTCTGGGGGCAGAGCCCCCAGGACGGTCAGCCAGGCACCGGGGATCCCAGAAGCGCACGCCAGCCGTAGGGTGGTCGCATGAACGATCGCATGGTGTGGATCGACTGCGAGATGACCGGCCTCTCGCTGTCCCACGACGCGCTCATCGAGGTAGCCGCCCTCGTCACCGACTCCGAGCTGAACATCCTCGGTGACGGTATCGACATCGTCATCCGCCCGCCGGACCAGGCGCTGGAGACGATGCCGGAGGTGGTGCGTCAGATGCACACCGCATCCGGGCTGCTCACAGAGTTGTCCGACGGCACGACGCTCGCGGACGCCGAGGAGCAGGTCATGGCGTACGTACGCGAGCATGTCAAGGAACCCGGCAAGGCCCCGCTGTGCGGAAACTCCGTCAGCACGGACCGCGGCTTCCTCCTGCGCGACATGCCGACGCTGGAGGACTACCTCCACTACCGGATCGTCGACGTGTCCAGCATCAAGGAGCTCGCCCGGCGCTGGTACCCGCGGGCGTACTTCAACAGCCCGCAGAAGAACGGCGGCCACCGCGCCCTCGCCGACATCCGCGAATCCATCGTGGAGTTGCGCTATTACCGCGAGGCGATCTTCGTACCGCAGCCGGGCCCCGACTCCGACACCGCGAAGTCGATCGCCGCGAAGCACATCCCGCCCGCGCGGTAGAACCCGGGCGCGAGCACCCCTTCGGACCCTGTACACTTTTTCTCGGCCGGTCGGTAAACCATCCAGTGAATCACCGGTCATGGTGGGTGTAGCTCAGCTGGTAGAGCACCTGGTTGTGGTCCAGGATGCCGCGGGTTCAAGTCCCGTCACTCACCCTGGCTCTTCGGCCGGTGACCTTGGCGACAAGGTCACCGGCCGAAGTCGTTTTCTCCCGCTCAAATTAGCGTGGGCCTATGCCCGAACCCTTCTCCACCCCCCGCCTCGACCTCCTCCCCCTGCGCGTCCAGCACGCCGAGGAGATGGCCGCCGTCCTGTCCGACCCGGCGCTGCACACCTTCATCGGCGGCACGCCCGACTCCCCCGCCGCCCTGCGGGCCCGCTACGAACGGCTCGTCGCCGGCTCGCCCGATCCGGCCGTCGTCTGGTGCAACTGGGTGCTGCGGCTGCGCGCTGAGGCGTGTCTCGTGGGCACCATGCAGGCGACGGTCACGCCGGGGCAGCACAGCGCCGAGATCGCGTGGGTGGTGGGCACGCCCTGGCAGGGCCGCGGGTTCGCCTCGGAGGCGGCACGGGCGCTGGTCGGGCGGCTCGGGCAGGGGTCCGTGCGTACGGTCCTCGCCCACATCCACCCCGAGCACCTCGCGTCGGCGGCGGTCGCCGCGGCGGCCGGGCTGGCGCCGACCGGCGAGGAGCAGGACGGTGAGCGGCGGTGGCGTCTCGCGCTAGGCGACTGACCCCGCCGCCCGCCAGGCAGCCGTCAACTCCCCCACGCTGCCGAAGCGTTCGCCCGGATCGGCACGCGTGGCCCGCTCGATGACCGCCAGCTGTGCGGCCGTACCCCGGAAGGCGCGCTCGTCGTCGCCGGCGTCCAGGAGGAGGCGGGCGGTGCGGGCGAGGGCGTGGACCGTGGTGCGGATGTCGATGACGGCGCCGCGCCGCCACTCCTCCGGGGCCATGAAGCGGCGGGAGCCGGGGAGGCGGTCGGCGTCCAGGACGAACGGGCCCGGGCGGTACTCGTCGAGGTCGATCAGGTGGAGTTCGTCGCCCTCGAAGTCATAGAGGAACGTGCCGTCGTAGAGGTCGACGGCGACCTGCCCCGCCGCCTCCACCGCGAGGTGTGCGTCCAGGACGCGGTCCAGGGCGGCCAGGATCCGCGGGATGGGAAGCGCGCGGAAGCGGGACAGGGGGCTGTCGGGGCGGGAGCCGTTTCCGTCGCCGCTGTAGAGGGACTCGCCCCGGCGCCAGGGCAGCACCACCGCCGTCCTGGCATCCCGGATCGCCCTACGGCCGTCCCGTACCGCGATCCGGTGCAGATGCGGGACGATCACCGGATGCCGTACCGCCCGGTGGAAGGCCCAGGCCCGGTCGAGTGAGCGCCGGGCCGGGTCGGTCGTCGGCTCCTTGACGAACCAGCGGGTGCCGTCCGGGAGTTGGACGCCGTACGAGACGCAGCCCGAGTCCTGGGTGCGGAAGGCACGGAACACCTCGCCCACCGTGCGGAGATACGGCTCGACCTCGGGAACCTCGGCAACGTCCAGCAGGGGATGAGGAGTCATGGGTCAGCATTGTTCATCGGTTTGGCCTGCGCCGGGCGACAGGGCCCGGCCCCCGTCACGACGAGGTCCGCGTCACCAGTTCCGTCGCCAGTACCACCTGCTGCCGCTCCAGGCCCCGGACCGCCACCGGTCTGCGGTCGGCTATCTCCGTCAGCAGCAGGTCGATCATCCGGCGGCCCATCTCCTCTATGGGCTGGCGCACGCTGGTGAGGGGCGGGTCCATGTGGCGGGCTATGGCCGAGTCGTCGTAGCCGACCAGCGCCACGTCGTCCGGGATACGGCGGCCCTTCTCGCGCAGGACCTGGCGGGCGCCGGCCGCCATCACGTCCGAGCCCGCGAAGACCGCGTCCAGGTCGGGGCGGCGGGCCAGCAGCTCGGTCATCGCGCGCCGGCCGCCGTCCTCGGTGAAGTCACCCGGCTGGATCAACTGCTCGTCCACCTCGTGGCCCGCGTCGAGCAGGGCCTGGCGGTAGCCGTCGACGCGCCGCTGGGCGCCGTACACGTCGAGGCGGCCGGTGATGTGGGCGACCGCGCGGCTGCCGCGGGCCAGCAGGTGCTCGACCGCCGAGCGGGCGCCGCCGAAGTTGTCCGAGTCGACCGACGGGAGCGTTTCCCCGGCCGAGCGGGGGCCGCTGATCACCGCCGGGATCTCCAGCTGGGAGAGCAGGTCGGGCAGCGGGTCGTCGGCGTGGACGGACACCAGCAGGACGCCGTCCACCCGGTGCGCGGCCAGGTACTGGGCGAGGCGGGCCCGCTCCCGGTCGCTGCCCGCGAAGATCAGCAGCAACTGCATCTCGGTGTACGACAGTTCGGCCCCGACGCCCTTGAGCATGTCCGAGAAGTACGGTTCGGCGAAGAAGCGGGTCTCCGGCTCGGGGACGACCAGGGCGATGGCGTCGGTGCGGTTGGCCGCCAGGGCGCGGGCCGCGGTGTTGGGGACGTAGCCGAGCTCCGCGACCGCCGCCTCGACCGCCGCGCGGGTGGCGTCGCTGACCCGGGGCGAGCCGTTGATCACCCGGGAGACCGTGCCCCGGCCCACGCCCGCCCGTGCCGCCACCTCCTCGAGGGTGGGCCGGCCACCGCTCCGGCCCCGCGCTCCGTGGCTTGCCATGGGCTCCGCCCTCTTCTCGTCGACCCTTGCGTTGGCCTGGAATGTAACAGTCCTGGCGGAGGGGGCACCGTCCCTGGTGGGCCCCTCGACGATCAGTTCCGTTTCCGCACGACGGGTCCTGCGGATGGCTGGATCATTACCCCCCTGTTCCAGTTAACAGCCCGATAACTGAACGCATCTCTCCGCCCCTAGTCCCTTGACACCCCCGCCAAGACCGACGAACCTTCAACACATCACGAGTGGGAGCGCTCCCACGGTACCTGACACATACACATCCCGCACGTTCCCCGCCCGAGCCGCAGCTAGAACTAACGGGCCCAACAACGCCGTTGGCCGGGGGGTCGGCACGTCAGGGCAACAGGAGGACGCAATGCGAGCACCTACCCGCTTCGCCCGCCGGACGACGGTCGTCGCGGCCGTTGCCGCGCTGGGCGCCGGGCTGCTGGCCGGCTGTGCCGACGACGGCGACGACGGCGACGAGGGGTCGTCTTCGGGCGGCAGCGGCAAGACCACGATCACTCTGGGACTCTTCGGCACTCAGGGCTTCAAAGAGGCCGGTCTGTACAAGGAGTACGAGAAGCTCAACCCGGACATCAAGATCGCCGAGAACGTCGTCGAGCGGAACGAGAACTACTACCCGCCGCTCCTCAACCACCTCACCACCGGGAGCGGCCTCCAGGACATCCAGGCCGTCGAGGTCGGCAACATCGCCGAGATCACCGAGACCCAGGCCTCGAAGCTGATGGACATGTCCAAGGTGGAGGGCGTCCAGGCGAGCGGCTGGCTCGACTGGAAGTGGAAGCAGGCCACCACCAAGGACGGCCAGACGATCGGGCTCGGCACCGACATCGGCCCGATGGCCATCTGCTACCGCAAGGACCTGTTCGAGGCGGCCGGCCTGCCCACCGACCGCGAGGAAGTGGGCAAGCTGTGGGCGGGCGACTGGGAGAAGTTCGTCCAGGCGGGCCAGACCTACAAGAAGAAGGCCCCGAAGGGCACCACCTTCGTGGACTCGCCCGGCGGCATGCTGAACGCCATCCTCAGCAGTGAGAGCGAGAAGTTCTACGACTCCTCCGGCGAGGTCGTCTACAAGTCGAACCCGGCCGTCAAGGCCGCCTTCGACCTGACCGCGAAGGCCGCCGAGGAAGGGCTGACCGGAAAGCAGACGCAGTTCCAGCCCGCCTGGAACACGACGATCGCCAACAGCAAGTTCGCCGCGATGTCCTGCCCGCCGTGGATGCTCGGCTACATCAAGGGCCAGTCGAAGCCGGAGGCCGCGGGCAAGTGGGACGTGGCCGTACCGCCCAAGGTCGGCAACTGGGGCGGTACCTTCCTGACCGTGCCCAAGTCGGGCAAGAACACGGAGGAGGCGGCGAAGCTGGTGGCCTGGCTGACCGCGCCCGAGCAGCAGGCGAAGCTCTTCAGCGTGCAGGGCAGCTTCCCGAGCGCGCCGGCCGCGTACGACCTGCCTCTCGTGAAGAACGCGAAGAACGACATGACGGGTGAGGCCCCGATCGGCGAGATCTTCGCCCAGGCGGCCAAGGACATTCCCGTGCAGGTCATCGGCCCGAAGGACCAGATCATCCAGCAGGGTCTGACCGACAACGGCGTCATCCTCGTGACCCAGGGCAAGTCGCCCGAGGACGCCTGGGAGACGGCCACCAAGACCATCGACAACAACCTGGAGAAGTGACCGGTATGTCCGCCCGGCACGACACCGCCGCGCCCCCCGAGAAGGAGGGGGGCGCGGCCCCGGCCCGTCCGCCCGCCGATCCCGTATCCGAGGCCGACGAGCGCCGCCGGGCCCGGCTCTCCCGCCGATGGCAGCGCGACATGCGCTGGAGTCCGTACGCGTTCGTCTCGCCGTTCTTCCTGCTGTTCCTCGCGTTCGGTCTGTTCCCGCTGCTCTACACCGCCTGGGCGTCCCTGCACACGGTGGAGCTGACGGCGCCGACGGACATGGAGTGGGCGGGGCTGCGCAACTACACCCGCATCTTCGACGACGAGTTCTTCTGGAACGCGGCGAAGAACACCCTGACCATCGGCATCATCTCGACGGTCCCGCAGCTGCTGATGGCGATGGGCCTGGCGCACATCCTCAACTACAAGCTGCGCGCCTCGACCTTCTACCGGGTCGCGATGCTCGCGCCGTACGCGACGTCGATCGCCGCGGCCTCCCTCGTCTTCGTCCTGCTCTTCGGCCGCGACTACGGCATGATCAACTGGGCGCTGAACTTCGTCGGCATCGGCGACATCGACTGGCAGAACGACAAGTGGCCCTCCCAGATAGCGGTCTCCACGATCGTCATCTGGCGCTGGACCGGCTACAACGCGCTGATCTACCTGGCCGCGATGCAGGCGATCCCGCAGGACCTGTACGAGTCCGCGGCCCTCGACGGCGCCTCGCGCTGGCGGCAGTTCCTCCATGTGACCCTGCCCTCGCTGCGCCCGACGATCCTGTTCACCGTGGTCGTCTCGACCATCGGTGCCACCCAGCTCTTCGGTGAGCCCCTGCTGTTCGATCCGAACAAGGGTGCGTCCGGCGGCCCGCAGCACGAGTTCCAGACGCTCGGGCTCTATCTGTACGAGCAGGGCTGGGTCAACCTGCACCTGGGCCGGGCCTCCGCCATCGCCTGGGCGATGTTCCTGATCCTCATCGTGATCGGAGTCATCAACTACGTCATCTCGCGCCGGCTGCGCGCCAGTAGTTAAGGAGAACCGGCCGTGACGACGACACTGACGAAACCGCCCGCCCCCGAGGACGCACCCCGCAGGCGGCTGCGCTCCAAGGCCAAGCAGGCCGGCGGGCAGATGCACGCGGGATGGATCGCGTACATCATCCTTGCCCTGTTCACCCTCGGCTCGCTGTTCCCGCTGGTGTGGACGGCGATCGCCGCCTCGCGCGACAACAACCGGCTCGCGCAGACCCCGCCGCCGTTCTGGTTCGGCGGGGAACTGCTCGACAAGCTCGAACTGGCCTGGGACAACGCCAACATGGGCGAGGCGGTGATCAACACCACACTGGTGGCCGGAACCTCGGCGATCACCATCGTGTTCCTGTCCACGATCGCCGGCTTCGCCTTCGCCAAGCTGCGCTTCAGGGGGCGGGGCGCGCTGATGCTGCTGGTGATCGGCACCATGATGGTGCCACCGCAGCTCATGATCATCCCGCTCTACATGATGGTCGCCGAGCTCGGCTGGACCGACCAGCTCCAGGCCGTGATCCTGCCCTCGCTGGTGAACGCCTTCGGGGTGTTCTTCATGCGGCAGTACCTGATCCAGGCCCTGCCCGACGAGATCATCGAGGCGGCCCGGGTCGACGGCGCGAGCAGCTGGCGCGTGATCTGGCACGTGGTGTTCCCGGCGGCCCGGCCCGCGATGGCCGTGCTGGGCATGCTGATGTTCGTACAGACCTGGAACGACTTCCTGTGGCCGTTCCTGGTCCTGACCCAGACCGGCAACCCGACCGTGCAGGTCGCGGTGGCGGGCCTCGGCCGGGGCTTCACGCCCGACCAGTCGCTGATCATGGCGGGCGCGCTGCTGGGCACACTGCCGCTGCTGATCGTTTTCGCGATCTTCGGCAAGCAGATTGTGGGCGGGATCATGCAGGGGGCGGTCAAGGGCTGAGGCCTGGTTTCTCCGTCCTTCTTCGCCGCTTCGGTTGTTCGCTTCTTCGCTTCTTCGGGGGCCGGGTCACCGCAGCCTCGGCCCCTTCCTCTCCTCCCCCCTCCTCTTCTCCCCCTCGCCCCCTTCTTTCTCCTACCCGTCGGTCTCCAAGACCTCCTATGGGAGCGCTTCCATGCCTGAGTCCGTAACGCCGGCGATCCCGGCGACCTTTCCCCCCGCCTTCCTCTGGGGCGCCGCGACCTCCGCCTATCAGATCGAGGGGGCGGTGCGGGAGGACGGCCGTACGCCCTCCATCTGGGACACCTTCAGCCATACGCCGGGCAAGACGGCCGGCGGCGAGACCGGTGACATCGCTGTCGACCACTACCACCGCTACCGCGACGACGTGGCGATGATGGCGGAGCTGGGCCTGACGGCGTACCGCTTCTCGATCTCCTGGCCGCGGGTGCAGCCGACGGGCCGGGGCCCGGCGGTCCAGGTCGGCCTGGACTTCTACCGCCGGCTGGTCGACGAGCTGCTCGCGCACGGCATCAAGCCGGCCGTCACCCTCTACCACTGGGATCTGCCACAGGAGCTGGAGGACGCGGGCGGCTGGCCGGAGCGCGACACGGCGTACCGCTTCGCCGAGTACGCGCAGATCGTCGGCGAGGCGCTCGGCGACCGGGTGGAGCAGTGGATCACCCTCAACGAGCCGTGGTGCAGCGCCTTCCTGGGGTACGCCTCCGGGGTGCACGCGCCCGGCCGCACGGACCCGGCGGCCTCCCTGAAGGCCGCGCACCACCTGAACCTGGCGCACGGCCTGGGCACGACAGCCCTGCGAGGCGTGATGCCGGCCCGCAACTCGGTCGCGGTGAGCCTCAACTCGTCCGTCGTCAGGCCGTTTTCCTCGTCCCCGGCGGACCTGGCGGCCGTCCGGAAGATCGACGACCTCGCCAACGGCGTCTTCCACGGCCCGATGCTGCACGGCGCCTACCCGCAGACGCTGCTGGCCGCGACGGCATCGCTCACCGACTGGTCCTACGTCCACGACGGCGACCTCGCGGCGATCAACCAGCCACTGGACGCGCTGGGGTTGAACTACTACACCCCCGCACTGGTGTCGGCGGCGGAGACTGACGTGGACGGCCCGCGCGCCGACGGCCACGGCGCGAGCGAGCACTCCCCCTGGCCCGCCGCGGACGACGTCGCCTTCCACCAAACCCCCGGCGAGCGCACGGAGATGGGCTGGACGATCGACCCGACCGGCCTGCACGACCTGATCATGCGGTACACGAGGGAGGCCCCGGGTCTGCCGCTGTACGTGACGGAGAACGGCGCGGCGTACGACGACAAGCCCGACCCCGAGGGCCGCGTGCACGACCCCGAGCGGATCGCCTACCTGCACGGCCACCTGAGGGCGGTCCGCCGGGCCATCGCGGACGGCGCGGACGTCCGCGGCTACTACCTGTGGTCCCTGATGGACAACTTCGAGTGGGCGTACGGCTACGGCAAGCGCTTCGGCGCGGTGTACGTCGACTACGCGACCCTGGCACGGACGCCGAAGTCGAGCGCCCTGTGGTACGGGCAGGCCGCACGGACGAAGACGCTGCCGCCGGTGGCAGCGGTCGAATAGGCCATTTTCCTGGGGGAGCGGGGAAGGGGTGCGGCACCTGAGGGGGGTGCCGCACCCCGCGCGTCTGGCTTCAGGTACGCCAGGTGTTCAGGATGCGTGCAGTGTCCCGGAAACTCGCCTCATGGGAGCGGATCGCCGCGGAGGCGAGGTACACGTCCTTGGGAGACGGCGGGGCAACTGTCTCACCGGAGGCATCCATGTAGGCGTACGCACAGGCCCACCCGATGACAGCGTTGTAGTCGGCGAACGGTTCCAGGCGGATGCCCGTGTGCCAGAACGTCGCCGCGCGGGTGGCGACCTCCTCGTAGTAGAGGGTCTCGGCAGGCTGCTCATACCGGTGACGGTCGGCCATCGCGGCCAGGGCGCCCCAGTCGGTGATATCGAGATTGAGCGGGGCGACACGGGACTGGACGTCGAGGATCCAGCCTGCGTCGACGCGGATGATCGAACTCAACGCCAGCCCTCCGCGGAGTCGGCGAAGGCGGCCAGGCCGATCTCGATGCCCTTGTCCACATTCCGGAGGAACGCGGCTCGCTGCGCTTCGGCCACGAGCAGGTCGTGAGCAAGGGCGCGGGTGGACTTGCCGAGGGCACGGGCGTACTGGTTGACCGCCGCGAGTTCTTCGGCGGTGAGTTCCACGGTGATCTTCGGCATGGCTTCGACGGTACCAGCCGTGACGGCACCAGTGGTATCACGCAGACGAGAAGGTGCACCCAGGCGTTCAGGCATCCCGGCCCACCTCGAACCAGGTGGCCTTGCCCCGGCCGGGACCGTGCGTGCACACGCCCCAGGCGTCGGCACCGTACGAGATGAGCTGCATGCCACGGCCGCCCTCGTCATCGAGGGCGGCCGTCGGCGTGCGGACGGAGGGCAGCCCCGGGGCTTCGTCGTGGATGAGGACGCGGAGGCGGTGTGGGTCGGTCCAGCCGGCGTGGAGGGTGACGGGGGTGGTGCAGCCCTTGTCCGTGCAGGCGTTGATGGCGTTGGTGACTGCCTCTGAGGTCAACAGGAGTGCGGTGTCGGTGAGTTCGGGGCGGTAGGAGGTGGTGAGGAGGGTGCGGATGGTTTCGCGGGCCGTTCGGGCCCAGGCGGGGTGGGGTGGGAAGACGAGGGAGACGGTGTTCGGTCGGTCGTCCATGGGGGCCTTTCTAGGACAGACGCCTACGCGGTGACCAGGTCCGGGCCTCAACTGGAGTGAGAGCGGGGGTACTTCCTCGTGGGGGCGGCGTGATGGGGTCGCTTCGAAGCTAGGACCACTCATGGGAAAGTTACAACCGTGTACGCCGACTTCCCCCCTCAAGAGTGACGCCCCGCCAAGCTGGTGGACGCTCGTACAAGCCACGGGGCAAACTGCGCCGCATGCCACCGAGGACCAACCCCAGCGAGCGGCAGCGGCGTCTGGGTGCAGAGCTGCGCAAACTGCGTGAGCGAGCCGGGCTGTCGGGCGAAGCCGCCGCCGAGTTGATCGAGGCCGAGCGCACCAGGATCAGCCACATCGAAACCGGCCGGGTCGACGTTCCGCGCAACGGTCTCTACAAATTGCTCCGCGCATACGGCTGCCCCGACGGCGCCTACTTCGACGGCCTGATGGCGATGGCTCTGGAGAGCGGCAAGGGCTGGTGGGGCGAGTTCAGCGACACGATCGGGCCCGCAGCACGGGACCTGGCAGAACTCGAATCGCGGTCAACCGTGCTACGGACGCACGAACCGATGCTCATCCCGGGAATGCTCCAGACCGAGGACTACGCCCGCGCCGTACTCGAAGCGACCGAGGAGGACCCGCAACGGGCGGACCGATACGCCCAGTTCCGTCTGGCCCGGCAGCGCGTACTGACCGCCGACTCCCCCGTGAGCTATCGCGCCGTCATCCATGAAGCCGCGCTGCACACCCGCGTAGGCGGGCCCGCGACCATGCGCAGGCAGCTCCTGAGGCTGATCGAGATCTCCCGGCTGCCCAACGTGACGGTGCAGGTGTACCCGTTCGAGGCAGGGAACTACGCCGCGCACACCCAGTCGTTCGTCATCTACGGCGCCGCGACCCCCGAACTGGACACGGTCTACCTTGAGCATCCGACGAAGTCGCTCTTCCTGAGGGATGGAGAGCAACTCGACGAGTACGCGAAGATGTTCGAGCGACTCTCTGAGCTTGCGCTGGCACCGGTCGATCCGGAATCGGCACCGGAGTCGCACGAGTCACGCGACTCGCTGAGCCTGGTCCAGCACGTGATGTACACCCTCTGAAAGGAACCGGCATGCCCCAACTCACCTGGCAGAAGTCTTCGTTCAGCTCCGGCGGCGAGGGCAACTGCGTAGAGCTGGCGGCATCAACTTCATCCCTCATCCACCTCCGCGAAAGCGACCACCCTCACCAGCTCGCTACGACCACACCCCACGCCCTGGCGAACCTGCTGCACGCGGTGAAGGCCGGACACCTCAGTCGCTGAGCCCCCGGTGCGCTCAGCACGCAGTGGCCACCACCGTCTCCGGGTCGCCGTCGAGCGCCGTCGCGGTCACCCAGCCCGTTTCGCCAGTGCCACGCCGCAGTTGGATCCACACATCGCTGGTCCTGCCGTGCGCGGTGACCTCCTCGCCGTGCCGCCGGCACAGCGCGTCGTAGGTGAGCCCCTCGGCGACGCTGCTGACCTGGGCGCCGGCGGTGCTCGGTTCGGTGCGGACCGGGGCGTTCCCGGTGGCGAGGACGGTCGTGGTGGCCAGGTCCGGCGGCGTGGCGGTGGGCGAAGCCGAGCTGTCCGTCGGTGTCGGGGAGGGCTCCTCGGGTGGTGCCACGACGAACACCGTGGCCACCCGGCGTTCGTCGGTGGTGACCTTGTCGCCCGGGCCGGGGGCGCCGTCGCCGACCGGCGGCAGCTGGACCTCGCCGCCGGGCACGGTCGTGGGGACGACCACTCGGGACACCGTGCCCTCGTCGCCGTCCGCGGCCTCCGCGGCGTACTGGACGTTCAGGCAGGCCGCGGCCAACCCGGCGACGGTGTCCTCGACGGAGTCACCGGCCGACACCTCGGGCAACTGGACCTCGGTGCTGCCGGAGTCGCGGCAGGTGGACGCCGACGCCGTGGGGACCGGTGTGTCCTGTGGGACGTCGGAGATCTTCAGCCGTGTGACCTCGCCGGGCTCGGCTTCGGTGGCGTCGATGCGGAGCAGGCCGCCTTGCGCCGAGGCGAGCGACTGGCCGTCGAGTTCCGGCTCGATTCTGCGGTCGGTGCGGATCAGATAACCGGCTTCCACCAATCCGAGTTTCGGTTTGACGTATCGGAAGACCGCGGTCAGATATCTTTTGGGGCTGACGGAGAACTGATGTTCCACCCCGGCGTCCACAGAGAAGATCCCGATGGGCGTCACGATCGCCTTTCCTGCCGAGATGGAGATCTTTCCCGAGGCGTCCAAGGTGAAAGTGACGGGCGCGAAGGCCGGAGTGAAGGAAACGGACGGGTCGGAGTCCTCGCAGCCCGCCGCGCCCACCAGGGCCAGCAGTGACACCCCGGCCAGCAGCAAAGAGAGCAGACGTGCCCGTGCGTGATCCATGAATCCCCCGATCCCCACGCCTTGCGGCTCATGCATCGTAGCGGCGTAAATCGAGGCGGTACCCTGATTTTCCGATTGATTCTGCAGAGGAGGGGAAATTCAGGTTCCCGTTCGGAATTAGTATCGACTCAGTGGAAGCGCGGATCTCGTATCACCACAACATCCCCGGGCGGCACATGAATTGACCAGGCCGGAGCTGCTCCGTCGATCAGCCGACGTGGGTGGCGATGGTTCGCGCGCACACCAGGGACTCCGTATGTGTGGTGTCCACTTCCACGTCGTAGATCACGCCCTCGTGCACCACATCCGCCTGCGACGCGGCCATTCCCTGGACCCGGTCTCCCCGTGCGACCTCCCGGCCGGCGGCGACCGCGCTCTCGCACCGGACGCCGACCCACAGCACGTCCAGGTCGCCGAGTACCTTCTGCCACCGCTGCTGGGACGCCGCTCCGCCGAGGAAGACGTCGTCGATGACGACCCTGGCGCCAGCCCGGGCCATCGCCACGAGGCCCTCCGTCCAGGCCGTCTGTAGCGCCATGAAGTCCGGCCCGACGCTCACCGCGCCGTCCGCTTCGAACTTGATCCCCTCGTCGGACGCCCGCATCTTCGCGGGGAGCGCCTCGACGAACGAATCGACGCCGAACGCCAGCCACGGATCAGGAAGCACCGCCTGAAGGCACCGTACGATCCCGGACTTCCCCGAGCTGGAACCGCCGTTGAGGATGATCACCTGAGTCGTCACCGCGCCACCGTACGGCGCCTTGCGCACGGCACGAAGCGAATATCGGCTGACGCCGCTCTGCCCCTACCTAGTTGTTGCGGGTCAGGACGTTGCTGACGGTGCCGTTGGCAACGACTTGGGCGGGTAGCTGCGCAGGACGAGTGAGGTGGTGACCGGTCCGTAACGGGCGAGGGAGTCCACGATCTGTTCAAGTCGTTCGGCGTGAGAACAGTGCACGTCGAGCAGCAGGCAGTCCTCGCCAGTCACGCGAAGGGTCGAGACGATCTCGGGTGTCTTGCTGGCAAGGGTGAGGGCTGGGGACAGCTGCGCGTGGGTGGTGCGTAGCCGGACGATGGCGTGGATGTTCAATCCGACTGCGGCTGGGGCGACGACGGCACGGTAGCTGGTGATGATCCCGTTCTTCTCCAGGCGTTGGATGCGGGCGCCGGCTGCCGGCTGGGACAGCCCGACGCGGCGTCCGACCTCCGCTCCGGTGAGCCGGCCGTCGGTCTGGAGCAGTTCCAAAATGGCACGGTCGATCTCGTCGAGTGATTCCATCGTTGTCACCCCTACTTTCTTTGAGATCACTTGCTGAGCCCGATCGTTGCCGCTGATCCATCGAGAATCGCCCCAGGGTGCCCCCGCGATGTGCGTGGGCACGAATGGGAAGGGCGGTAGGCCATGGTCGCGTACGTCATCATTCCTGGGATTAACGGTTCGGATGAGCGGCACTGGCAGAGCTTGTGGGAGAAGCGGTGGGGGCCCTCAGCGGTCCGGATCGCACCGGCCTCGTGGAGCAGGCCGGACCTGTCGGACTGGGTTGCCGCAATCCAGGCTGCCTACGAGATCGCTTCCCGGCGTGATGACCAGGTGGCGTTGGTGGCTCACAGCCTTGGCTGCTGGGCAGCTGCGCACTGGCTGGAGCAGGCACGACCCGACACGGTGGCGGCGTTCCTGGTCGCACCTCCCCATCCCCAGGGACCGGCGTTCCCACGTGAGGCCGCATCGACGTTCCTAGGCCTGTCCGCTCGCCCCTTGCCGTGCCCGAGCCTGATGGTGGCCAGCGACGACGACCCCTACTGCGACCCGACGACGTCCGCCTCCTTCGCGCACGAGTGGCAGGCGCAAGGCCATCTCATCGCAGGCCACGGCCACATCAATTCCGACAGCGACCTCGGTGACTGGCAGGCGGGCTTGGAACTCCTTCGCACACTCGTCGACCGCTGAGAAGGGCGGCACCGTCTGATCGACCGCTGCCGGAACCGCCCGATCGCCCACGTCGCCGCAGAGATGGGAATAGATCGACATACGGGAATTGATCAGCACAGAGATGCGCGAGACGCTCGTGAGCAACATGTCCGACAAGTTCTCGCAGCTGACGACACCCAGCCCACACGGCAGATGACGATCAACGACGTCTCATTACCCCAACCGAAACGGCGAGGCTGACGATCAATTACTGGTGCAGGGCACCAGGCGGGTATGGCCTTCAGTCCGGTACGCAGCGGTTCCGCTGCTTCATCCGCTCCCGGCAGGTGTGAGGCCGGTCCGCGCCATGTCACCACACCCGCCCACGCGAGCGGGCAGGTGTGGTGGGGCGAGTGGGCTGTCAGCCGAGGCTGAGGATGGCCTTGACCAGCAGGTCGGGCTGCTGTTCCTGCAGGAAGTGACCGGCGTGGGGGACCGTCACGTGGTCCCGCCCCTTCGCACCCGGGACGCGGGCCTGGAGGGCCTGCTCGTGGGAGCGGGTGAGCTGTTCGTCTTCGGCGAAGGCGGTCAGGAACGGCTTGTCGAAGGCTGCCAGTCCGGCCCAGGCGCGGCGCAGCATCGAGGCGGGCGGGTCTGCGTCGTCGAGCGGTACGAGGTGCGGGAACTGCCGTGCCCCGGCGAGGTGCCGATCGGAGGGGAAGGGGGCGCCGTAGGCGGCGGCATCCTCCTCGGTCAGGGCGTCGCCGCTCACGCTGAGAGCACTGGCGACCGCCCGCGGAACGGTCAGGCCGGGTGACTCGGACATCTCCCGCCATTGCAGGAATGCGCCGAATTTCTGCGCGAACTGCTCCTGGGTCAGTGTGGCCAGGAAGTCCGGATCGATCAGGCCGGTGTTGGAGGCGACCACGGCCGCGAACCGGTCGGGCGTGAGCCCGACGTGCACGTTGAAGATGAACCCGCCCCAGTCCTGGCCGAACAGGGTGATGTCGGTGAGGCCGAGCTGGTCCAGCCAGTCACCGGTCCAGGCGACGTGGGACTCGTAGGTGTACGCGGCCGGGTCGACCGGCTTGTCCGAGCGGCCGAGCCCGATCAGATCCGGGACCAGGACCCGTCGGCCCGCTGCCACCAGACCGGGAATCATTTTGCGGTACAGATAGCCCCAGGTTGGCGCTCCGTGAGCGAGCACCACGACCGGACCGCCGGACGGCCCCTCGTCGACGTAGTGCATCCGCAGGCCCTCGCCGACCGTGACGTACCGCGGCTCGTACGGCCAGTCAGCGAGAGCGGTAAAACGCTCGTCCGGGGTTCGTTCGACGTGCCTGCCGGCTGATGAGAACGACATGTCATCCCCCTCTTCGCAATGTCGATGTCTTTGACATAACTCGGCTGATGAAATGACGTCTTAAGGCTTGAGCACCGCCAGTACATCGTCGAGCGGAACGTCGGCGGGGTCACTCATATCGAGACCATCGAACGTCTGCCAGATATAGGACGCCGCCCCGCTCTCCCGCAGCGGATGCAAGTCGGCCAGGTCCGGGTCGTCCCGGAAGGTGTTGAACGCCTCTTCGGACTCCCATTCAACGAGAAACAGAACCTGCCGTGGCGCGAGGTCACCGGCTACGTTGTCTCGGAAACGGCCGAACGCCACCATTCGACCGCCATATTGCGGAGCCGCTTCGGGCAAACGGCTGAAATATGCGAGGTACTTCTCCAGGTCGGTCACGTCAAACATATTCAGGGCGTAAAACTTCTTCTTCTGCGAATTCGTACTCATTGTCAATACCCTTTCCGGTATCAGGAAACTGGTGTTCGCTGCTCTGGGCGGGCGCGGGGCACCGGCGGCAGGACACTCAGCCGGTCAGCTTGTTCAGCGTGCGGATCCGCCTGTCCAAGAACCAGGCGGGAACGAACCGCAGGCGGCTCGCGCGTCCGGCCCTGGGGCCGTGTCGCGACCGGCGCCGGCCACGTCGAAACCCGCTGCGACCAGCGCGAGCGCGGTTTTCTTGCCGATACCCCAGGACGCGCCCGCCACGAGGGCCACCGGTCGATTGGTCGTCATCATGCGCTCCCGGACTCTCGACGGAAACCGATCGGTTTCGCCGTGCCTCACGGTAAACCGAACGGTTTCCAATGCGCAAGCTCAGGTAGGAAACTGATCTCGGGCACATGTCACCGGGGTGCTGGCCCGCGAGGGGCCGGCCGGACTCACCAGCCGGGCCGTCACCGCCGAGGCCGACTGTGCCAAGGGCGTCCTGCACAGTCACTTCGCCGACCTGGACGACTTCGTGGCCCAGCTGGTGCTGCTCCGCTTCGAGGAGCTCGCCCACGCGGCCGCCGCGCTTCCCGCCCGCGCCGGAACCGACACCGTCAGCGTGAACCTGACCGCGGTGGCTGCCCTCCTGCTCGGCTCCCCGGGCCCCGCGCTGAGCGCCCTGGCCCTCACCCGGCCCGGAGCCACGGAGCGCATCCACGCCGCCTGGGAACAGGGGGACCCGGGTTCGGCGCCTTCGAGGGCTCGCTCACGGCCTACCTCCAGGCCGAGCAGCGCCTCGGACGGGTGCCCGCCACCCGCGACTGCGCCGCCCTGGCCCTCGCCCTGACCGGCACCACCCACCACCCACCACCCACCACCCACCACCTGTTGATGATCACCTGGCCTGCGGGCCGCGACCCCCTGGCCCGGATCGAGCACCTCATCGGATTTGGCTGGTGACGGGGCCGGTGCTCGGGACGGCGTTGTGCCGCTGCCCTTCCGGTGGCCTGTCCCTCACTGGCTGAGGACGGTCATCCGCTGGAGGTTGTAGGCGAAGATCCCGAGTCCGGCCCAAGTCTGGGCCCCGGCCAGGCGGCGCAGTCGCGTGCGACGGAAGCCGAAGCTGCGCTTGACGTGACTGATGTGGGCCTCGACACCGACCCAGGCGGCGTTCAGCTCGTCCACGGTCTGCGCTCCGCTGCGGATCGCCACCGGCCGGCTCCCGGGCACGCTCTCCGCCCGAGGGCGATCCCTCGCCGCCCAGCTCGGTGAGCGTCGCCGCAACGACGGACTCGCCGCCGTCTTCGTCTCCGATCTGCACCGGGCCGGCAGCCGAACGCTCTCGGCACCTCGATGTCCCCTTCCCTCAAGGACAAAGCTATCGCCAGGTCATCACGGCCACCGCCGACTTCCTCCACGATCTCGCCGCCGGCTGGAGCGGACAACGCGCCCTGGTCATCGCCCACTCGGCCAACAAGCGGGCCCTCCCCTCAACCCGCAAGACCTTCACGGCCACAGCACTAGCGGATGAGCCCCGCCACGACGGTGGTGATGGTGCGCTCGACGACCGCGTCGCGCTGGTCGGCGGGGAGCAGGGCCAGTGGGCCGTCGAGGATGAGCAGGGAGAGGCCATGGACCGTCGACCAGGCGGCGACCTCGGCGGCGGGGCGGTTCTCCGGCCGCATGCGGCCTGCGGCCACGAGTGCGTCGAGGGTGTCCGTGAGTTCCCTGAACGCCGCGAACTCCGCCCCCTCCTCGGGGGCTTCGAGGCCGGTGAAGTCGCTCCTCTCGGCCTCGGACGTGCGGCAGAACGCGGTGCGGTAGAGCCCGGGGTGCTCGATCGCGAACCGGACATATCCGCGCCCGATCGCCTCGGCTCGGCGCACGGCCTCCTCGCCCGGGTCGTCGAGTTTGGGCAGTGCGCGCACGTCCTCGGTCATCGAGGCGGCGAGTGCCTGCTGGCCGCGTAGCTTCACGGCCTTCAGGAGGTCTGCCTGGCCGTTGAAGTGGCGGTACGCGGCCGTGGGCGACACCCCTACGCTGCGGGCCGCCTCGCGCAGGACGACCCGCTCGGGGCCGCCGGCGACCGCGAGTCCGACGGCGGCCTCGATCAGCGCGTTGCGGAGATCGCCGTGGTGGTAGCGGGTTCTGCCGCTCGTGATCGATGCCATGACCCCATCCTGCCTGAACCTCTGACCTCATCCTGCCCAAAGTTGACGACATTAACATCTCCCAAGTTGACGCCGTTAACTTCCTGTGCCAACGTCGGTGTTAACGGCGTAAACATCCAGTATTCCGGAGGCGATCCCCGTGTTCGACCGCATCGCCGAACTGGCCCTCCACCGGAGCCGGCTCGTACTGACACTCACCGTGCTCTTCCTGGTCGCCATGGGCGTCATCGGCGTCGGGGCGTTCGGCAAGCTCCAGAGCGGCGGCTTCGACGATCCGAACGCGCCCTCGACCCGTGCCCAGGAGGTCATCGACGACAGGTTCGGCGGTGAGAGCAACCTGGTCCTGCTGGTCCGCCCCGACGACGGCTCCGACAGCGGCGGGGTCAGCTCCGCCGCCGCCGAGCGCGCCGGCCAGTCCCTCACCTCGCGGCTCAAGGACGAACCCAGTCTTTCGAACGTGATCTCCTACTGGGACAGCGGCAGCTCCGCGCTGACCTCCCGGGACGGCGACCAGGCGCTGGTGCTGGCCCACGTCAAGGGCGACGAGACCGAGCGGGGCGACAACGCCTCGGCGATCATCGACGAGTACACCGGCGACCGGAACGGACTGAGCGTGCGGGCGGGCGGCGAGGCCGCGGTCGGCGACGACATACCCACCCAGGTCGCCAAGGACCTCGCCGTGGCCGAGACGATCGCCGTCCCGCTGATCCTCATCCTGCTCGTGATCGCCTTCGGCAGCCTCGTCGCGGCCCTGCTGCCCCTGGTCATCGGGCTGATCGCCATCGTCGGCACCTTTGCCGAGCTCTATCTGCTCGGCAGCCTCACCAACGTGTCGGTGTTCTCGATCAACCTCACCACCGCCCTCGGCCTGGGCCTCGGCATCGACTACGCCCTGCTCATGATCAGCCGGTTCCGCGAGCATCTCGCGGAGGGCGCCGAGGTGCCCGAAGCGCTCCGGCACACGGTACGGACGGCCGGGCGGACCATCACCTTCTCCGCCGCGACCGTCGCCGCCGCGCTCGCCGCCCTGCTCGTCTTCCCGCAGTTCTTCCTGCGGTCCTTCGCCTACGCCGGCATCGGCGTGGTGATCATCGCCGCCGTCAGCGCGCTGCTCGTCATGCCGGCGCTGCTCGCGGTGCTGGGCCACCGGATCAACAAGGGCCGGCTGCCCTGGGCGGAGACCGTACGGAGTCCCGAGGCACCCCTGTGGGCCCGGCTGTCCCGGACGGTCATGCGCAGGCCCGCCCTGACCGCGCTACCGGTCCTCGCGATCCTGCTGCTCGCCGCGAGTCCGCTGCTCGGCGTCACCTTCGGCACGCCGGACGAGCGGGTGCTGCCCACCAGCGCGCAGAGCCGGCAGGTCGCCACCGTGATGCGGAGCGACTTCAGGGGCAGTGACGAGTCGGCGGTGCAGATCGTCACGACGGGGGCCGTGGCCCCGGCCGACCTGCGCACCTACGCGGCGACCCTCTCGCGGCTCGACGGCGCGGCGCGCGTCGAGACCTCCGCGGGCGCCTACAGCGACGGCCGGTCCGCCCAGCCCGGTCCCGCGGCCGCCGCCCTCGGCCGGCCGGACGCCCAGCGGATCACCGTCCTCACCGGCCTCACTCCCAAGTCGGACGAGGCCCAGGACCTGGTCAAGGCCGTACGCGCGGTGGATCCGCCCGGCGGGACCGAGACACTGGTCGGCGGCACCGACGCACGGCTCGTCGACGCCAAGTCCTCGATCGCCGACCGGCTCCCGGCCGCGATCGGCCTGGTCGCGGTGACCACCTTCCTGATCCTCTTCCTCTTCACCGGCAGCGTGGTCCAGCCGCTGCGCGCCCTGGTCCTCAACGCCATCAGCCTCACCGCGGCCATCGGCGTCATGGTGTGGATCTTCCAGGACGGCCATCTGTCGTCCTGGCTCGGCTTCACTCCCCAGCCCATGGACACGTCCATGACGGTGCTCATGTTCTGCATCGCCTTCGGCCTGTCCATGGACTACGAGGTCTTCGTGACCAGCCGTATCAAGGAGCTCCACGACGCCGGCGCCGACACGGAGACCGCCGTCACCAGCGGCCTCTCCCACACCGGGCGGATCGTGACCATGGCGGCCGGCCTCCTCGCCGTCAGCTTCTTCGCCTTCGGCACGGCCGACGTCAGCTTCATCCAGATGTTCGGCCTCGGCAGCGGGCTGGCCATTCTGATCGACGCGGTGGCCGTACGCGGTGTGCTCGTCCCGGCGGCCATGCGGCTCCTGGGCCGTACGGCCTGGTACGCGCCGAGGCCATTGCGCGCGGTGCACGACCGCATGGGCCTCAGCGAGAGCGCCGCCGAGAACCCCGAAGGCGAGAATCCCGAAGGCGAGAACCTCAAGGGCACAAAGCCACGGTCGCGGGCCGAGGTCTGATCCGAGGTGGGTCGGGTGCGTTACTTGTAGGCGCCGAACGCCTTGGTGAAGGCGAACGGGTCCTGGACGATCGAGCTGCACGTCGCGTCCGCTGTGGGCTTGGCGCCGCCCGCGCACTGCTTGTCGCGGGTGGCGGACCACATGGACAGCCGGCCGAGGCCCTTCGACTCGGCGAAGTCCACCAGTTGGGCGGCGTCGTCGATCTTGAAGATCTCGCTGGCCACATCGTTGACGCCGATCATCGGCGTGACCGCGACCGCCTGCCAGGCCGCGCTGTCGCTCAGCCCGAGCACGCCCTTGATCTGCGCCTGGGTGGCGGTGGCGGCCTGCTCGGCGTAGGTGCCCATGTCGCCGCTGTACGACGCTCCGTAGTCCATCGCCATGATGTTGACGGTGTCGATCCGCACGCCGTTGGACTCCGCGTCGGCCAGCAGGTTCACGCCGTCCTGGGTCAGGCCCTCGGGCATGACGGGGAGGGTGAAGGAGACGTCCAGGTCGGGGTGGAGCTGCTGGAGCTTCGCGATGGCCTGCGCGCGGCGCGTGTTCGCGGCCGTGTCCGGCAGCGCGCCGCCCTCGATGTCGAAGTCGACCTTGGTGAGGTCGTACGCGTCCACGACCTTGCCGTACGCCGTCGCCAGCGCGTCCGCCGAGGAGCACGCCGTGGCCAGCTCGGCCCCGGCCGCACCGCCGAAGGAGACGCGGACGTCACCGCCCTTGGCACGCAGCGCGCCGATCTGGGCGGCCACGGCGTCACTGCCGAGGTCGGTGACGCCGCCCCACTTGGGCGTGCAGCCGCCGCCGTCGGTGACGAAGGCGAGGGTGTAGTCCCGCACGCCGGTCGCCTCGGCGCTCGCGACCAGGTCGAAGGCCGGGTAGAGGGAGGTGTCGACGTACGGGGCGAAGCCGGCGTCGGCGGTGGTGCCACTGCCGGTACCGGTGCTCTGCGAGGGGGAGGCCGTCGCCGTGGGTGTGGCGGTCGGTGTCGCGGACTCCGTCGGGCGATTGCTCGGCTTCGGCGCAGGGACGTCGTCCGCGGAGCACGTGGCGCCGCCTATGAGGCAGCCGGCGGGGTTGCCGGTGCCGCTGACCACGAAACCGACGGTGACCGACTCACCGGCGGCCAGCCCGTCCGTGTCCCACTTCGGCGGCTTCACGGTGACGTGCTGACCGCTGACGCTCGACTCGGCGTTCCAGAGGGAGCCGAGCGTGGATCCGGAGGGCAGGTCGAACTCCAGCGTCCAGTCGCTCTGCGCCGCACCGCTGGTGTTCGTGACGACGTACTGGGCGGTGTAACCCGTCGACCAGGCACTGGTCCTGGTGTACGCGGCGCCGACGCCGGCCGCCTGGGCAGTTCCACTGGACACGAGGGCGCCGCCGCCGACCACCGCGGCGGCGACTAACCCGCCGATCGCCTTGCTCCTACCGCTCACCTTGCGCCGGTGCGTGCTCATCGCGTGCCTGCCTTCACTCTTCACGGGGTGGGTGCGGCAGCACGCTAGCGATCCGGAATCGGGCAAAGTGCCTGATCCGGACGGGAGTTGGCGATCTTAGGGTGCGCTTAAGGAAGGGATCGGGAGCGGTTAAAGGTAGAGACCAATCGGCCGGGGCGACGGCGTCGTACGGAGCCTCGATGCCCGCGCCCCACAGGCGCGTGCTCCCGCCCGTCCAGCTGGATCCAGATCCGTACCTCGGTCCCGCCGAGCACGGAGGAGCCGATCCGCACGTCCCCGCCCGTCGACTCCGCGAGCCGCCGCACGATGTCCAGCCCGAGCCCGGTCGATCCGTCGTTCCCCGAACCCCGGCCGCGCGCCATCGCCGCCTGGGGGTCGGATATGCCGGGCCCCGCGTCCGACACGAGCACGATCACCGCGTCCTCGCCGTTGTGCAGGTCGACCGCGAAGGCCGTGCCCTCCCGGGTGTGCCGGAAGACGTTGCCGAGCAGGGCGTCCAGGGCGGCGGCCAGGTCGGCGCGGGCCACGGGTATGCGCACCGGCCGGTCGGCCCCGGCCACCCGCCACTTGCGGCCCTCGTCCTCCGCCAGCGCCGACCAGAACGCCATCCGCTCGCGCACCACCTCGGCCGCGTCGCACCCGGCGCCCGGCCCGGCCGCGCCGGTCTGCGGCTTGGCGTCCCGGGCCGTCCGGATGATCATGTCGATCTCGCGCTCCAACTGGGCGACCGCGGAGCGCGTCTGGTCGGCGGCCGGCCCCTCGCCGAGCGAGGCCGCGTTCAGCCGCAGCACGGTCAGCGGCGTGCGCAGCCGGTGGGACAGATCGGCCGCCAACTCCCGCTCGTTGGCGAGGAGTTGTACGACCTGATCGGCCATGGAGTTGAACGCGACCGCCGCCAGCCGCAGTTCGGTCGGCCCCTCCTCCGGCACTCTCGCCCCCAGCTTCCCCTCCCCCAGTTCGTGCGCACCCTCGACCAGCCGCTGAGCCGGCCGCACCATCCGTACGCCCAGCCGGTCGGCGACCGCGACCGAGCCGACGACCAGCGCGACACCGACCGCGGCGAGCACCGCCCAGGCGGTGGCCACCCCGTTGCTGACCTCGGACTCGGGGACGTACACCTCGACGACCGCGATCTCACCGGAGCTCAGCGCGACCGGCTGGAGCAGCGTGGAGCCGCCGGACACCCCGCTGGTGGAGGCCCGCCCCAGCTTCCGCACGGTCGCGATGTCCCCGTCGGTGGCGCGCTGCCGTCCGATGTCCAGTGTCGCGGCGTCGTCGCCCGCCGCACCGTCGCCCGCCGGTATGTGCACGGCCATCCCGGCGTCCGAGCCCGCGGAGGCGACGACGCGCTCCAGCTGGTCGCGGTCGGTGGTGATGGACAGGGCCGGGGCGACGGCCGCCGCCTCCCGCTCGGCGTTGGAGAAGGCGCGGTCGCGGGCCATCTCCTTGATGACGAGTCCGAGTGGGATCGCGAAAGCGGCAACGACCATCGTGGTGACCGCGAGCGAGACCTTGACCAGTGCCCATCTCATCGCGCCGGCTCCGCTCCCGGTGGCTGAGTGCCGGCCGGCTCCGTGACCGGCGGCTCCAGCTTCACGCCGACGCCCCGCAGCGTGTGCAGATAGCGGGGCCGTGCGGCCGTCTCACCTAATTTGCGGCGCAGCCAGGACAGATGGACGTCGATGGTCTGATCGTCGCCGTACGACTGGTGCCACACCTCGGTGAGCAGCTCCTTGCGCGATACGACGACGCCGGGCCGGCCGGCCAGGAAGGCGAGCAGGTCGAACTCGCGCCGGGTGAGGTCGAGTCGTACGCCGTCCAGCTCGGCCTGGCGCCGCAGCGGGTCGACGGTCAGGCCGCCGACGCGCAGCACGGTCTGCGACGCCGCGTCCCCGGTGGTTAAACGGGAGCGGCGGAGCACGGCGGCGATCCGCGCGGACAGATGCTCGACGGAGAACGGCTTGGTCAGGTAGTCGTCCGCACCGTCGTTCAGCAGCCGGACGATCTCCGTCTCGTCGTCCCGGGCGGTGGCGATGATCACCGGGACGTCCGTGATGCCGCGCAGCATCTTCAGGGCCTCGGCGCCGTCCAGATCGGGCAGTCCGAGGTCCAGGATGACCACGTCGAAACGGATATGAGCGACCTCGCGCAGCGCCTCCAGCGCCGTCCCGACGCTGCGCACGGTGTGCGAGGCGTCGGCCAGATGCCGGATGAGCGCCGAGCGTACGAACTGGTCGTCCTCGACCACGAGCACACTTGCCATGCGCCGCACCGTACGCCATGCGGGAGAGGTCGTTCCGGCGCCTGTGGACAACTTCGCGCATGTGGACAACGGTCCGTGAAATCGGGGACGCGGGAGACCGGGGACACCGGTGGGACACGTGCGGCAGTATGGCCCGCGATGCTGAGAGGACTCGTACACGTACTGGCTTGGACGCTCGCCACGGGCGCGGCGGTCACGCTGTCGTGGTGGGGCGTGCACACGGTGATGGCGGGCACGGCGTACGACCCGCCGCGCGCCCTGCCCATCACGGCGGCCGACACGACCACGCGGGGACCGAAGCCGCTGACGTCGTCGACGAACCGGCCGTCCCCGTCGAAGAGTCCGTCGCGGACCCCGTCGCCCAGTCCCAGCGAGACGCCGTCCCGCAAGCCCGCCGCCACCCCCTCGACGACCGCGAACCCCAGCCCCTCCCCCACCACTTCGGGCCAGGTCAAGAGCTACGACACCGACGGCGGACGCGCGGTCTTCGACCTCGGCAGGACGTCCGCGACGCTCGTGTCGGCGACGCCAGGCACCGGCTGGTCGATGCAGGTGTGGAAGACGGAGTCGTGGATCCGCGTGGAGTTCAGCTCGGGCGCGGACCGGGTGTCGGTGTTCTGCACCTGGCACGACGGGCCGCCGCGGGTGGAGATCGGGAACTACTGAGCCGTCTGAAGAACAGTCATCTGAAAAGCAGTCACCGGAACACGGACGGCGGTGGCGCCGGCGAGGCCACCGCCGCGGAGTCCGTCACCGGTACGGCGCCTCCGGTGAAGTCGGTGAGCGGCTTGCCGTGTTCGACGCGGCCCGGGTGCGGATCCGAGGCGGCGCGGCGGATGAGTTCGGCGAGCGGGAGCGGGTGGTCGGCGGCGAGGAGGACCGCGTTGCCGAAGCGTTTGCCGCGCAGCACGGTCGGATCGGCGATGAGCGCGAGCTGCGGGAAGCGGGCCGCCGCGGTGGCGATCTGGCCGCGCAGGTGGGCCAGCGGCGGCCCGTCGGCGAGGTTGGCGGCATAGAAACCGCCCGGCTTCAGCGCCCGGCGGACATCGTCGAGGAACTCGGTCGAGGTGAGGTGGGCCGGGGTGCGGGCACCGCTGAACACGTCGGCGATGACGAGGTCGGCCCATCCGTCGGGCACCTTGGCGAGGCCTTCCCGGGCGTCCGTCGAGCGCACCCGTATCCGGATGTTCGGCGCCAACGGCAGCTCCCGGCGGACCAGTTGGACGAGGGCCGCGTCGCGCTCGACGACCTGCTGGGTGGAGCGGGGGCGGGTGGCGGCGACATAGCGGGCCAGCGTCAGCGCGCCGCCGCCGAGGTGCACGGCGTGCACGGGCTTGCCGGGCGGTGCGGCCAGGTCGATGACGTGTCCGAGCCGCCGCTGGTACTCGAAGGAGAGATACGCCGGGTCGTCGAGATCGACGTGCGACTGCGGCGCCCCGTCGACGAGCAGCGTCCAGGCCCGCGACCGGTCCGGGTCGGGGATGAGCTCGGCGAGCCCGCCGTCGACTGCTTCGACGACGGCGGCGGCTGTGCCGGCCCGCCGGGGGTTCCTGGACTTTCCCATCCCACCATTATCAGGGGGGTTCGGGGAGGCCGGCCCAGCGAGCCCGCGTGGCCGTCACAGGCAGTTGTCCGCCGCCTCGATCAACCGCGCAGCCTCACCCAGCGCCGCCCGCAGCACCGCCGGATCGGTCGCCAGGTCCGCCTCCCCGGGGGGCAGCAACCAGTCCGACCCTTCCACCGGCGGCTCGGGGCTCAGTCGCAGCCCGCCCCCGTCGGTCTCCGTGCAGGTACTGCCCGGCACGTCCCAGCCGGCCGCGGTCCCCGGCGGCACCAGGAATCCGAGCGTGTCGTCACCGTCGTCGTGCAGTACGGGCCCCACCGCGTCGCCCGCCCCCCGGCGCAGGATGTCGACGGCCTCGAGTCCCTGGCGCGTCGGCACCGTGACGAGATCGCACGCGCTGTCCGGACATGCGGGCGGCCACGAAGGCGGCGCGCTGGACGTCATCGGCGCCATCGGCGTCATGGACGTGCTGGACGTCACGGACGCCGCTGACGTCATGGACGTCACCGGCGTACAGGGATCGACGCTCTGGCTGGTCTCCATCCCGGCCTCCACCACCACGGAACCCCTCCTCCAACGAGCGGCTCGGGAGTCGGGCGCCTCCCGGTCCGCAGAGTTCAACGCGCCGGCACGTCAACGGCTACGGCGGAAGACCGCCGCAAAGGATGGCAGTTCATGGCAGATCGCGGATGAGATATCCCGTTTGTAGCCAAACACAGCGTGGGGGGTCGGGCACAGCGGGTACGTTCATGCCCGCCGGAAACAGGGTGCCACACGCACAACTCACCCCTAATCCGGCATGGTTCGACGGTTCGCACGAGAGGACCCGGCCATGGCGTCGTCAACGGTGACCTCACCCCAGCCCCCCAGACCACCGCAGCCGAATCTCGCGTTCCGGCAGTTGCGCGGACAGCGATCGCCGGCCGAGTTCGCCGCGGCGGTACGGCGGGCCGCCCGCGAGATCGGCGAGCGGGTCTGCTGTGACGCGCGCTATGTGGGCCGGGTCGAGGCGGGCGAGATCCGCTGCCCCAACTACGCGTATGAACGGGTGTTCCTGCATATGTTCCCCGGCCGCACGCTCACCGACCTGGGGTTCGCGCCCCGCTCGTCCGTGCGCGGACGAGCGCGCACCACGGATGACGCGGATGAGACGAAAGGGGCCTGCGAGCCGTATGAGACACAGAATCCGCCCGACCCGCACCAGAGCGACCACCAGAACGACGAGATCTACGAGGAGAGCGACGTGCTGCGTCGCCTATTCATGACCAGCGGCGCCACTGTGGCCGCCGCCTCACTGAGCCCCCTGGGGCTCGCCCACGACGCCTCGGCCGCGCAGAGCCCTGTGCGTCGCGCCGGCGCGAGTGAGGCGGGCGCCCTCGAAGAGGCCGTCCGCAGGATCCGGCTGCTCGACGACCGGCACGGCGCGGACGGCCTCTACCGGCGCGCTGCGGCTCCCCTGCGCGCCGCGTACGCGCTGCTCGACGCCGGGGCGACCCGGCGGACGACCGCCGACCGGCTCCACTCGGGCGCCGGTGAACTGGCCATCTCGGTGGGCTGGCTGGCCCACGACTCGGGCCGCTTCGACGACGCCCGCTCGCACTACGCGGAGGCCCTCGCCACCGCCCGGATGAACGGCGACGAGGCCCTGGAGGCACACGCCTTCTGCAATACGGCCTTCCTCGCGCGCGATGCCGGGCGGCCCCGGGAGGCCCTGCGCGCCGCGCAGGCCGCGCAACGCGCCGCGCGCTCCCTGGGTTCCGCCCGCCTGATGTCGCTGCTCGCGCTGCGCGAGGCGGGCGGCTGGGCCGGGCTCGCCGACCGCACCGGCTGCGAACAGGCGCTCGCCCGCGCGCAGGCCCTCTTTGAGCGAGGCCACTCGGACGCCGACCCCGAGTGGATGAGCTTCTACGGGGAGGCCGAGCTGGAGGGGCTGGAGGCGCAGTGCTGGTCGACGCTGGGCGACTGGCGGCGGGCGGCCCGGCACGCGGGCCGTGCGGCCCAGCTCCAGGACCCGCACTTCACGCGGAACCTGGCGCTGTACACGGCGGAACTGGCGGACGACCTCGCGCGCGGCGGGCGTCCCGACGAGGCCGCGGCGGCGGGGATGCGGGTGCTGGACCTGCTGGGCGAGGTCCAGTCGTCACGCATCCAGACGATGCTGGCGGGCACGGCCCGAGTCCTGCTGCCGCACCGGCGGGCATCGGGGGTGTCGGCGTTCCTGGAGAGGCACGCGAGCCTGCCGCGGACGCCGTAGCGAAAGGGCGCCAGTCGCTCGGCTAGGCGAGGTGCCCCAGGTCGTTCCAGCTCTCGATGGCCGGCTCCCCGTACGCCCAGCCCAGGACGGACAGGGAGGTCGGGTTGAGCCGGATCCGGGCGGCGAAGTCGAGCGGCAGACCCAGCCATCGCGCTCCGATGGACCGCAGGATGTGCCCGTGCGCGAAGACCAGCACGTCCCGGTCCTCCGCGCGGGCCCAGGCCACCACCTCGTCCGCCCGGGCCGTGACCTCGGCGAGGGACTCGCCCTCCGGCACACCGTCGCGCCAGATGAGCCAGCCGGGCCTCAGCTCCTGGATGTCCTGCGGGGTCATGCCCTCGTAGGTGCCGTAGTCCCACTCCATGAGCGTGTCCCAGGTGCTCGCGCGTTCCCCGAACCCGGCGAGTTCGCACGTCTCACGCGCGCGTGCCAGCGGGCTGGTGCGCACCTCGGCCCCCGGAAGGCCGTCGAACGGCGCCCGGTGCAGGCGCTCGCCGAGCTGTTTGGCGCCGCGCCGGCCCTCTTCGAGGAGTGGCACGTCGGTCCTGCCGGTGTGCTTGCCGGACAGCGACCACTGGGTCTGTCCGTGCCGGGCCAGCAGGATGCGCGGTGCCATGAAGAGACCCTTCCGGGAGAAATGAGAGGCGGAGCGCCTCCATCATCGCGCACGCTGTACAGGGGCAACCCGGCGGGCGATCTTTGCGTCCTTGAGGGGCAGGGGCGCTCCGTGAGGGCGCGCACATACGCCGTAAAGTGGCACGACCGGCCGGACACCACCGGGCGCGCGCGGAACGAAGGGGGAGGGCGATCGGATGCCGCAGACCGAGACACCAGGCATCGAGGCGGCTCCGCGTACCCGACTGCGCTGGTGGACCGAGCTGCCGCTGATCCTCCTGGTGTACGCCTGCTACTCGGCGGGCCGGCTGCTGGTCCGGGGCGACGTCACCAGTGCCGTGGACCACGGCCTGACGATCCTGCGCGTCGAGAAGTTCCTGCACATCAACGCCGAGCACCCGCTCAACCGGCTCTTCACGAGCGAGCGGTGGCTGGGGGTACCGGCCGACTTCTGGTACGCGTCGCTGCACTACCTGGTCACGCCCGCGGTCCTGATCTGGCTGTTCAGATCCCGTGCCGTGCACTACCGCCTGGCCCGCACCTGGCTGATGACGTCCACCTTCATCGGCCTGGTCGGCTTCACGCTGCTGCCGACCTGTCCGCCCCGCCTCCTGTCCGCCGGCTACGGCTTCGTCGACACGATGGCGCAGTACAGCTCGTACGGCTGGTGGGGCGACGAGGCGAGCGCTCCGCGGGGTCTGGGCGGAATGACGAACCAGTACGCGGCCATGCCGAGCCTGCATGTGGGCTGGGCGCTGTGGTGCGGTGTGATTCTGTGGCGCTACGGCGGGACGCGTATCACGAAGATCGCGGGTGTCATGTACCCGCTGGTGACCACGATCGTGGTGATGGGCACCGCGAACCACTACCTCCTCGACGCGGTCGCGGGCGGGGTCGTGATGGGGATCGGGCTGCTGATCGCGCCGCACATCCTGCGGGTCGGGGAACCGGTCATGGAGCGGCTGCGGGTTCGCGTCACGGCCGTCGCGGCGGGCTCTCGTGGCGCAACCGCCTCAATTGTCAGTGACGGATGCCAGACTTCCCCGGGTGAACGAATTCCACGGCAGCGCGAGTCACGGATCCCCGGCGGAGCCGAGCCGAGTGCCGCTCCCGCGGACGCGGGGGACGGCGCTCCGGCACCGGCTCGCTGAGCTGCGCGGCCCCGACGTCCCGGCCAAGGCGCTGGACGCACGCGCCCTGGCGGCGCTCGCCGCCAACCCCGGGTGCGAGCGGCGCGCGATCCTCGACGGCGCCGGGGTGAACAAGCCGGCGCTGGCGAGCGCGCTGGGCTCGCCCTCCGCCTTCGGACAGTCGCAGTTCGCCCTCACCCGGGGCAACGCCTTCGAGGCGCGGGTCAAGTCGGACGGCGGCGCGGAGCTGCTGCGGCTGGTGCACGAGAAGCTGGATCCGAGAGCCGAGCCGCCGTCGGACGCCCAGGTGCCCGAGCTCTCCGCGATCGGCCCCGAGGGCCGCACGGCGCGTACGGCGCTCGCCCTGCGCGACGCCACCGCGGCCGGCGTGTGGACACTGCTCGACCACCCGATGCTGGCCCTCGACGTGGCCGGTTCGCCCGCCTTCCTGGAACCGGACGCGGTGGTCGTGCACCCGGACGGCAGCTGGACGGTCGTGGAGATCAAGTCCTTCCCGATGCTGGACGGCTCCGCGGACCCGGCGAAGGTGGGCGCTGCCGCGCGGCAGGCGGCGGTGTATGTGCTGGCGCTGGAGGAGGTCGCGGCCCGGCTTGACCCGCCAGTGGACACGGCCGCGCGGGTGCGCCACCACGTGCTGCTGGTCTGCCCCAAGGACTTCTCCAACTTTCCCGCCGCCTCCGCCGTGGACGTGCGCAAGCAGCGCGCGGTGACCGCCCGCCAGCTGGCCCGGCTCACCCGTATCGAGGACATCGCCGACGCCCTTCCCGAGGGCACCTGCTTCTCCCCCGACCTGCCGGCCGCCGAGCTGACGGCCGCGGTCGAGTCGGTCCCGGCGACGTACGCACCCGAGTGCCTGTCCGCGTGCGAGCTGGCCTTCCACTGCCGGGACCGCTCCCGCGCGTCCGGCGCGGTGACCTCCCTCGGTCGGTCGGTGCGCGCCGAACTGGGCGGTCTGAGCACCGTCGAGGAGGTGCTGGCGGCGGCCCGTGGGGAGGGCGGGGATGCGGAGGATCCGGCGGTGGGGGCGCTGCGCCGGGCTGCGTGGTTGCGGGCGGAGGCGTTGGGGGGTGCGGGCAGGTGACATCGTTGCGGCGGTTCGCTCCCAGAGGGGTGGCTGGTGTTGTCTCGCGGCTGCAGGGCCGTGGGGGCTGGTCGCGCAGTTCCCCGCGCCCCTTAGGTGTGTTGCCCGCCACGCCTTTCAAAAGCTGCGGACCCACCACAACCCCACCGCCGACCTCCCCGGAGGAACAAGCCCCGTGTCCCTGATCTCGACCCTGGGTCGGCTGGAAGCTGTCAGTGCCGGGCGGGCCCAGCCCACTGCCACCGTGCGGCACCGGCATCTGTCCGGGCGGCCGCTCGTTTTCGTGCCGCTCACCACCGCCGGTGAGGCCGGGGCGCCGCTCGGTGCGCTGGTGGGTACCGAGCGGGAGGCGCCGCGGCTGCTGGTCGTGGCGCAGCCGCGCGACCGGGATCTCAGGTTCGCGTTCCTGGCCGAGCTGGCCGACGTCGTCCTGCCGCACATCGACGCGTACGCCGAGTCCGTCGAGGCCGCCGAGCGCACCGAGACCGACCCGGAGACCGGCAAGCGGGTCAAGGTCGAGGTGGACCTGTGCGCGGACGCCCCGCAGCTGATCGTGCCGAGCCGCGCGGGCGTCGAGTTCGTACGGCTGCTCGGGCGCTCCATGCGCTTTCGGCGTACGGCGGAGCAGGATCCTCAGACGCCGTACCCCGCGCCGCCCGCGCTGCCGTTGCTCGGCCGGTGGCTGACCCACTTCGGCGAGCGCGCCCGGGTGCCCGGGTCCTCGCTGCTGGTGGCCATGACGGACGTACTGGCCCGGCACTGGGCGACCGGTCAGTCCACGCTGGAGGACCAGCACCTCGGCGCGCTGCTCGCCTGGATCGACCCGCCGGAGGGCACCTCCGGCGCCGAGGCCGCGCTCCACGCCGAACTGGGGCGGGACGCGCGGGGCCAGCTGCTGTGCCCGCCCGCCGGCCCGGCCACCGACCCGGCGTTCGACAACAAGCTGCTCGCCCCCGCCTTCGAGCGCTACGACCGCGCCCGCATCGCGCTCGCCGCCGCCGAGGACGGACTGGAGGCGGACGACCGGCTCGGCGCGCTCACCGCCGCCGAGCGGGAGGTCCGCGCCCTGGTCGAGAGCCGGACGCGCCCCACCTGGGACGCGGTGTGGCGCGGCCTGGACCTGCTGTCCGCGCTGCCCGAGGGCGCGCACGTCGAGGAGCGGTGGACGCGCGACCGCTGGTCGTTCACCGCCCACCGCGACCGTGTCCGGTCCGGCGAGCCCCCGCAGCCGCGCCGCGACGACGCGGTCACCGCCGCGAACAAGCTCGCCGCACGCGAGCGCGAACAGGCCCGCCTGGAGGCGCAGGAAGCCCTCGACGACCCGCTGGTGATGGCGGGGCGGCGGCTGGCCGGGGAGGCGTTCGCGGGCGAGGTCACGGACGTGGTCATGGCGTACAGCGAGGGCAAGCGGCCCAGCCCCCGCCCGCTGGTCACCGTCCGCACCGACGACCGGCCGCACCTGGGCGAACGGGCCAGGGTGTACCGCGCGCTGGGCGGCAAGCCGCAGGCGGCCGAGTTCGTGGGGTACCACGACGAAGCGGACGAGGGCGCGCTGGTGATCCTGCGGATCATGGACAAGATGGGGCGGGGCAGGGAGCCCGAGCCCGGGTCGGTGCCCCAGAAGGGCGACCGGCTCTGCTTCACCCTCTTCGAGCACGAGCAGCGCGGCGGCGCGAAGCTGCCCGACCCGGAGGACACCCCGTGGACGCACGGCGGACCGCCGGGCGAGGCGACGACTCCCGATCCCGACCCCGTGACCGCGGAGGATGTCCTGTGACCGTCTTCGATCCCGGCGCCGAAGCCACCCGCGCCACCGACGCGATCCTGCACGACACCCTGCACGGGACGCACCGCGGTGTCGTCGTCGACTCCCCGCCCGGCGCCGGCAAGTCCACGCTCGTCGTGCGCGCGGCGCTCGAACTCGCCGACGCCGGGCGCCCGTTGATGGTCGTCGCGCAGACCAACGCCCAGGTCGACGACCTGGTGCTCAGACTCGCCGAGAAGAACCCGGGCCTGCCGGTCGGCCGGCTGCACAGCAGCGACACCGACCCGTACGACAAGGCGCTCGACGACCTGCCGAACGTACGGAAATCCGCGAAGGCCGGCGACCTCACCGGGCTCGCGGTCGTGATCTCGACGGCCGCCAAGTGGGGGCACGTCAAGGTCGACGAACCGTGGCGGCACGCGATCGTCGACGAGGCCTACCAGATGCGCTCGGACGCGCTGCTCGCCGTGGCCGGGCTGTTCGAGCGGGCGCTGTTCGTGGGCGACCCCGGCCAGCTGGACCCGTTCGCGATCGTGGGCAGCGAGCAGTGGGCGGGCCTGTCGTACGACCCCTCGGGTTCGGCCGTGACGACCCTGCTCGCGCACAACCCCGAGCTGCCGCAGCACCGCCTGCCGGTGTCCTGGCGGCTCCCGGCCTCCGCCGCGCCGCTGGTCTCCGACGCGTTCTACCCGTACACGCCCTTCCGCAGCGGCACGGACCACGACGACCGGCGGCTCGCCTTCGCCGTCCCGTCGGACGGCTCCGGTCCCGACCGGGTGATCGACGAGGCCGCGGAATCGGGCTGGGGCCTGCTGGAGCTGCCCGCGCGGCACACCCCGCGGACGGATCCCGAGGCGGTGCGGGCGGTGGCGACGGTCGTACGCCGCCTGCTGGACCGGGGCGGCGCCGCCACGTCGGAGCGCTCCCCCGAGCCCACGCCCCTGACCCCCGACCGGATCGCCGTCGGCACGGCCCACCGCGACCAGGCGGCGGCGGTCCGCGCGGCGCTGGCCGAGTTGGGCGTCGCGGATGTCACGGTCGACACGGCGAACCGCCTCCAGGGTCGCGAGTACGACGTCACCGTCGTCCTGCACCCCCTCTCCGGCCGCCCCGACGCCACGGCGTTCCACCTGGAGACCGGCCGCCTGTGCGTCCTGGCCTCCCGCCACCGGCACGCGTGCATCGTGGTGTGCCGGGCCGGCGTCACCGACCTGCTGGACGACTACCCGTCGACCGAACCGGTCCAGCTGGGAACGCTCGTGAAGTTCCCGGACGGCTGGGAGGCGAACCACGCGGTGCTGGCGCACCTGGCGGAACACCGGGTGACCTGGCGACCATGACCCACACACCGGCCCACCCCATCTCGGGGAACATCGCGTGGCCTGGCGGCCTTGAGATCTGCCGGGGAGCCCGGCCCCCTTGCGCGGGCGCGGGACAATGGACGGTGGCCCACTCACCAGCGGGTCACTCCGTGACGTACGAGGAGGAGAAGACATGGCGGAGCCCACGCCGCGTCGGAACGAACCGCGGCTACGCCCCGCGCCCTTGCTCTTCGAGCCCACGCAGGCCGCCGAGGACCCCGAGCACTTCTTCGATCTGGAGTCGATCGACGATCCCCGCGCGCTGCTGGCCCGAGCGACCGAGCTGACGCTCGCGTTCCGGGCGGCGACCGACCGTGCCGTGGAGTACCAGGCCATCGCGGCGGCCCAGCTGGCCGACCCGCGGCGCTTCGACCGGCTGACGCCCGCGGACATCGCCTCGCGGGCCGAGTGGACCGAGGACTACGCGAAGAAGATGGTCGAGTTCGGGCGGGACCTGATCCGCGGGACCGAGGGACCGGAGCACGCCGACCCCGTATGAGTCGGTGCACGTTCACGCATCCGCGTATGGCATATGCCAGCGGGGCAAGATACCCGCTGCCTCCCCCTCGCGTCCCGCTTTCCGGCAACCCTCGGAGACCGACCGCTCACGCCCGGTAGACGTAGACGCCATGAGCAGCCCACACGACGAGACCCTCCCCGACCGCTTCGACGTCTCGGGGGTCACCCCGGACGGAGCCGCCTGGCTCGCCTCGGCGGGACCGTATCCGCGCAGCACGCTCGCGCTCTGGGAGGAGCGGCCCAGCGCGCCGGCCGTCCTGCCCTGCGGTTCCGTCTTCGACGTGATCAGCGTGCCCGAGTTCTTCGGGCACCGTATGGTCGACCGGCTGTGGGCGGAGGGCCCGGGCTCGGGCCCGGTCGCCGCGTTCCGGGGCCGGATGCTGCTGTTCGCCGCGCCGGGCACGGCCCAGCGGCTGCCCTCGCTGCTGCGCTGGGAGGAGTGGGGAGCCCCCGGCAGCACGCGCACAGCGGCGATCCCGCCACTGCTGTGCCACGGCACCGGTGACGCGGTGACCGTCCCCGCCCCGACGGCCGCCGCCGGCTCCCCTGCCCGCGCCGACGCCCGCTGGCTGGTCGCCCCGGACACCCGTGACCCCTGGCTGCCGGGCCCCGAGATCCTGCTGTGGGCGGCCGTCCGGGCGGCCCGCGCGGCGGTGCGGATATCGATTTTTCCCGGGGTCGATCAGGGTGCTAAGGTCTACGACGTCAGCAGGCGCCGCTAGCTCAGTTGGTTAGAGCAGCTGACTCTTAATCAGCGGGTCCGGGGTTCGAGTCCCTGGCGGCGCACAGACACCGAAAGGCCCCTCGCGAGAGCGAGGGGCCTTGTCCGTACGTCCTGAAGGACGCGCTGCCCGACCGTGATCTCCACGTTCCACGCCCCCGAAGTCGTACGCCCCTGCGCCTCCACCCGCACCGGCACCCCCTCGCCCGGCACCGTGAAGCTCTCGCCGAGGGCGACCGGGGCGTCCGCGAGCGGAGGATAGACGGAGTTCTCCCAGCAGGCCTCGCTGTGCGGGTGGGCGTCGATCACCTCGACCGGTCCGCTGCCGGACGCGGCGCCGCTGCGTACCCGGTAGACGAGGAGGCCCGACCGGCAGGCCGCCGTGTCGTTGCCCATCGGGTCGCGCGCCTCGATGGCGAGCGCGCTGTCGGCCCCGGTGCGGACGACCGCGAGCTTGGTCCCGCCGCCGAGCCCGAAGGCCGGCGCCCCGGCGGTGCCCATGACCGGGACCCCCGGTCCCGCGGCGAGCGGCTCCAGGGTCAGCCGCGTCGGCCCGCTCTCCCGTACGCACGCCACCTGCCTCGACCCCAGCCAGCCGAGCTTCCACTTGTGCCAGCCCAAGAGGTCCGGCGCCAGCCCGAACTGGCTGCCCATCAGGTCCCAGTCACCGACGAAGGTGTCCCAGTCGCCCTCGCCGTCCGCCGGACGGTGGTACAGGTCCGGCAGGTCGAAGACATGCCCGGTCTCATGGGCGAGAACCAGCCGGTCCGGCGGGTGCTGCTCGAAGACCGTGACGACCCGCCGGATGTCCGTGTCGTCGGCTCGCAGCGGGGTGTCCAGGTTGACCACCTTTGTGGCGTCCGAGTCCACACCGGGCGCGTCCGGATCGGCGACGAAGTAGACGACGTCGTAGCGCGAGAAGTCGACCTGCTCGTCGGCTACGGCTAGCGCATCGTGCAGGTAGGCGGCCCGGTGCGCGGGGTTCCAGTCGCGCTGTATGGCGTACGACGTCGAAGGCCGCGGCATCCCGATCCAGTGCCCCAGCGCATGCGGGCGCAGGGCGAACTTGCCGTAGGAGGCGCGGGCGAAGTAGCGGCTGGTGGCCGGGAAGTGGTCGGCGGTGAGTTCGGCGGGGGTGGTCAGCGGGGCAGAATCCGGGAAGGACAGGAAAACCATCACCGCGTCCAGCGAGCGGGTCGGGCGCGCATAGGCGGTGTTCCAGGTGTCCAGGCCCTCCGAGTGGTGGGCCTCGGTGCGCTCCAGGGCGCACGGCGTCGCCGAGAACGGCTCGGCGACGGAGGGATCTGCCACGAGGGAGGTCGCGGCGAGGGCCGACAGCGTGGTGAACACGGCCGCGGTGCTGCGCAGTCGGGGGCGCGGGAACGGACGCGGCACAGGGACCTCCGGGAGCGGTTCACGGGATACCGCACCCAGATTGTGTGAATTTGTCGTACTAAGCCCTGTTTATCTGCACCAGACGAGTGAGAGGGCCGAGAGACCGTCAGGAACCGTCGGGAGCGACACCCCTGGATCGCTCACGCAACGTCACAACTGGTCAGGCGCCTGAAGCAGCCCGTCCATATCCGTGCAGAAACGATCTGTCAGAACGGTCGGTTGTTCCGGGACACTGGACAGTGGCTGGAAGGGCCTTGGGCCAGCCTCTATGATCGGCACACTTTCCTGCCGGACAGCGATCGAGTGCACTGCGGGAGCGAGCGGTGAGCGGAACGTCCGAAGGGCCGACGCCCGCGGCAGACCTCGACCGGTCCGCCGTAACAGAGAGTAACGACAACGCATCTCCTCGTACCGAGCTGCTGACAGCTCTGCCCACCGAGCCCCTGACCTACCACTCGGTGTTCACGGCCGCTCCGCTCGCCATGGCCGTCGTCGACCGCGAGGGACTGGTCGTCAACGCCAACGCCACGCTCGGCGAACTGCTCGGCAGCGAGCCGGGCGCGCTGGCCGGGCGCATCGCCGCCGACCTGGTGGACCTGGCCTCCGACGCCCGGGTCTGGCACGCCTACCGGGAGGTGCTGCGCGGCCGTCAGGCCAAGCTGCGCTGCACGCGCCGGATCAAGCATCCCGACGGCCAGTCCGTCTGGGCGCAGGTGACGGTCGCTCCCCTCACCGGGCACGACGGCCCCGGCACCGTGTTGCTGTCCGTCGCCGACATCAGCTCCCGGCGCGAACTCCAGGCCCGGCTGCGGCACTTGCAGATGCACGACCCGGTGACCCGGCTGCCCAACCGCACGCTGTTCTTCGAGCGCCTGTCGGCGGCGCTGGAGGCGGAGTCGTACGAGCAGGGCGGCACCGGCCGGATCGGCCTGTGCTACCTGGATCTGGACGGATTCAAGGCCGTCAACGACACCCTCGGCCACCGCGTCGGCGACCGGCTGCTGACCGCCGTGGCCGAACGCCTCACGCGCTGCGCCGAGGAGGCCGGACGCGGCCGGGCGAGCGCCCCGCTGGTGGCCCGGCTCGGCGGCGACGAGTTCGCCCTGCTCGTCGAGGACTCCACCGGCACCGAGCAGCTCGCCGACCTCGCCGATTCCGTGCTGAAGGCGGTGCAGGCGCCCTTCGACCTGTCCGGGCAGCGGCTGTCGGTGTCGGCGTCGATCGGAGTGGTCGAGCGGCACGCGGCGGGGACCTCGGCCACGGGCCTGATGCAAGCCGCCGACACCACGCTGTACTGGGCCAAGGCCGACGGCAAGGCCCGCTGGACGCTCTTCGACCCGGAGCGCAACGCCCACCGCATGACCCGCCAGGCCCTCGCCTCCACGCTCCGCCCGGCGATCGAGCGCGGCGAGTTCACCCTCGAATACCAGCCATTGGTGTGCATGGAGGACGGCCGGCTGCGGGGCGTCGAGGCCCTGATCCGATGGAACCACCATCAGTTCGGAATGCTGACGCCGAATCGGTTCATCGGACTGGCCGAGGAGGACGGCTCGATCGTGCAGCTCGGCCGCTGGGTGCTGGCCACGGCCTGCCGCCAGGCCCGCCGCTGGCAGCTGGAACACCCCGGCGAGCCGCCGATCTTCGTCAGTGTGAACGTGGCGGTGCGTCAGGTCTGGGACTCCGACCTGGTCGCGGACGTGGCGGAGATCCTCGCGGAGACGGGCCTCGCGCCGCATCTGCTGCAACTGGAGCTCACGGAGTCGGCGGTGATGGGCTCGGCGGGCCGCCCGCTGCAAGCGCTCCAGGCGCTCAGCGACATGGGTGTGGGCATCGCCATCGACGACTTCGGAACCGGCTATTCGAACCTGGCGTACCTGAGCCGGCTGCCGGTGTCGGTACTGAAACTGGACGGCTCGTTCGTACGGGGCTTCCAGTACGAGGGTGAGGGGGTGCCCCCGAACCCGGCCGACGAGATCGTCGTCGAGGCGATGATCCAGCTCGCCCACCGGCTGGGGCTGACCGTCACCGCGGAGTGCGTGGAGACCTCGGCGCAGGCCGCGCGGCTGCGGCGGATCGGGTGCGACACCGGCCAGGGGTGGCTGTACTCACGGCCGGTGCCGCCGGATCGTATCTCCGGGTTGCTGGGGGTGCGGGTGTGAGGGCCCGGCTCAGAGGGTGGGCAGGCCGTAGGCGTCCGCGATGAGTTCGTACGAGCGCAGGCGTACGTCCCCGCTGTGGGCGTTGCCCGTGATCATCAGCTCGTCGGCGCCGGTGCGCTTGTGCAGGTCGTCGAGGCCGGAGCGGACCTCGTCGGGGGTGCCGTGGATGACGTTGGCGTTCCAGGAGTCGACGAACTCCCGTTCCATCGGGCTGAATGCGTAGGCCTCGGCCTCCTCGGGGGTGGGGACGAGGCCGGGGCGGCCGGTGCGCAGATGGATCATGTTGAGCGCGGCGGCCATGACCTGCCGACGGGCTTCCTTCTCGTCCTCGGTGGCGATGGCGGAGACACCGATGAGGGCATAGGGCTCGTCGAGAACGGCGGAGGGCTGGAAGGACTCGCGGTAGAGGTCCAGGGCCGGGACGGTGTTCTGCGCCGAGAAGTGGTGCGCGAAGGCGAAGGGCAGGCCGAGGACGCCGGCGAGGCGGGCGCTGAAGCCGGAGGAGCCGAGCAGCCAGATCGGCGGGCGGTGCGGGGACTGGACGCCGCCGGGGGAGGTCGCCTGGATCGGGCCCGGGACGGCGTGGATACGGCGGTAGCGATGGCCGTCCGGGAAGTCGTCGTCCAGGAAGCGGGTGAGCTCGGCGAGCTGCTCGGGGAAGTCGTCGGCGCCTTCGTTGAGGCGTTCGGTGCGGCGGAGGGCGGCGGCGGTGGCGCCGTCCGTGCCGGGGGCGCGGCCGAGGCCGAGGTCGACGCGGCCGGGGGCCATGGCTTCGAGGGTGCCGAACTGCTCCGCGATCACCAGGGGGGCGTGGTTGGGCAGCATGACGCCGCCCGAGCCGAGGCGTATGCGGGTGGTGTGGGCGGCGAGGTGGGCCAGGATCACGGCCGGGGAGGTGGAGGCGACGCCGGGCATGGAGTGGTGTTCGGCGACCCAGTAGCGGTGGAAGTTGCGGGACTCCGCGAGTTTGGCGATGGCGACGCTGGTGCGGAGGGCGTCGGTGGCGGTTCGGCCTGCGCCTACGGTGACCAGGTCCAGTACGGAGAGGGGGGTGGGGGCGGTGCCGTGGGTGGTTCCCCGGATCTCGTCGTCTGCCGTTGCCGTCACTGTGGGTGCCTCCTGTTTTTGGCCTGCGGTGTGCTGCGTGGCCTTAACAGGAGGGGGTCTCCGTTTATTCCTGGTGGTCCGGTGTTGGTGCGGGCGTTGCTGGGGGCTCCGCCCCCAGACCCCCGGGCCTATGCCCACCCACCACCCGTCTCGGTGGGTCGAGAGGTGCACGAAAGGCATAGGCCGGGGGCCAGGAGACAGCTACGCCTGCACGATCGGCTCCCTCTTGAACAGGGCGCCCAGTTCTGGTGCGTTCACCCGGCGGTCCGTCAAGCGCAGCGCCTCCCAGACCGTGACCTGGTTCGCCGTCAGCACCGGCTTGCCGAGTTCCTTTTCCAGGGCCGGGATGTGTGCCGCCGTATGCAGGGCCGTGTCCGGCATGAGCAGCGCCTGTGCCGAGGGGTCGTCGGCCGCGCGGGCCAGCGCGAACACCTCCGCCTCCCCCCAGGTGCCGACCTCCGCCGCCGTGATGATCCCCGAGCCGCGGACCCCGGTCACCTCCAGACCTGCCGCCCGCAGGAACTCCGCGAACAGGTCGGCCACGTCGTCGGGGTAGGTCGCCCCCACCGCCACCCGCTTCGCCCCGATCTCCCGCACCGCGTGCACGAAGGCGAAGGACGTGGAGGAGGCGGGCATGCCTGCCGTGAGGGCGAGGGAACGTACCTGTTCGTGGGCGCCCTCCCAGCCGTACACGAAGCTGCCGCTGGTGCAGGCCCACACCACCGACTCGGCGCCCGCCAGCCGCAGTTCCTCGACGCCCGCCGCCAGCCGCCCCGCGGAGCCCATCTCGAGCAGGGCGTCGACCCGGTGGGCGTCCTCGCCGATGTCGGTGTGGACCACGTCCAGCCGGATGTCGCTGCCGAGCAACTGCTCGATGCGCGGATAGTCGTCCTCTGCGGAGTGGCCCGGATAGAGGAACCCGAGTGCTGTCATGTCGAGCCTTCCTGCTGCTGTTCTTCGCCCGGCAGTTCCGGTAGCGCCGGCAGTGCCGGCAGCCCCGGCATCTGCGGCAGTACGGGACCGGGCCGGGCGGCCGGATCGATCAGCGCCTGGTACGGTCCCACGGCTCGGGTACCCAGCTGACGCAGCGCAGCCCACATCGTGACCTGGTTGGCCGAGATCACCGGGATGCGCAGCTCCGCCTCCAGCTGGGGGATCACGTCATACGTGGGCAGGTTGGTGCAGCTGATGAACAGGGCGTCGGCACCGTCCTGCACGGCCTTGCGCGCCATCTCCGCCACATCGCGGTAGGGGACCTTCCAGATGTGCCGGGTCAGGCCCATGTACGCGCATCCGCTGACGGTGACGCCCGCCTCCGCGACGTACTCCTCCAGCGCCCGGGTGACGGACACGGTGTACGGGGTCACCAGCGCCACCCGGCTCACGTCCAGCTCCTTCAGCGCCTCCAGCAGCGCCCCGGACGTCGTCACCGACGGCAGCGCGCCGGCCACGGTCATCGCCGCGCACATCGCCCGCTCCCCGGCGATCCCGCCGACGAAGCTGCCGGACGTGCAGGCATAGGCGACGACCTCGGGCGCGATAGCGGTCAGCGTGAGCACCGCCTCGTGCAGCGTTTCGTGCTCGCTGACCAGGCGGGCCAGATCGAGACTGACCTCGACCGGGACATACGGCGTCCGGGTCAGGTGCAGTGACACCTCGTCCGGGACCCAACGCCACAGCTCGCGGTCGAGGGCGAAGTCAAAAGGGGCTACGACCCCGATACCGCGCTGGGGGCGTGGGCCCCCCAAAAAGGAAACGTCCATGGCAGACACCGGCCTCACGGTGAGGGACCAGGGGACAACGGACGGTACGCATGCCCGTGTTGACGAAGGTAGGTTGGGGTGCGAGCGTGGGTCAATCCGCTCTTGTCACGCCTGCGTCACACGGCCGTCTCCTCCCAGTGTCCGCCCACGTCAGACGGCCGTCGTCCCCGATAAATCGGCTCCCCCGAATGGCTTACAAATGACCGCGCCCGAGTCCGGTCCCCCGTCCCTGCCCACGGTGCTCGTGCTCGACGCCGATCCGCTCCCCCGCCTCGGGCGCCTCACCGGCCGCGCCCGGATCGAGCACGCGGACGAGTCGACGCTCGCCGAGCGGCTGCCGTCCGCCGATGTGCTGCTGGTGTGGGACTTCACCTCGCACGCGGTGCGCCGGGCCTGGCCGGGTGAGGGCCCGCGGCCGCGCTGGGTGCACACGGCGAGCGCGGGCGTGGACCACCTGATGTGCCCCGAACTCGCCATCTCCGACACGGTGGTGACCAACGCCCGCGGTGTCTTCGACCAGCCGATCGCCGAGTACGTCGCCGCGCTCGTCCTCACGATGGCCAAGGACCTGCCCCGGACCTGGGAGCTCCAGGGGCAGCGGACCTGGCGGCACCGCGAGTCGATGCGGGTCGCCGGCACGCGCGCGTGCGTCGTGGGTTCGGGGCCCATCGGGCGCGCGATCGTCGCCACTCTCGAGGCGCTCGGCATCGGCGCCGCCCTCGTCGGCCGCACCGCGCGCACCGGCGTCCACGGCCCGGAGGATCTCGACCTGCTGCTGGCCCGCGCCGACTGGGTGATCTCGGTCGCGCCGCTCACGGAGCAGACGTACGGCATGTTCGACGCCCGCCGCTTCGGCCTGATGCGGCCCTCCGCCCGCTTCATCAACGTCGGCCGGGGCCAGCTGGTCGTCGAGGACGCGCTGGTCGAGGCGCTGTCCAGGCGCTGGATCGCGGGCGCCGCCCTGGACGTCTTCGAGCACGAGCCCCTCACCCCGGGCAGCCCGCTGTGGCAGGTGCCGAACCTGATCGTGTCCCCGCACATGAGCGGCGACACGATCGGCTGGCGGGAGGAGCTGGGTACGCAGTTCCTGGAGCTGTACGACCTTTGGGAGGCGGGAAGGTCACTGCCGAACGTGGTGGACAAGGCGCGCGGGTACGTACCCGGACACTGAACGTTCTACGGAGGGCCGGATGACGAACCTGACCGAACTGACCGCAGTACAACTCGTCGACGGCTATCGCAAGGGCGAATTCAGCCCTGTGGAGGTGACCCGAGCGACCCTGGAGCGAGCCGAGCGGATCCAGCCGGAGCTGAACGCGTTCGTGCGCCTCACCGCGGACGAGGCCCTCGCGCAGGCACGGGAGTCGGCCGATCGCTGGCGGCGCGGCGCACCGGCCGGGCTGGTGGACGGCGTCCCCGTCACGGTGAAGGACATCCTGCTGATGCGCGGGGCGCCGACCCTCAAGGGCTCCAGGACGATCTCGCAGCAGGGCCACTGGGACGAGGACGCCCCCTCCGTCGCCCGGCTGCGCGAGCACGGTGCCGTCTTCCTCGGCAAGACCACGACCCCCGAGTTCGGCTGGAAGGGCGTCACGGACTCCCCGCTGAACGGCGTGACCCGCAATCCGCACGACCCGGCCCGCACCGCCGGCGGCTCCAGCGGCGGCGCGGCGGCGGCCGTGGCCCGCGGCGCGGGACCGCTCGCCCTCGGCACCGACGGCGGCGGCAGTGTCCGTATCCCGGCGGCCTTCTGCGGGATCTTCGCGCTGAAGCCGACGTACGGCCGCGTGCCCCTCTACCCGGCGAGCGCCTTCGGCACGCTGGCGCATGTCGGCCCCATGACCCGCGACGCGGCGGACGCGGCACTGCTCCTCGACGTCATCGGCATCCCGGACTCCCGTGACTGGTCGGCACTCGGCTCGGCGCCCGGTTCCTTCTCGGCGGGGCTGTCGGGAGGAGTGCACGGGCTGAAGGTCGCCTACTCGCCCTCCCTCGGCGGTCAGGTGGCGGTGCAGCCGGCCGTCGCGGCGGCGGTACGGCACGCGGTGGAGCGGCTGGCGGACCTCGGCGCGTACGTCACCGAGACCGACCCCGACCTCACCGACCCGGTGGACGCCTTCCACACGCTGTGGTTCAGCGGCGCGGCCCGCGTGACCCAGCACCTGGGACCGCACCAGCGGGAGCTGCTCGACCCGGGGCTGCGGGAGATCTGCGACCAGGGCGCCCGCTACAGCGCGCTGGACTACCTGGCCGCGGTCGACGTCCGGATGGAACTCGGCCGCCGGATGGGCCGCTTCCACGACTCCTACGACCTGCTGGTGACGCCCACCCTCCCGATCACCGCGTTCGAGGCGGGCCCCGAGGTGCCGAAGGGCTCGGGCCACCGCCGCTGGACGGGCTGGACGCCGTTCACGTACCCGTTCAACATGACCCAGCAGCCCGCGGCCTCCGTACCGGTGGGGACGGACGGCGACGGGCTGCCGGTGGGCCTTCAGATCGTCGCCGCCCGGCACCGGGACGATCTGGTGCTGCGGGCGGCGCACGCCTTGTACGAGGCAGGGGTCACGACGGCCTGAATCCGACCGTCACGACGCTCGGCTTGCGGCCGTCACGACGCTCGACTTCCGGCCGTCACGCCCGTCGGAAGCTGAGCGTCTCCCCCACCGCCCCGGTCCGCCACAGGTCGTTGCACGCGTCCGCCATCTCGTCCAGGCCCTCGATGATCTGGCCCCAGACGATGCCCGGCACCCAGCCCACGTCGCCGTTGAGGAGGAGGTTGTTGCGCTCGTAGAAGAGCGCCAGGTCGACGACGGTCGTGCCGGGGCGGACCTCGCGCTCGTAGCCGTAGGCCTGGGTGCCGAGCTCCGTGCCGGCGAAGGAGAAGTAGCACAGGTCGCCCGGGATCGGGGTGACCGTCGGGTTCTCCAGCGGGGGCTCCGCCGTCGCGAACGGCGGGAAAAGGGCGTAGATCTCGTTGCGGGCGTACTTCGCGTGGTAGACGTCGCTGCTCAGGGGCAGCGCGTCCCACACCGCCGCGCAGGTGATGGGCGCCCGGTCGTCGAGCAGCCGTGCCGTGCACCGGACCCCGCGCCGTTCGAGCGCGACTTCGATGTGGCGTTCCGCCATTGAGTCTCCTTCGGGTCTCCGCTGGTGTCCTGCGGGCCTGCCTGCCCCGTGGCGCGCGTTTCAATCGGTGGCTGGAACGCACTACCCCCATGTGTGAAGAATCGGAAACCGACCGGCATACCGGGTGACGATCCGGGTAGCCGCGCGCCCATGGTTGGAGTGCAGGCAGACGACAACGGCTCACGAGGCACGACTAGATCCGGCATCCGCCGCCGCACCCTGCTCTCGGGCACGGCCGCCCTGGCCACCGCGGGCGCGGTCGGTGCGAGCAGCGGATGCAGCCGGGTGGCCACGGCCGACACCGGAGACGGCGGGCACCTGCTCGACCAGCTGCGGGCCAACGGCACCGTGCGGCTGGGCATAGCGGGCGAGCAGCCCTATGGATACATCGGAAAGGACGGCAAGATCACGGGTTCGGCACCGGCCATCGCCACCCGTATCTTCCAGAATCTCGGCGTCGACAAGGTCGAGCCGTTCCCGACGGAGTTCGGTTCCCTGATCTTCGGGCTGAACTCCTTGCAGTTCGACGTGGTCGCCGCCGGCATGTACATCAATCCGGAGCGCTGCGAGCAGGTGCTCTTCGCCGACCCGGAGTACCAGATGAAGGACGCCTTCATCGTGCCGAAGGGCAATCCGAAGAATCTGCGCACCTACGCCGACATCGCACGGGCCGGGGCCCGGATGGCGACCGGTATCGGCTACGCGGAGATCGACTACGCCAAGGAGGCAGGGGTGAAGCAGATCACCACCCTGCCCGATCAGCTGGCCGGTCTCCTCGCCGTCGAACAGGGCCGGGTCGATGTCTTCGTGGGTACCGCGGTCACGGTGCGCCTCGTGGTCGAGCAGAGCCGCAGCTCGAAGGTGGAGGCGACGGAGGAGGTCACGCCGTACATGGACGGCAAACCGGTCATCGACGTCGGCGCGTTCGCGTTCCGCATGCCGGAGACGAACCTGCGTGACGCCTTCAACCGGGAGCTGTACAAGCTGAAGCGCAGCGGCGAACTGCTGGAGATCATGCGGCCCTTCGGGTTCACCAAGGACCAGATGACGACCATCACGGCCAAGGAGAAGTGCCAGGCATGAGTGACATCGGCTCAGGCCTGTGGGCCATCCTGTTCAAGGGCGTCTGGATCACCGTCCAGCTGACCGTCTACAGTGCCGCGCTCGGCGTGGTCGTCGCCTTCGTCGTGGGCACCGCGCGCACCCACCGGCTGTGGATCGTACGGTTCCTGTCGGGGGCGTACTTCGAGATCTTCCGTGGCACCTCCGCCCTGGTCCTGATGACCTGGGTGTTCTTCGTGGTGCCGTTGACCCTGGGCTGGCAGCTCGTGCCGATGTGGGCCGCCGTGCTCACGCTGGGCTGCACCTACGGCGCCTACGGCTCGGAGATCGTGCGCGGCGCGCTGGCCGCGGTGCCGCCGGCCCAGCGCGAGGCGGGCGTCGCGCTCGGCTTCACGCCCGCCCAGCGGCTGCGGAAGGTCGTGCTGCCGCAGGCCTGGCCGGAAATGGTGCCTCCCTTCAACAACCTGCTCATCGAGCTGCTGAAGGGCACCGCCCTGGTGTCGGTCCTGGGTGTCAGTGACATCACCTTCGGGGCCCAGCTGGTGCGCAACGCCACCGGTGAGAGCGCTCCCGTCTACACGATCATCCTCGTCATGTACTTCGTCCTGGCCTTCATCCTCACCCGCGTGATGCGGCTGGTGGAACGCAGGGCCAAGGCGAGTGTCGGGCAGGCCCCGCCCAAGGATCGCGCCGTGACCCGCAAACCCTCCGGCACCGACCCGCGACCGGACCTCGTCGGCACCCCGACCGCTCCCGGAGGTGCCTCATGAAGTGGGACTGGTCCACTGTGGGCGACTTCATGCCGGAGTTCTGGGACGGCGTGGTCGTCACCCTTCAGGCCCTGGTACTGGGCTCGCTGATCGCCTTCGCCCTGGGCCTGGTCTGGGCGCTGGCCCAGCGCTCGTCCCTGAAGGTGGTGAGCTGGCCGGTCACGGCCATCACGGAGTTCATCCGCAACACCCCGCTGCTGGTGCAGCTGTTCTTCATCTTCTACGTCCTGCCCGAGTGGGGTCTGACCCTCTCGGCGCTGGCCACGGGCGTGCTCGGCCTGGGGCTGCACTACTCCACGTACACCGCGGAGGTGTACCGCGCCGGCATCGACGGCGTGCCCGTCGGCCAGTGGGAGGCGGCGACGGCCCTCAATCTGCCGCGCACGCGCACCTGGACCGTGGTGATCCTGCCCCAGGCGCTGCGCCGCGTCGTGCCCGCGCTGGGCAACTACGTCATCGCGATGCTGAAGGACTCGCCGATGCTCATGACGATCGGTGTGCTGGAGATGCTCGGCCGGGCCCGCCAGTTCGGTTCGCAGACCTTCCAGATGAACGAACCGATCGTGATCGTCGGCATCGCCTTCATCGTCATCGCCTATCCCGCCTCCCTCCTCCTCCGAGCACTGGAGCGTCGCCTTGCCCGCTGAGACAGAACCCACGACACCCACCGAACCCACGCCCACCGACGCGCCCGCCGTGGACCGGCGTGAGCTGATCCGCCTCGAACAGGTCAGCAAGCGCTTCGGCAGCAACACCGTGCTCGACCGGCTCGACTTCTCCGTCGACACCGGCAAGCACGTCACGCTGATCGGTCCGTCGGGTTCCGGCAAGACGACGATCCTGCGGCTGCTGATGACCCTGACCAAGCCCGACGAGGGCACGATCACCGTCGACGGGGAGCAGCTCTTCCCGGCCCCGGAGAAGCAGGTCCGCGAGGTCCGCAAGAAGATCGGGATGGTGTTCCAGCAGTTCAACCTGTTCCCGAACATGACGGCCCTCAGGAACATCACCGAGGCCCCCGTCACCGTCCTCGGCATGTCCAAGGACGAGGCGGAGGAGCGCGCCCGCGGGCTGCTCGACCTGGTGGGCCTCGCCGACAAGGCGGACTCCCGCCCGACCCAGCTGTCCGGCGGCCAGCAGCAGCGGGTGGCGATCGCCCGGGCGCTGGCGATGCGGCCGCAGGTGCTGCTGCTGGACGAGGTGACGTCGGCGCTCGACCCGGAGCTGGTGGCGGGCGTGCTCGACGTGCTGCGGGACATCGCCCGCACCACCGACATCACGATGCTCTGCGTGACGCACGAGATGAATTTCGCCCGGGACATCTCCGACCAGGTGCTGATGTTCGACTCGGGCCGCGTCATCGAGTCCGGGCCGCCGGAGAAGCTCTTCGGCGACCCCGACCACGCACGCACACGGGAATTCCTGAGCGCGGTTCTGTAGCGCGGTTCTGTCCTGGGCCCGCAGGCTGGGCGGAGCCGCCGGATCTGTGGTCCGGGCGTCGGTGACATCGTGACCGACGCCCGGCCAACGGCATATACCGATCGGGAACAGCCCCTCCGACAGCAGCCGTTGGCGGCTATCGTGGAGGGGATTGGCTGTCCGGATTACGGCCCCGTTGTAAAGCACCGAGCGAGCGCAGGGGGAAACACCGTGGCGCTGATGCACGAGCCGACCGCGCCGTACCACTCGGCCCAGGACGCCCTGCGTGTCCTGGAGACCGTGTCGCGGCACACCACCGGAATCACCGACACCCGCCTCGCCAGCCTGACCGGCCTCGGCCCGGAGCGCCTGACCACGCTCCTGCGCATGCTGCGCCGCGAGGGATACGTCGAGCAGGTGGCCGACGGGGCGTACGTCACCGGGGCCGCCCTCACCCGCCTCTGCGACGCCCAGGACCGCGACCAGGCCCTGCGCGAGAAACTCCAGCGCACCCTGGACCGGCTGCGCGACTCGATCGGCGCCGCCGTCTACATCAGCCGGTACGTCGACGGCGAGGTCACGATCGCCCAGTACGCCGACGGCCCCGCGACTCCCTCGGTCAACGAGTGGGTCGACTTCCGCTACTCCGCCCACGCCACCGCGCTCGGCAAGAGCCTGCTGGGCCAGCTCGACCACAACGGCCGGCGCGACCACCTCGCCCGGCACAAGATGGCCCGCCTCACCTCGCGCACCATCACCAGCGACAGGCTGCTGCTCTCCCGCCTGGAGACCCAGCCGCCGACGGTGCCCCACCTCGACCTCCAGGAGTACGCGGTCGGCACGGTCTGCGCGGCCGTCCCGATCACGGCCGGCTCCTCGGTCGGCTGCCTGGCCCTGTCCCTCCCGGTCGAGCACGCCCACCGCCTGCGCCAGGCCGCGGACAAGCTGAACCGGGGGGCGGCTCCGGTACTGCTGTCGCTGGCGATCTAGAGCGGGCCGCGCGTCACAAGCACTCCTTGGGACCAGGTAGTATTTTCTGTGTCGTCGGCCGCGAAAAGCGTCTGGCGGGAGTCACGCGCCGCTAGCTCAGTTGGTTAGAGCAGCTGACTCTTAATCAGCGGGTCCGGGGTTCGAGTCCCTGGCGGCGCACGGATGAAGGGCCTCTCGTGGAAACGAGGGGCCCTTCGGCGTCCGCCGAGGTCAGCCTCCGGTACGTCTGCTCCCCGGGAGGCCGCCACCACACCGGATCCGCGCAGCGGACCCCCTCCTTCCTGAGCCGCGCCCGGTGGATCTTGTTCGTGGCCGTGACCGGCATCCGCTCCACCACGCGCACGAACCGGGGCGCCATCTTCGTCCCCAGGTCCGGCTGGGCGAGCAGGAACTCGGCGAAGCCGAGCGGGTCGAAGTCACCGGCGAGCGCCGCCATCACCTGGTCCCCGGTCACCGGGTCCGGCACCGCGTAGACAGCGACGGCGACCGCGCCCTCGTACCGGGCGAGGATGTTCTCGATCACCGCGGCGGCCAGGTTCTCGCTGTCGACGCGCAGCCGGTCGTCGGTGCGGCCGGCGAAGTAGAGGAAGCCGTCGGTGTCCCGGTAGAAGAGGTCGCCGGTCCAGTACCAGCCGTCGTTCCGCAGCCGCTCCGCCTCCGCGTCCGGGTTGCGCCAGTAGCCCTCGAAGGGGCTGGGCCCGCGGTTGACCAGTTCGCCGATGGCTTCGTCGCCGTTCAGCAGCCGCCCCGTCGCGTCGAAGACCGCCGGCGGGCACTCCTCGCGGGTGGCCGGATCCAGCACCGCGAGTCCGGGTGGCGCCGGGCCGACCGCGCCGGGCGGCGTGCCGGGCCGCCACTGGATCGCCGCGCCGCCCTCGGACGACCCGTAGCCCTCCACCAGCCGCACCCCGAACCGCCGCTCGAAGGCCGCCGCGTCCACCGCCCCCGCCTCGGTGCCGAAACCCAGCCGCAGCGGGTTGTCGCGGTCGTCGGGGCGTGGCTCGGTGGCGAGGAGGTACTGGACGGCCCGGCCCACGTACGTGAAGTACGTCGCCCCGTACTGCCGTACGTCCGCCAGGAACCGTGACGCCGAGAACCGCCGCCGCAGCGCCACCCCCGCCCCGGCCGAGAGCGCGGGCGCCCAGTCGGCGATCACCGCGTTGCCGTGGAACATCGGCATGCAGACGTAGTGCACGTCGTCGGGGCGGACGGTGAACTGGTCGGCCAGGGAGCGGCCGGCGGCGGCCAGGCGGCCCTGGGTGCAGATCGCGGCCTTGGGGGCGCCGGTCGAGCCCGAGGTGAAGTAGAGGAGGAGGCGGTCGGCGGGGGTGGCCCGGGAGGCGTCCGGCCGGGCGCCCGCGTAGGGCGCGAGGAGGTCGTCGTACTCCTGGGTGTCCGTGACCAGCAGGCGTACGCCGGGTAGTTCCAGGCCGGCGAGGAGCGGGAGGTGGGTGCGCTCGGTGATCAGGATCCGGCACTCGGTGTGCAGGATGTCGCGGGCGAGTTCGGGGCCCCGGCGGGTGGGGTTGATGCCGGCGACGGCGGTGCGCGCGAGGGCCGCCGCGCTCAACCACATCGGGTATTCGGGGGTGTTGTCGAGCAGGATCCCGATGTGCGCCTCGGGCGGCAGCAGATCGGCCAGCAGGGCCGCCCGGGCCGCGGCCCCCGCCGCCACCTCGTGGTGCGTGAGCACCCTCCCCATCTCGCACCACAGCCCCGGCCGGTGGTCGCCCCACCGGCCGGCGACGAGTTCCGCGACGGTACGCCTCGTGGACTCCATGGGGGCGCACGGTAGTTGACGTACCGTCAGATGTGGAGACTAGCGACCGCAGTCGCCCATCACGTCGTTCAGAACGTGACGTCCGAGCAGGCGTAGAACGCGTTGGCCGTGTCCGCGACCGTCCATACCGCGACGATGACGTGGTGGCCGCTCAGCCCCGACGGCAGGGTGCCGCTGTGGGAGAGCGTGGCGGGGGGACGCTGGCCGCCGTAGGGGACGGTCAGGAACGGGGTGAGGTTGAGGTCGGAGCGGGCCAGGTTGTGGTTCTGGTTCCAGCCCGGCTTGGTGACGTAGTACCGGAAGTCGGTCGTGGCGTGCATGGCCGTGAACTGCCAGCGGAACGTGTAGCTCTGGCCGCCGCTCACCTTCGTGGTGGGCCAGGCGCCGCCCGAGGGGGTCTTCGGGCTGTCGAGCTGCGCGAAGGGCGTGTTGTTCGCGGAACAAATCCGCCCGTCGGCCGGACCGGAGGCCGGGAAGCCCTTGGGGCCCTCGACGCTCTGGGGCTCCCACTGGATGTTGCCGCAGTTGGTCACGGTGCCGTTCTGGCAGAGCTTCTGACGGCTGACGGGGAGGTCGGTGTAGCCGTGGCCGCTCGCGCCGCCCGACGAGAGCACGAGGGCTCCGGTCGTCGCGAGGCCGAGCGCGGCGGCGTACCACTTGGTCTTTTTGCGCATGCTGCTGCTCCTGGAGAACGTGGGGGAGTTCACTGAGCTGTGCAGGTAGGTCTAGACCAAGTCGCAGGTTATTACTGCCGATTGAACATGTCCATACCAATCACGCAGACGCGTCCCCGCGCCCCGCGCAGAACGCGACCGTCAGGTCCTTCACCAGCGCCTTCCGCTCGTAGTCGTCGAGTTCGACCAGCCCCCGCATGGTCAGCCGGGTCACCGTGTCCTCCACCGAGTCGACCACCGACGTGAGCACGCTCGCCCGGTGCTGGGCATCCAGCGCGGCGATCCGGCGCCGGTGCATCGCGGCGGCGACCTCGGGGGCGTACTCGACGCGCAGCGGGTGCACCGAGAACACCTCGATGCCGACCGGCGCCGCGTCCGCCGCCACCAGCCGGGTCAGCGCCTCCCCGGCGGTGGCCCCTCGCCCGGACCCCGGCAGCTCCACCGGCACCCGGGCGAGCGCCACCTCCACGCACGCGCGCAGATACGTCTCGTGGTCCTCGATCCCCAGCATGGCCCGCGCGGTGTCCCGCACCCGCCACACCACCAGGACCACCGCCCGCAGCGCGACCCCGCTCGCGTCGGCCGCGGGCATCGGCTCGCTGCGCCAGTGCCGCAGCCGTACGTCGATCCGGCGGCGCAGCAGCATCGGGTTGACCCACATCAGGCCGGTGCGCCGGACGGTCCCCCGGTAGCGGCCGAAGAGGCCGAGCACCCAGGCCCGCCCGGTCCGGCCGCGGGCCAGCCCGCCGAAGCCGAACAGCCCGAGAGCCCCCGCCCCCGCGTACGCCGCCCACTGCACGGGACCGAGGCCCGCCGCAGCGGACGACGGCAGCCCCAGCGCCTCCACCACGAGCGGCGGCAGCGCGCCCGCCCACCACGAGGTGGCGAGACATCCGGCCATCCCGCAGGCACCGGCGAGCACCCCCGCCGAACCCGGCAGCACCCGCGCGGGCCGCTCCACCAGCGCGGGGTCGACCTTCGGGACGGGGCTCGGTTTCGCGGGCACAGGACGCCGGAAGCGCGGCTGCTCCCCCGTGCCCTGCCGGCGCCCCACCACCGCGGGCCGCAGCGGCACCGACACCGGGTCGGGCTCGTCCCGGAACAGCAGGTGGACGGGGATCTCGGTGGTCGACTCGTTCTGGATGAGCCGGGCGGGCCTCGACGGGCCCTCGGACTCGGGGGTGTGGGAAGTGGTCGTACTCATGCGTGCCTCCAGCCTCCGCGCCAGATGCGCCACAACAGGTGGTCAGGAAAAGAGCCGCCGCCAGGTCTCCGGCCCCGGATAGCCGTCCGCCGCGCCGCCCCGCCATCCCTGGGCGCGCTGGAAGGCCTCGACGTTGCGCCGGTCCGCCTCGCCCCAGCGCGGTCCCGGCCCGGTCGTGTAGTACTTGCCGAATCCCTTCTTCACCAGCTGCTTTCCGAGCAGGGTGACGTACGTGTTGGCCGCTCCGGGCCGGAACATCGCCCGCCCCGGATAGCCGGACACCCCGTGCGAGGCGGGCGCCGGCGGGCCCGCCGTCCCAGCCGTGATGTCCCTGCCCTCCCCCGTCACCAGCAGCGCCCAGGTCCGCGGGCCCGGCAGCCCGTCGGCGTCCTGGCCCCGCCAGCCCTGCGCCTGCTGGAAGGCCCGGGTCGCCCTGCGGTCCGCGTCCGACCAGCGGGGGCCGGGGCCGGAGGTGTAGTAGCGCCCGGCACCGCGTTCGACGAGCATGCGGCCGAGCCGGGTGACGTGCTTGTTGTTCGCGCCGGGGCCGAAATACGCCCTTCCGGGGTACGGCGTCCCGGCCGGCGCACCCGGCTTCCCACTGCCGGACTGCGCCGCGTCTGGCTTCTCCGTGCCGGGCTTCTCCGTGCCGGGCTTCTCCGTGCTCGGCTTCTCCGTGCCGGGCCGCACCCCCGTCGGGCCGCCCGCGAGCCCCTTGTAGCGGTAGGCGCGATAGCGGTCGGAATGGCTCCAATAGGCGTACGGGGTGGACTGCCGGCGGGCGTAGGGGCGGGTCTCCTCGTAGGCGATGTAGTAGGTGTGCGTGTAGTCCGTCCAGCCGCCGAAAATGACGACGTGGGACCCCTTCTCGGGGTCGGCCGGATTGTGGAACAGCAGAATGTCGCCGGGCTGGAGATCCTCCTTGGAAATCCGCACCCCGTACTGCTCGAGGCTGCCCGTCCACTCGTTTCCGGGCAGGTTCCAGGCCATCGAAACGAAGCCCGAACAGTCCTGCCGGTATCCGTCGCCCCAGTACGCGTACATGCTGTACGGCACCTTCGCGGCGACCCATTTCTTGGCCCGCTTGATGATGTCCGCGCGGGTGGTCTCGGGCGTCCTGACCGGGCCGGCCGGCCTCGCCGGTTTCCCGGCCGGGCCGTGCAGCGGGGCCTTGCCTCCCTGCGGGGTGTCGGGCTCGTCATCTGCGGGAACGCCCGGACGGGCCGGTGCGTGGGGGGCGGCGAGGGCCGGGGCCGCCTGCCCGGCCACGAGGGCGGTGGAGGCCGCCGCGGCGAGGAGGACGGCCCGGTGGGCTGCCGGATGGCGGCCGGACCGGGTCTGAGGAAAACGCGGCAGGACGCGCCGCCAGTGAACGCATCCGGGGCAGCCGCAGTCGCTCGCGGGATCGAATTCCTCGAATACCGGAGTCGCCATGCGATTCCCCTCACACTCCAGCTGAAAATGTTCGCGGCTGTGCACATTCGTCAGTTTCTCAACTGTCTTCGGCACGCGCATGTTGACGGTCCGAATGATGTACGGGGGCCCTCCGGGGGAGTGGGCGGTCCGGGGCACTCCCCCGCATCCGGTAGAGTCGTGCGGGTCACGCGCCGCTAGCTCAGTTGGTTAGAGCAGCTGACTCTTAATCAGCGGGTCCGGGGTTCGAGTCCCTGGCGGCGCACGGACAGGACGGCCTCCCTCGTTCACCCGAGGGGGGCCGTCCTCTGTTTTCACCCACACGGGCCACATTGACCACATTGAGCGCGTATGACCGGTAAACACCGCGTTTCGTATCTTGCGATCAAGATGAACACCGTAGAACCCTGGTTTTCAAGATGCCGCGTATACGCGGTAGTTGGGGGGCAAGAAGCCGGTTGCGCCGGTGTCGCGGGGAGAGGGGCCCCGTTCATGGAGCGATGCCGAGGGGGGCATCATGCAACCGGAACGTCGCAGTTCTGTGTCCATAGATGTGGATCGTGTGGTGACTGCGGCTCAGCGCTGATACCACTGTGAAGGGTCGAGGGGGACCCGAGCAGCGGTAAAGAAACGACACCACGCGGTGACTCGCGTGTGGGGGGATGACTCATGACGTCGACGCCGACGGGCGCCCGGCAGAACTACGACCCGTCCCAGACCACCCAGCTCAGGGTGCCGTCACACCGGACCGGTGCGTTCCGACGGATCAAGAAGACACTGCCGAAGTACGACTACGAGCACTACAGCCGGCTGGCAGGTCCCCTCACCCAACCCGACCCGAGCAAGCCGTACAGAGTGCAGTACCGCTCGCTGATCTCGCAGGAGCCGCACCGCATCCGGGTCGCGCTGATGCTCGCCGCCGCGCCGCTGCTCTCGCTGGTCCTGCTGACCTGGCTGCTCCAGCCCGAGCACTGGACCGAGCGCGACTACCCGGCCTTCTCCTGGCTGCCCGCGCTCGACATCGTGATGCTCGTCTCGATCGGCCTCATCGAGTTCTTCCGCTGTATGAACGTGGTCTCGAACGCGCACGCCACCCTGGTCGCCCGCGACCCGATTCCGGTCGTGCCCGAGACCGGCACCAAAGTCGCCTTCCTCACCTCCTTCGTGCCCGGCAAGGAGCCGCTGGAGATGGTGACGAAGACCCTGGAAGCCGCGGTACGCATCCGCCACCGCGGCCTCATGCACGTCTGGCTGCTCGACGAGGGCGACGACCCGGCGGTCAAGGAGGTCTGCGCCCGGCTCGGCGTGCACCACTTCTCCCGCAAGGGCGTCGCGAAGTGGAACCAGCCCCAGGGCCCGCACCGCGCCAAGACCAAGCACGGCAACTACAACGCCTGGCTGGAAGCCCACGGCGACGACTACGACTTCTTCGCCTCGGTCGACACCGACCATGTGCCGCTGCCCAACTACCTCGAGCGGATGCTCGGTTTCTTCCGCGACCCGAACATCGGCTTCGTCATCGGCCCGCAGGTCTACGGCAACTACGACAACCCGATCACCAAGGCCGCCGAGTCGCAGCAGTTCCTCTTCCACGCGCTGATCCAGCGCGCCGGCAACAGGTACGGCTCCCCGATGTTCGTGGGCACCTCGAACGCCGTACGGATCAAGGCGATCAAGCAGATCGGCGGCCTGTACGACTCGATCACCGAGGACATGGCCACCGGCTTCGAGATGCACCGCGCGAAGAACCCGGCCACGGGCAAGAAGTGGCGGTCGGTCTACACCCCGGACGTGCTCGCGGTCGGCGAAGGGCCCAACGCCTGGACGGACTTCTTCACGCAGCAGCTGCGCTGGTCGCGGGGGACCTACGAGACCATCCTCAAGCAGTACTGGAAGGGCTGGTACTCGCTGCCGCCGAGCAAGCTCTTCAACTACACGATGATGATCATCTTCTACCCGATGTCCGCCCTCAACTGGATCCTTGCGGCCCTGAGTTGTGCGCTGTTCCTGGGCCTGGGCGCCTCGGGTGTGAACATCGACCCGACCGTGTGGCTGATGCTGTACGGCAACGCGTCGGTGCTCCAGATCGGCCTGTACATCTGGAACCGGCGGCACAACGTCTCCCCGCACGAGCCGGAGGGCTCCGGCGGTGTGGCGGGCATGGTGATGTCGGCGCTCTCCGCGCCGATCTACGCCCGCTCGCTGATGGACGCCGTGCTGCGCCGCAAGAGCAAGTTCGTGGTGACGCCCAAGGGCGACTCGGCCAGCCCGGACACACTGCTGGGGACCTTCCGTATCCACCTGTTCTTCATCATGGTCTTCGGCGCGTCGATCGCCGCCGGATTCGTGTTCGGGCACTCGCACCCCGCGATGGTCATCTGGGCGTGCTTCGCGCTGCTGATCACCGCGTCGCCGATCCTCGCCTGGCGCTGGTCGCTGCGGGGGGCGAAGAAGAAGCCGGCCGCGCCGCAGCAGGAGCCTCAGGACTCGGTGGTTCCTGCGGCTGCGGCGGCTCCTGCGGCTCCTGCGGCTCCTGCGGCTCCTGCGGGGGCTCACTCTGGGGCTCCTGTGGCGGTTCCCCCGGGTGCCTATCAGCCGCAGCCGCTGCCCGCGCAGCGCACCCCGGCCCAGCACACCCCGCAGCACAAGCCGAGCTGGGCCGCCTCGAACGGGGGCGCGAGCGGGAGCGATGACCAGACCATGCAGATCGCCCTTGGTGGACTTGGGGGACGTAAGGAATGAAGGACCGTGCAGGGCACCGCCGCGCCCGTCGACTCGCGATTGGTTCAGCGGTGGTGCTCGCGCTGGCCGGGATGAACGGGCCGTGGCTGTACCGCTTCGGCACCGAGAAATACCACCAGTACCAGATCAACAGACCCGAGTACAAAGCCGCGAACGGCAAATGGGACACCATCGAGTTCCCGAAGGAATACCGGCAGAACACCATTCACGCGGCGCTGCTGCGCACCGGCAAAGTGCTGCTCGTCGCGGGTTCGGGAAACAACCAGGACAACTTCGACGACAAGAAGTTCGACACCCGGATCTGGGACCCGGTCAAGGGCACCATCAAGAAGGTCCCGACGCCCAAGGACCTGTTCTGCACCGGCCACACGCAGCTCGCCAACGGCAATCTGCTGATCGCCGGCGGCACCAAGCGGTACGAGAAGCTGAAGGGTGACGTCACCAAGGCCGGCGGCCTGATGATCGTCCACAACGAGAACCCGGACAAGCCGATCACCCTGCCCGCGGGCACCAAGTTCGTGGGCAAGGAGAACGGCAAGACCTTCGTGTCGAAGGACCCGGTCGTCGTCGAGCGGGCGACGAAGAACTTCGACAAGCGGACCGGCAGGTTCCTCGGCAACACCCCGGGCCTGGGCCGGATTTACGTCGAGGCGCAGAACAGCGGCGCCAAGTACCAGACCGGCACACAGGACAACTACACCGTCCAGGGCCTTTCCGGTGTCGACGCCAAGAACACGTACGGCATCGCGCAGAAACTCGCCCTCGACAAGAAAGATTTCCAGGGTATTCGGGACGCCTTCGAATTCGACCCGATCGCCGAGAAGTACATCAAGGTCGACCCGATGAAGGAGGCCCGCTGGTATCCGACGCTCACCACCCTGAGCAACGGCAAGATCCTCAGCGTCTCCGGCCTCGACGACATCGGCCAGCTGGTCCCGGGCAAGAACGAGGTCTTCGACCCGAAGACCAAGAAGTGGACCTACCTGCCGAAGACCATGCAGCTCCCGACGTACCCGGCGCTGTTCCTGATGCAGAACGGCAAGATCTTCTACTCGGGTGCGAACGCGGGCTACGGACCGGACGACGTGGGCCGCGACCCGGGCATCTGGGACGTGGACACCAACAAGTTCACCAAGGTGCCCGGGCTCAGCGACCCGGACAAGCTGGAGACGGCCGGGACCGTGCTGCTGCCGCCGGCGCAGGACGAGAAGTACATGGTGATCGGCGGCGGCGGGGTCGGCGAGTCCAAGCTGTCCAGCAACAAGACGCGGATCATCGACCTGAAGGCCGACGACCCGAAGTTCGTGGACGGGCCGGCACTGGAGAAGGGGACGCGCTATCCGCAGGCGTCGGTCCTGCCGGACGACTCCGTGCTGGTTTCCGGGGGTTCGGAGGACTATCGCGGGCGCGGTGATTCCAACATTCTTCAGGCTCGGCTGTATCACCCGGACACGAACACGTTCGAGGAGATGGCCGATCCTCTGGTGGGGCGCAACTACCATTCCGGTTCGCTGCTGTTGCCCGACGGGCGGGTGATGTTCTTCGGGTCCGACTCGCTGTACGGCGACCAGGGGAACACCAAGCCGGGGACGTTCGAGCAGCGGATCGAGATGTATACGCCGCCGTATCTGTACCGGGATTCCCGGCCGTCGTTGTCGGGTGGGCCGCAGACCATCGAGCGGGGTGGGTCGGGGACGTTCACCTCGGAGCATGCTTCGTCGATCAAGAAGGTGCGGCTGATTCGGCCGAGTGCGTCGACGCACGTGACTGACGTCGATCAGCGGTCCATCGCGCTGGACTACAAGGCGACGGGGAACAAGATCACGGTGACTGTGCCGAAGAACAAGAATCTGGTGCAGTCGGGGTGGTACATGGTGTTTGTGGATGATGATCAGGGGACGCCGTCGAAGGCGCAGTGGGTTCGAGTGCCGTAGCGCTCCCGCAGGATGACTCTTGGGTGCGGGAGCGCTGTGGCTGGTCGCGCCCACGCGGCGGAGCCGCATATGTCACAGCCCCGCGCCCCTAGGTGGCTGAAGCCTGCGCCAGTTTCAAGGCGTAGGTGGGCCACCATTCGCCTGCCTTCGGGCCGCCCTTGCACTCGCCGTCCGACTCCCCCGGGCGCTTGCCCCAGATGTACGCGTCGACCAGCGGGTCCGATGTCTCGGTTGTCGGGGGCTCGCCCAGGGCCCGGCCCGGCGGGTTGCACCAGCGTTCGTCGGGCTTGCCCTCCTCGTAGGGGCCGTTGCCGTTGCGGCTGGTGTCGATGACGAAGGGCTTGTCGCCGGTCTTCGCGGACAGCTGCTTGCCGTACGCGATGGAGTCCTCGGTGGAGTAGAAGTTGGAGACGTTGACCGAGAAGCCGTCGGCCTGGTCGATGCCCGCCCGCTGGAGGGGCTCGAAGATCTGGTCGGGGTTGCCCCAGCCGGCGTTGCCCGCGTCCAGGTAGACCTTGGTGTTCTTCAGGGCCGCGAGCTTGCCGACCGCCTCGGTGAGCAGGGCGTAGCGCTCCTCGTGGAATTCCTGTCCGGTGCAGCCGTCGACCAGGTGCAGTACGGCGTCCGGCTCCAGGATCACCGTCGCGGAGCGGTCCTCGATGCCCTTGGCCACGCCGTCGATCCAGGCCCGGTAGGCGTCGCCGTCGGCGGCGCCGCCCTGCGAGTACTGGCCGCAGTCGCGGTGCGGGATGTTGTAGAGGACCAACAGGGCCGTGCGGTCAGCCTTTTCGGCGGCCTCGGTGAAGCCGCGCGCCTCCTGCTCCGGGTTCTCCGGGCCGATCCACTCGCCGGTCGGCTGCTCGGCGATCTTGCGGATCTGTTCGGCCTCTTCCTTCTTGCCGGCCTTCTGGTAGGTCTCCACCTGCTGCGCCGCGTTGCCCTCGGGGTTGACCCAGAACGGGTCGCCTTCCTTGGGCTGTTGGCTGATCCCGGTGCCGACGTCGTCCTCCTTGTCGTCACCGTCCCCCGAGGAACAACCCGCGATCATCAGTGCCGCCCCCAGCACCGCCGCGGACAGGCGTGTTCCAGCCCCCCTGCTGACGTACATCCAACTCCCCCTTGGGTGCACCGTTCCAAGCCTCAATCGTGACACACCAGGCACGGGGCCCACGAGGTCGTCCCGGCCTTGTCCACGAGCTGTTACAGCGCCGATGGCCGGGGGTTCCGGTCCGGGCCTGGCCGGGTCATGGCCCCTCGGACCACCTGCGCGGACTACGGAGAGCCACTGGTCCGGGACTTGGCGTTATTCGGCCTCTAGCCCCGGCGCACATCCGTTCTAGAGTCATCACCCACCATGGCTCTCGAAGCCTCCCGCGCAGGTCGCCGGGTTACTCCCGCAGCCCGTGCGCGCGCGGTCGAGGACCAGGCCCGGTCGGCGGCTTCAGGGGGAAGCGGGTCGTCGACCGGGCCAGGTGCGCTGAGTGGGTGTTCTGCGCATGTCTGCGTCTACCGGCAGTTGTGCGCCGCGCTCTGCGCCGTGCCGACGCTGACGTCGACGACATTGCCGGCGGCACCGGGGACCACGATGTGCGCGGCCCTGACGGTCAGCCCGCTGTCCGCGTCGCTCACCGGCGACTGCTCGTCGACGACGATCCGGCCGCCCCCGGGCAGCGCGATGGTGCTGTTCGGGCTGGTCGGCACGTCCACCCGGCGTCCCGCGATGGCGAGTGTCATCGTGGCAGAGCCGCTCGTCCTGGTGCAGGTGCTGGTGGAGGACGCGGTGAGGCCGGAGATGTCGATCACCGGCAGTCCCGGCAGTCCGACGTGCACATCCGCGACCCGTACCGTCGCCTCCACCGTGCCCGGCGCCAGGCGGGTGGTCACCTGCGGGCACAGCGAGTCGGCCTCGACCAGCAGCACCCCGGCCGAGGCCGTGCAGGGCGTGTCGGTCCGGGTGGCCGAAGCCGTACGGACGAAGCCGGTGTCCGGCGAGGGGCCGACCGACAGGGCGACCAGGGGCAGGTTCACCGAGGCGGACAGGCCGGTCGCCTGACCGGTGTAGTACTCCAGCCGGGCCTGGGCCTTGTCGCCCGAAGGCAGGTAGTAACGGTCACCGGCGAAGTCGGCGGTGACCGGGACCGTCGCATCGGCGTTCAGCGGCTGGTCGGCCGACGGGATCGTGCAGCTCGCCACGCCTTGGGAGTCGGTCGTCGCGGTGCACGCCTGCTTGGCGGGGCCGTCGCCCAGGGCGAGCTGGACGGAGCGTCCCGCGATCGGGGTGGTCCCGGTCGCGCCTTCGGTGAGGACTGAGGACAACTGGGCGGGCTGTCCGTTGGCGATCCGCTTCGTGCCCGTGTACCGCAGGTTGGAGACCGCCTTGCGGATCGTGAAGGCCACCTCGGTGGAACTGGGCAGATAATTGTCGGTGCCGGAGTAGCGGACCCGTAGCGGCAGTTGGCCGGGCGCGTCCTTCGGGGTGAGCCGGCAGGCCGCGTCGCCCGAAGACCCTGGCGGGGCGGTGCAGGAGGTGCCGCCGAGGGAGAACGTGACGGTGCCGAAGGCGGCCGGACTGCCGCCGCTGGTCACCCGGGCCGAGGCGGTGAAGGGCGCGTGATAGTCCGCCGACCGTACGCCGGTGTAGGTGATGGTGATCGGCTTGCAGGCGGGTGGAGGAGGTGGCGGTGTCGGGCCCGAGCGGGCTATCAGCCCGCGGTCGAACTTGTACGCGGCGGCAGGTGCGGCCTGAGGCTGTGCGGAGGACCGGAAGGAGGAGCCGCTGCCGCCCCCTCCCCCTGAATTGTCAGGCGGGTCGGGCGGCCCCTCGGGGAGGTAGCCCAGCGTGCCCTGGTTCGCCTCCTCCAAGGCCTGCCTGCAGCCGGGCTTGGGTTCGCAGTCCCAGCCGAATCCCTGTCCGTAGGGAACCCGCAGGTCCTGCTCACCGCTGGTCAGGTCGGTGCAGTCCTTCGCCGTCCGGTGCCAGTGGAAGGTGACCACGCGCCGGAACACCGCCCAGCCCGCCTCCATCCTCGTCACGCCTGCGGGACCTCGGCGTCGAAGTCCGAGGTCACGGCGATCGACTCGGATGTCGTCGTCTCGTCGGTCCACTGGTGTTCTCCAGTCGCCTTGAGGCCTTGACCCCTTTGGTGTTGGTGCTGGTGACCGAGAAGTGCACGTGGCGCCGCCCGTTCGCCTGGCTCACGAACGGACTGTTCGTGACGTAGACGAACTCGTCCTGCACATGGTCGATCACCATGGTCAGCGGCTCGATGTCACAGACCCCCGCCGTCGCGGTCGTCGTCCACTGCTGCCGGTCGAAGCCGAGGTAGGCGCCGCCGATCACCCCGGTCTCGCTCGCCGACAGGAACCGCTCGGTCTTCTCGTTGAAGATGACCTGCTTGCCCTTCGACCCATGCCAGTTCTGGTAGGCGTCCTGCGGGTGGCACGGCTCGGTGTAGATCGCGCCGGCGTCGTTGCCGTCGAGGCAGAGCCCGGTCTGCACGTCGACGAGGGTGGAGCCGACCGCCTGCCACTGCTGGTAGTAGGTGCGGTCACCGCCGCACGGGCTCATGAAGACACGACCGTCGTAGTCGCTGTCCAGGCAGTGGTGCCACTCACCGTCGACGATCGTGGCGGCCTTCTGGCAACTCCGTCCCGCTACTTACGCGCTCTTTACAGGGGATGCGGAGCCACGCAACCACCAACTCCCATGGCCCTCAACCTCAAAAGCGCATAAATACTGGGGAGTTGATGTGGCAGATCAAGAGGAACTGTGCGGGCGCCGCTCCTCGCAGAGCACCCTCTTACTGGCGCAGGATGAACTGTGGTCGCTGATCGAGCCGTTACTGCCGGAGCCGGGGCCGAAGCAGGTCGAAGGCCGGCCGCGGGTCCCGGACCGGCAGGCGTTGTGCGGCATCCTGTTCGTGCTGCACACCGGCATCCAGTGGGAGTACCTGCCACAGGAGTTGGGCTTCGGCTCCGGCATGACCTGCTGGCGCCGCCTGGCGGCCTGGAACGAGGCCGGCGTCTGGGACAAGTTGCACGCGGTGCTGCTGAAGAAGCTGCGGTCGAAGAACCAGCTGGACTGGTCGAGGGCGGTGATCGACTCCTCCCATGTCCGGGCCGCCCGCCGCGGCCCAGAAGCGGACCCAGCCCGGTCGACCGCGCACGGCCGGGCAGCAAGCACCACGTCCTCACCGACGGACAGGGCATCCCGCTCGCGGTGTCGCTGACCGGCGGCAACCGCAACGACGTCACCCAGCTCCTGCCCCTGCTCGACAAGATCCCAGCCGTGGCCGGCGCCGTCGGACGACCCCGGCGACGGCTGCCCGACACGCTCTTCGCCGACCGCGGCTACGACCACGACAAGTACCGACGACTCCTGCGCGAGCGGGGCATCCGCCCGGCGATCGCCGAAGGCGGCCAGCCACACGGCACCGGCCTGGGCACCTTCCGCTGGGTCGTCGAACGCCTTTGTTAGGAGTTCTAAGAGACCCCGACTGTGGTGCCCACCACAAAGGGCTGCAGATGGCCGGATTTCTACGCCGCACTGCGACCAGATGTCCTGATCCACTAGGAAACGGGCAGTGAATGGGCACATCCCAGTCGGCGAACAGGCAGCAGCCTCCCGCACCCCGAACCCTCCACCGCGTCAACCAGGGGCTCCACCCTCCGGAAAACGGGCACATTCGGTCACGAAGTCCGCTACGCCGAACCTGGTCAGTAGCCGCAGTCGCCTTGTAGAAATTGGGCCACCAGAGCCCGAACGGGCCGGGCTCCGGAAGGCGCCCTCTCGGGCACAACTTGCGGAGCCGTGAAACGGAGGTGTCGCCGTGGACACCGAGGAACGAAGACGTGGAATCCTGGAAACGGCACGCCGTGACGGATCCGTGGACGTCGGAGAACTCGCCGCCGAACTGAAAGTCTCCAAGGAGACCGTGAGGCGCGACCTGAACCTGCTGGAGAGGCACGGGCTGGTCCGACGTACTCACGGCGGCGCCCATCCCGTGGAGAGCGCGGGCTTCGAGACCACGCTCGCCTTCCGGACCACGATGAACGTCCCCGAGAAGTCACGGATCGCGGCCGCTGCGGTCGCACTCCTCGGGGACGCCGAGACGGTCTACATCGACGAGGGCTACACCCCGCAGCTCATCGCCGCCGCCCTGCCTCGCGATCGGCCACTGACCGTGGTCACCGCCTCGCTGTCCACCGCCGGGGCTCTGTCATCCGCCGAGAACATCAACGTGCTGCTGCTCGGCGGCCGGGTACGCGGCGGGACGCTGGCCACGGTCGACCACTGGGCCACCGGCATGCTGGCCGGCTTCGCCATCGACCTGGCGTACGTCGGCGCGAACGGCATCTCCCGCGAGCACGGACTCACCACCCCCGACCCCTCGGTCAGCGCGCTGAAGGCCGAGGTCATGCGAGTCGCCAGGCGCCGTGTGTTCTCCGGCGTCCACACGAAATTCGGTGCCGTGAGCTTCTGCCGATTCGCACAGGTCACGGACTTCGAGGCCATCGTCACCGACGCGGGTCTGCACAGTTCCGAGGCCCGCCGCTACGCACTGCTGGGACCCCAGGTCATCCAGGCCTGAGCCGCAGTCAGTCCCCACCTATCCCACCCCGCAAGGCGGGGGCCGGGTTCCCCATGCCCTCGAACACTCCCTGGAGTCAGTCATGCGATCGACCAGATACGCCCTGATAGCCGGCGCCGCCGCCACCGCCCTGCTCGCCACCGCCTGTTCCGGAGCCGGAGCCGGCGGGTCCTCGGGCGGAGGGAAGAGCATCAACGTACTGATGGTCGGCAACCCGCAGATGGAGGACATCGCGAAGCTGACCAAGGACAACTTCACCAAGGACACCGGGATCAAGGTCAACTTCACGATCCTTCCCGAGAACGAGCTGCGCGACAAAGTCACCCAGGACATCGCCACCCAGGCCGGCCAGTACGACGTCGCCACCATCGGCGCCTACGAGGTGCCCATCTGGGAGAAGAACGGCTGGCTGCACGACCTGGGCTCCTACGCCGACAAGGACAAGGGCTTCGACAAGGCCGACCTGCTCAAGCCGATGGTGCAGTCGCTCACCGGCTCGGACGGCAAGCTCTACGCCCTGCCGTTCTACGGCGAGTCCTCGATGCTCATGTACAACAAGGACGTCATGAAGGCGAAGGGCATCACGGTGCCCGAGCACCCGACCTGGCAGCAGATCGCCGACATCGCGGCCGAGGTCGACGGTGCCGAGCCCGGCATGAAGGGCATCTGCCTGCGCGGTCTGGCCGGCTGGGGCGAGCTGGGTGCGCCGCTGACGTCCATGGTCAACACCTTCGGCGGCACCTGGTTCACCAAGGACTGGAAGGCGCAGGTCAACAGCGGCGGCTTCAAGGAGGCCACGAAGTTCTACGTCGACCTGGTCCGCGAGCACGGTGAGGCGGGCGCTCCGCAGGCCGGGTTCACCGAGTGCCTGAACGCGCTGAGCCAGAAGAAGGTCGCCATGTGGTACGACGCGACCAGCGCGGCCGGGTCGCTGGAGGACCCCGCCACCAGCAAGATCGCCGGCAATGTCGGCTACGCCTACGCACCGACCGTCAAGACGGACAGCAGCGGCTGGCTGTGGGCCTGGTCGTGGGCCATGCCCAAGACCACGAAGAACGCCGACGCCGCCTCGCAGTTCATGCTGTGGGCCTCCAGCAAGAAGTACGAGAACCTCGTCGGCAACAAGCTCGGCTGGGCGCGTGTGCCGGCCGGCAAGCGGGCCAGCACCTACGAGATCCCGCAGTACAAGAAGGCCGCCGCGTCGTTCGGTGACATCACCCTGAAGTCCATCGAGGGCGCCGACCCGGCCAACCCGGGCGTCCAGCCCCGGCCGACCGTGGGCATCCAGTACGTGGCCATCCCCGAGTTCCAGGACCTGGGCACCAAGGTCACCCAGGAGATCTCCGCCGCCATCGCCGGCAAGACCAGCGTGGACAAGGCGCTGAACGACGGCCAGAAGCTCGCCGAGGACGTCGCCAAGACCTACCAGAAGTGACCTTCAGCGCCCGGCCGGCCCCCTGTGCCGGCCGGGCGCCGCTCCCCGCGACCCCGGCCGTCACCGGCAGAGGAACCACTCATGACCACGCTCACCGCACCCCCCAAGACAGCACCTCCACCCGTCCGTACCCGGAAGCCCTCGGGCGCGGCGGCCAAGTGGAAGCGGCGCATCCCGCTGCTGCCCGCACTCGTGTTCACCATCGTCGTCACGCAGCTGCCGTTCGTGGCCACGCTGATCATCTCCACCTTCCAGTGGAACATCCTCAAGCCGGGCGAACGCCACTTCGTCGGCCTGTCCAACTTCACGTTCGTCTTCACCGACGAACGGCTGCGCACCGCCGTGCTCAACACCGTCGTGCTCACCGCGTCGGTGGTGGTCATCAGCGTGATCCTCGGACTGGGCCTGGCGATGCTCCTCGACCGCCGCTTCGCCGGCCGCGGGCTGGCGCGCACCCTGCTCATCGCCCCGTTCCTGGTCATGCCGGTCGCCGCCGCCCTGCTGTGGAAACACGCCATCTACAACCCCGACTACGGCCTGCTCAACGGCACCCTCAACGCCGTCTACCGGTTCTTCGGCGCCGACAACGGGCCCACCGTCGACTGGATCTCCTCCTACCCGATGCCCGCCGTGGTGATCTCGCTGGTGTGGCAGTGGACGCCGTTCATGATGCTGATCCTCCTGGCCGGGCTGCAGGCGCAGCCCGGTGACGTTCTGGAGGCGGCCCGCATGGACGGCGCCTCCGCACTGCAGACCTTCCGCCACATCACGCTGCCGCACCTGCGCCAGTACATCGAGCTGGGCGTCCTGCTCGGCACGATCTACGTCGTGCAGACCTTCGACGCGGTCTTCACCATCACCCAGGGCGGCCCCGGCTCCCAGACCACCAACCTGCCCTACGAGATCTACCTGACCATGTTCCGCAAGTACGAGTACGGCGAGGCAGCCGCCGCCGGCGTCGTCGTCGTCCTCGGCGCGTTCGTCATCGCGACCTTCGCGCTGCGCACCATCGCGTCACTGTTCCGCGAGGAGACATCCCGATGACCCACGCCGCAGTCGCCGCCCCAGGGGCCAGGTTCAAAAACTTCCTCCGCGGCAAGGACGACCCCAACTCCCCGCGCCTGTCACCGCTGTGGACCTTCGTCGCCTGGCTCGCCACCCTGGCGTTCTTCGCGCCGGTGGCCTGGATGGTCCTCACCTCCTTCCACCAGGAGGCCGACGCGGCGACCAACCCGCCGACCCCCTTCGCCGCCGTCACCTTCGACCAGTACAAACTCCTGTTCAGCCGGGACATCACCCCCTTCCTCCTCAACTCGGCCATGGCCAGCATCCTTTCCACCCTCCTGGTGCTCGCCCTGGCCGTGCCGGCGGCCTACGCCCTGTCCATCAAACCGGTCGAGAAGTGGACCGACGTGATGTTCTTCTTCCTGTCCACCAAGTTCCTCCCCGCCATCGCCGCCCTGCTGCCGGTGTACCTGATCGTCAAGGACGCCGGGATGCTGGACAACGTATGGACGCTGGTCATCCTCTACACCGCCATGAACCTGCCGATCGCGGTGTGGATGATGCGCTCCTTCCTCGCCGAGGTCCCCAAGGAGATCCTGGAAGCCGCCGAGGTCGACGGCGCGGGCCTGCTCACCGTGCTGTGGCGGGTCGTGGCACCCGTCGCCATGCCCGGACTCGCCGCCACCTCGCTGATCTGCTTCATCTTCAGCTGGAACGAGTTCATGTTCGCCGTGAACCTCACCGCCACCCAGGCCTCGACCGCACCGGTGTTCCTCGTCGGCTTCATCACCAACGAAGGCCTCTTCCTGGCCCGCCTGTGCGCAGCCGCCACGCTGGTGTCACTGCCCGTCCTCATCGCCGGATTCGCCGCCCAGGACAAACTCGTCCGCGGCCTCTCCCTAGGAGCAGTCAAGTGAAAGCCGCCGTCATCGAAGCCCCCGGCAAGGTCACCGTCACCACGGTGCCCGACCCCACTCCCGGCCCGCGCGAGGTCGTGATCGACGTGGCGGCGTGCGGGCTGTGCGGGACCGATCTGCACATCCTGCAGGGCGAGTTCGCACCGACCCTGCCGGTCGTGCCGGGCCATGAGTTCGCCGGGGAGGTCGTGGGCCTCGGCAGCGCGGTCACCGAACTCGCCATCGGCGACCGGGTCGCCGTGGACCCTTCCCTGTACTGCAACGAGTGCCGCTCCTGCCGGGCCGGCCGCAACAACCTCTGCGACCGATGGCAGGCGATCGGAGTGACCCGGGCCGGCGGCGCCGCCGAGTACGCCGTGGCACCCGTCGCCAACTGTGTACGGCTGCCCGACCACGTGGACGTCCAGGACGCGGTTCTCATCGAGCCGCTGTCCTGCGCCGTACGCGGCTACGACGTCCTCAACAGCAGGCTCGGCTCCCACGTGCTCATCTACGGCAGCGGGACAATGGGCCTGATGATGCTGGAGCTCGCCAAACGCACCGGAGCCGCCTCGATCGACGTCGTCGACGTCAACCCCGAGCGGCTGGCCACAGCCGAGAAGCTGGGTTGCTCCCAGGCAGCTGTCTCCGCAGACGAGTTGGGGCGACCAAGTGGCTGGGACGTGGTCGTCGACGCGACCGGCAACGCGGCCGCCATCCAGGACGGCCTGGACCGGGTCGCCAAGGCCGGCACCTTCCTGCAGTTCGGGGTCTCGGACTACGCCACGACAGCCACCATCTCGCCGTACCGCATTTACAACCAAGAAATCACCATCACCGGCTCCATGGCGGTCCTGCACAGTTACGAACGCGCGGCGGAACTCTTCGCCACCGGAGTCCTCGACCCCCAGGTCTTCATCAGCCACCGCCTGCCGCTGACCCAGTACCCACAGGCGCTGGACCAGTTCGCAGCCGGTCAGGGACGGAAGATCGTCGTGCTCCCCTGACCTCCTCACGTCGCCCCGGAGACCTCGGTCTCCGGGGCCAGGAACCCATCCAATTCGCCGTGGGATTCCTCGCCCGCCTGCCGTACGCGACCTCGGAGTCCAGACGGCTGTCACCGTGTACGCCGCCACGGTCGACAAGGCCGGCGCCTCGGGGCGCTTCTCCCTGCGGGCGCCGTCGCGCTGGCGAACTTCAGGAAGTCAGCCCCGACAGGGACGAGGATGACGGAGGGCGGCCCTGGCGTTCGACGGTTGCTGGTGGCCGACATGCAGAGTGTTGGTCACTGAGCCATCGTGGAGGCAAGGGAGAACATCCGACCCGGCGCTGGGAGGGAACATGCAACCCGAGTACGACCCCGCAGACGCCCAGAAGAAGGCATACGAAGAAAACGAGGCAGACTTCAGCATTCTCGAGAAGCAGCTACGCAGCTTCGATGAGACCGCCACCGCACGGCTGGCCGCCATCGGCCGGCGCTTCGACCCCGACGCCCAGTACTGCTACCGGTGCCCCTGCGACCAGTTCGAAGGCACCCATATCCGCTGTGCCAGGGACACCTGCGGTCATTCCATGGCCAGCCACCACGGCTTCATCTGACCACTCGGGCAGTCAGTCACGCTCAGGCAGCCGCGGTCGACGGATGGACCGCAGGTTCGAAAGTGCGGCCAGTTAGACCCCGGTCCCCGTCAGATACGCCGAGACGATCACGTTCGCCGTGTAGCTGCGGCTCGCCCGGTCGAAGGTGCCGCCGCAGGTGATCAGCCGCAGTTCGGCCCGGCCGGACTCGCGGGGGCCGTACGCCTGATGGGCGTCGAAGCGGTCGCGGGTGACGACCTGGACGTCGTCGACGGTGAACTCGGCGACCTTGCCGTCGGCGCGGATCACCCGGACCGTCTCGCCGGGCTTGAGCGCGCTGATCTTGTAGAAGACGGCGGGCCGGGTCTCGGTGTCGACATGACCCACCATCAGCGCGGCGCCCGCCGCCCCCGGCGTGGCCCCGGCCGCGTACCACCCCACGGCCGAGGCCCGGCCGAAGGGCGGCGGTTGGATCGCCCCCTGCGCGTCGAGGCCGCGGGCCATCACCGGCGCCTGGACGCCCAGGCCGGGGATCTCGAGGCGCTGCGGCAGTGCCTCGCCGAGCGGGCGGTGCGGGGGCGGCAGCTCCACGGGCGGCCGTCCGACCGCCGCCATGTCGCCGGTGGTCGTCACGGATGTGCCGTGCCGTACGTCGGTCACCTCGCGTCCCCACAGCCACAGCCCGAGCAGCAGGACCGCCCAGGCCACGCCGGTCACCAGGCGGCCGGTACCCCTGGAGCGTTCGTGGTCGGACATGGCCGCTCAGTCCGTCGCGCGGCCCCGGCGGGTACGCCGGAGCACGATGGCCACCGCGGCGGCCCCGGCGAGGACCAGCCCGGTCACCGTGTGCCCGGTGCCGGGGCCGGTCGCGCGGGCGTCGTCGTCCGCGGCGGCGAGGCGGGCGGTGCCGCCGCCGCCCGCCCGCACGGGGGCGACCGGCGAGGCGTGGACGGTGGGCCGCTCGGCCCCGTGCGCCGACTTCGCTACGACGGTCAGGGCGCCCTTGAAGTCGCCATCGCCGCAGGTCACCTTCACGGTGTAGGTGCCCGGCTCGAGCGAGGTGCGGACGCGGCTGGGGCCGACGAGCATGCCGTCGGTACCGGAGACGGTGAGCCTGACGTCCGCGACGAAGGCCTCCGAGACGGCCCGGGCGGTCTTCTCGGTGCAGCCGCTCACCCGCAGGGTGACATCGCTGCCGGGAGCGGGGGACGAGGGGCTGACCGAGACACCCCCGTCCTGCGCGTACGCCGCGGGAGCCGTCGGAGCGAGGGCGGTGACGGCGGTGGTGGCGGCGGCCAGGAAACCGGCACGGAGAGTGACTCTTGCTGAACCCATCGTGGAACCTCCAGATACCTGGAGGCTCCCCCGCACAGCCGGGCCCCGCATCCGCAGCGGGGGCCTCATTGCTCCGTACGGGTCATATCCCGCTCGGCCCTGAGGTCTGCTTCAGATCGCTCGGCCCTTGAGGTCTGCTTCAGATTCGGTCCACGAGGTCCGCGATCGAGTCCACGACCTTCGACGGCCGGTACGGGAAGGCGTCGACCTGCTCGGGCCGGGTCAGCCCGGTGAGCACCAGGAACGTCCGCATCCCGGCCTCCATGCCGGCCAGCACGTCGGTGTCCATCCGGTCGCCGATCATCGCGCTGGTCTCGGAGTGCGCGCCGATCGCGTTGAGCCCGGTCCGCATCATCAGCGGGTTGGGCTTGCCCGCGAAGTACGGCTGCTTGCCGGTCGCCTTGGTGATCAGCGCGGCGACGGCGCCGGTCGCGGGCAGCGGGCCCTCGGTCGACGGCCCCGTCTCGTCCGGGTTGGTGCAGATGAAGCGGGCGCCGTCGTTGATCAGCCGTACGGCCTTGGTCATGGCCTCGAAGGAGTAGGTCCGGGTCTCGCCCAGCACCACGTAGTCGGGCTCGTGGTCGGTGAGGATGTACCCGATGTCGTGCAGCGCGGTCGTCAGGCCCGCCTCGCCGATGACGTACGCCGTCCCGCCCGGCCGCTGGTCGTCCAGGAACTGGGCGGTGGCCAGCGCCGAGGTCCAGATGGACTCGACGGGCACCTCCAGGCCCATGCGCCGCAGCCGGGCGTGCAGATCGCGCGGGGTGTAGATGGAGTTGTTGGTCAGGACCAGGAACGGCTTGCCGGACTCGCGCAGCTTCTTCAGAAAGGCGTCGGCGCCGGGGATCGGGATGCCCTCGTGAATGAGCACACCGTCCATGTCGGTGAGCCACGACTCGATGGGCCTGCGGTCTGCCATGTGCGGGATCTCCTGCCGTACGCATGTACGCGGTGCTGGGTGATGGGTGCCCAGACTAAGCACAGGCAGATCTTGAGGGAATGGCCGGATTCCGCGGGCTTCAGCGGCGCCTGCGCACCAGCACCAGCGCGCCGCCGGTGACGAGGAGGAGGGCCGTGGCCACGAGGGCGGCCGGGCCGACGAGTCCGGTGCGGGCGAGCTCGTCGGCGAAGGGGAAACGGCCGGTGGCCGGGGCGGTGGCGGAGACTCCGGGGCTGGGCCGCGGGGCCGGTCCGGCGTCGATGGAGAAGCGGTAGTCGTTCGACTGGCCGACCCAGTCGCCGTCGTCCTCGTGGCGCTGTACGACGGCCGCGTTGACGGTGACCTCGTTCGGTACGGCCGCCGAGGTGACCGCGAGCCGCACCTTCACGGTGAGGGTCTTGCCGGGGCCGACGGTGAAGCCCCGGAAGCCTGCGCGGTCGTCGGCGAAGGCGCCGACGAGTTCGTCCGCGCCGGTCTCCTCGAAGCGAACAGGATGCGGCCGGTCACCCGCGTAGAACTCCAGGCGGGGCTGTCCGGGTTCGAGGGCTCGCCCGTCGTCCACGAGGACGACGACCGGGTGGATGTTTCCGCAGGTCCGGTCGGTGGTGTTGGTGAGATCCAGATACCAGGTGCCGAAGCCGCCGCCGGCTTCGTAGGAGTCGGGGCCGCCGTGGATGCGGGTGGTGACCGGAAAGCCCCCGTCGTCGGCAGCGCAGGAGAGGCCGGAATCGGCGTGCGCCGGCCCGGGCACGAGAGCGGCGGCGGCTGCCGCGAGGCAGAGGGAAGCGGGCGTAGGCAGTCGCATGAACACATGACCATGCCGGGCCAGGGTGACCGGTGGGCGGTGCCGCTCCGTACGGTCCCGTAAGTCCCCTCGATCAGCGGACGCGGTGCGCCACCTGCGAAAGTGGACCCATGACAGGCATGACAGGTTCAGGTTCAGGTTCAGGTACAGATACAGGTACGACTGGTGCAGCCGCTCCCCTCCGCGTGGGCCTCGTCGGCTACGGCCTCGCCGGCTCCGTCTTCCACGCCCCGCTGATCGCCGCCACCGAGGGCCTCGCCCTCGACACGGTGGTCACCTCGAACCCCGAGCGGCAGGAACAGGCCCGCGCCGAGTTCCCGGACGTGCGCGTGGCCGCCGGCCCGGACGAGCTGTTCGACCGGGCCGGCGAGCTGGACCTGATCGTCATCGCGTCCCCGAACAGGACGCACGTCCCGCTCGCCGGCGCCGCCCTGAAGGCCGGCCTGCCGGTGGTCGTGGACAAGCCCGTCGCCGGCACGGCCGCCGAGGCACGCGAACTCGCGGCCCTGGCCGAGCAGCGCGGCCTGCTCCTCTCCGTCTTCCAGAACCGCCGCTGGGACAACGACTTCCTGACCCTGCGGGGGCTCATCGCCGACGGCGAACTGGGCGACGTCTACCGCTTCGAGTCCCGCTTCGAACGCTGGCGGCCTCAACTCAAGGGCGGCTGGCGGGAGTCCGGCGACCCGGCAGAGATCGGAGGTCTGCTGTACGACCTCGGCAGCCACGTCGTCGACCAGGCGCTGGTCCTCTTCGGCCCGGCCGCCTCCGTGTACGCCGAGTCGGACATCCGCCGCCCGGACGCGGAGACCGACGACGACACCTTCATCGCGATCACGCACACGAACGGCGTCCGCTCCCACCTGTACGCCTCCGCGACGACCGCCCAGCTCGGCCCCCGCTTCCGGGTCCTCGGCTCCCGCGCGGGCTACGTGAAGTACGGCCTCGACCCGCAGGAGGCGGCCCTGCGGGAGGGCAAGCGCCCCGGAACAACGGCCGACTGGGGCCAGGAACCCGAGTCCCTGTGGGGCCGTATCGGCTCCGGCGAGTCCCCGCTCACCGGCGGCGGCCGGCCCGAACCGACCCTGCCCGGCGACTACCCCGCCTACTATGCGGCGGTGGCCAGGGCCCTCACCGACGGCGGTCCCAACCCGGTGACCGCACAGGAGGCGGCCGCCGCCCTCGACGTACTGGAGGCGGCACGCCGTTCGGCCCGCGACTCGGTGGCGGTGACGCTGTGACGAACAAGCAGACCCATACCCAGGAACTCACCCCGAAGTTCCACCCGGAACTCACCCCGAGCCTGGAGGAGTTGGAGGCGCAGGAACGGCGTCTGGTCTTCCGCCAGTTCACCTACGACGACGCCTGGGCCCTGGGTTCCCTCCTCGTCGACCTGGCCCGGGAGCGGCAGGCGCCCGTCGCCATCGACATCCACCGCGCCGGCCAGCAGCTCTTCCACGCGGCGCTGCCGGGCTCGGCCCCTGACAACGACGCCTGGATCGACCGCAAGCGCCGGGTCGTGGAGCGCTACGGCTCCGCCTCCTACCTGGTCGGCGCCCGCTTCCGCGCCAAGGGCACGACGTTCGAGGAGTCCTCGCGCCTGGATCCGGATGTGTACGCGGCGCACGGCGGCTCCTTCCCGATCACCGTGGAGGGCGTGGGCGTGATCGGCGCGGTGACGGTGTCCGGCCTGCCGCAGTTGCAGGACCACCGGTTCGTCGTAGAGGCGCTGGAGCAGTACTTGAGCGACTGACGGGAAGATCTCGGGGCACCCTCCGGTTGGCACCGCTGTACTGCACATCGACCGGAGGGAACCGCCCCCCATGAGTGACGCCTTGAGTGACGCCTTGAAGGAAACCGTCGGACGGTACGGCATCTGGCGCGCCTTCATGCGCTCGGACGACCCGGCCGGGCAGGCCGAACTCGCCGAAGCGGCAGCCGAGTTGGAGGGGCTGGGTTACGGCGCCCTCTGGCTGGGCGGCAACAGCTCCGCCGCCGAGGCCGTACCGCTGATCGAGGCGACCTCGACGCTCACCGTCGCCACCAGCATCCAGAGCATCTGGGACCACGAGCCCGCCGACAGCGCCGCGAGCTTCGCCGAGCTGGAGGCGGCCCACCCCGGCCGCTTCCTCCTCGGCCTCGGGGTCAGCCACGCCAAGCAGACGGACCAGTACCGCCGCCCCTACTCGGCCCTGGTCGCCTACCTGGACGCCATGAACGAGGCGGCCGTACCGGCGAGCCGCCGTCTGCTGGCCGCCCTCGGCCCGAAGACCCTGGAACTGGCCCGCGACCGGGCCGCCGGCGCGATCCCGTACCTGACCACCCCCGAACACACCGCATACGCCCGCGAGATCCTCGGCGAAGCCCCGCTCCTGGCCCCCGAGTTGAAGGTCGTCCTGGAATCGGAGCCGACCCGCGCCCGCACACTGGCCCGCGACTACCTCGCCGTGTACCTCGCCCTCCCCAACTACACCAACAACTTCCTGCGCCACGGCTTCACCGAGGACGACCTCACGAACGGCGGCAGCGACCGCCTGATCGACGCGTTGTTCGCCTGGGGCGACGAGACGACGATCCGATCCCGTATCGACGCCTTCCACGAGGCAGGCGCGGACCATGTGGCCCTACAGGTGGTGAGCGGCGGCCCGCGCGACGCCCTGCCGAGGCAGGAATGGCGAAGGCTCGCTTCACTACTGACGTGACCTGACCGAGCCGTCTTTTAGGGGCGCGGGGAACTGCGCGACAAGCCACAACGGCGCCGCACCCGCCAAAACAACCGCAGTCCCCCACCCCTCAGGCGTCTTTAAACTCCTGCCGCTGCCGCCCCAGCCCCTCAATCTCCAGCTCAACAACATCCCCGGCCCGAAGAAACGGCTTCGGCTCAGGCGCGCCCAGCGCAACCCCCGCCGGCGTCCCCGTATTGATCACATCACCGGGATACAGCGTCATGAACTGACTGACGTACCGCACCACTTCCCCCACCGGAAAGATCTGCTCAGCGGTCGTACCGTCCTGCTTCAACTCCCCGTTGACCCACAGCCGCAGCGACAGATCCTGAGGGTCAGCCACCTCGTCCGCCGTCACCAACCACGGCCCCAGCGGATTGAACGTCTCGCAGTTCTTCCCCTTGTCCCACGTCCCGCCCCGCTCGATCTGGAACTCCCGCTCGGACACGTCATGCGCCACCGCGTACCCGGCGACGTACCCCAGCGCCTCCTCGGCGGACCCCAGATACCGAGCCGTACGTCCGATGACGACCGCCAACTCGACTTCCCAGTCCGTCTTCACGGACCCGCGAGGGACCAGCACCGTGTCGTAGGGCCCGACCACCGTGTCCGCGGCCTTGAAGAAGATCACCGGCTCGGCGGGCGGCTCGGCGCCCGTCTCGCGCGCGTGGTCGTGGTAGTTCAGCCCGATGCACACGATCTTGCCGATCCGGGCGAGCGGCGGTCCGACGCGCAGCCCGGTGGCGTCCAGCACGGGCAGCGAACCGGCGTCGACGGCGGCACGGATCCGGCCGAGCGCCGCGTCGTCGGCGAGCAGCGGTCCGTCGATGTCCGGTACGACGCCGGACAGATCCCGCAGGGTCCCCTCGGCGTCGAGCAGCGCGGGCCGCTCCGCTCCCGCCGTACCGACTCGCAGCAACTTCATGATGACAATCTCCCTCAATCGCGGGCGCCGACCGATGGTGCAGCCATCGGAGGACTGGTCGATCCTCCAAGCTCGGCGTCCAGTCCGCAATACCCCGTTCACGGACTGGACCGACCGGCCACCTGCCGATCAGCGGTGCTAGTGCCCCGGCAGGCACTAGCGATAGAGCACCGCCCGCTCCACCGCGCTCCACGTCGTACTGGTCACCACGTACAGCGCGGCGGCCAGCGGCATCACCGCCACCGTGAAGAGCGTGAAGAAGGACATGAACGGCATGACCTTGCTGACCGCACCCATCCCGGGCACCGACTCCCCGTCCGTGACCGGCACCGGCGAGTTCGTGGCCATCATCCGCTTCGTACGCCGGTAGTTGAAGACGGCGACCACGGCGACGAACGCGAACAGCCCGACGTACACCAGCCCCGCGGCGCCGAACATCCCGCCGTCGCCCAGCGCGTCCGCCCACCGGTCGCCGAGGGGCGCGGCGAACAGCTGGTGCGCGAGCAGTTCGTTCGCCCGGCCGCCGATCGTCGTGTTCGAGAACGTGTGGTAGAGCAGGAAGAACGCGGGCAGCTGGCACATGCTGGGCAGACATCCGGACAGCGGCGACACCTTCTCCTCGGCGTGCAGGGCCATGACGGCCTTCTGGAGCTTCTCGGGATCCTTCTTGTGCTTCTTCCGCAGCTCGGCGATCTTCGGCTGCAAGGCGATCTTGGCCTTCTGCCCGCGCGCGGCCGCCCGGGACAAGGGGTGCACGAGGAGTCGTACGAGTGCGGTGAACAGGACGATCGCGGCGGCGGCCGCGGTGGCGCCGAACAGCGGCTGCAGCAGGTCGGCCAGGTGCTGGACCAGGTCGGCGAAAACGGACATGGGTGAGCCCTCCGGGGGTCTCGTCGTGCCGGAAACGGAGTTGGCGGCATGACGACCCGCGCGGGGTCACGGAGTGGGGAGAGACGTGCCCTACGCGACGGTCGCCGGGAGGGCCCGTCCCGGCGCTCGGGGGCGGGTGCGCCCCTTGGCGTCGGGATCGCGTTGCGGCAGGAACGCCGTACGGCGGGCGCGGTCGCGGATGGCCGTGCGCACCCGGGTGGGCGGCACGGCGGGCGCGGAGCGCGCGGCGAGGAACGAGCAGGCGGCGACGGCGGAACCGGCCGCGGCGGTCGCGGCGAGCGCGACGGCGGCGGAGAGGCTGCCGGCGTCGAGCAGGGCGACCTCGAGGAGCAGGATCAGCAGCACGGCGGCGGGGCGCGGATTGGTCCAGCTACGGATCATGACCCGCTCCCCCTCTCGTACGTGTGCTTGTCCCAGCTCTTCCACTCTGTCCACCGTCGGTTATACAGGATCGGTCTCTATTCGGGGCCCTGGTCTGGCTGTGGTTGGGGCGGCTCACCCCGCGGACTGCCGCCGCCGACCGGGACGAGTACGCCAACGAGCGTCCACACCAGCCCTTGTGGACTGCCGCTTTCAGAATGGCAGCCCTCATTCAGCACCCGCCCATATCGGTCAATTCCCTTACGCGCCACGAGGGTTGACAGTGCATGAGATGGCGTCGGCGCGCTCTGACACCCGCAGGAGCACGTGAAGGTGTTGTGTGCCGGCGGCCGAGATATGCGTATATCCCGCCCTTCGTGAAGGTGGCGTTTCGTCCGGGTAGCCGGACCTCCACCGGAGCGACACCATCTCTACCCTATTGACACTTATGCCCCCTGGCGTCATCGAGCCGCCGACCCTGTACATGCCAAAACAGACACGCCTAGCTTCCTGTCGTGCCCATGAAATCCAGGGCTAACGGGAAGTGAGGTGACACATGGGCTTAAGACTCCGTATCAGGACCACGGGGCTGCTCGTGACGGCGGCGTTCATGCTGCTGATCGGCGGCACACAGCAGACGGCGGCAGCGCAGGACGGACTGACGACCGCAACCGACACAGTGAGCACCCCCCAGTCCAACAAGGAGAGCAAGAGCCAGGGACCGCGTGTCTCCGGCCAGGTAACCAGGCTGCTCTTCAAGGAGCCGCGGACCCTCGACGAGCTCACCGACGAACTCTCAGGCCGTGCGGTCCTGCAACTGCGCTATACCGGCGACGTCGGTGGGGTGTCCCAGTCGGGGCCCGGGTCGTCCGTCACGAAGGCCGTCGCGGACCTGCGACGGGACACGGTGGCGCGCTGGGATGCCGAACCGCTCGTCTACATGGCGGTGCTCGACGGGAAACTGCCGGCGGACGCGACGCGCACACTGTCACAGGCCGGAGTGGCGGTGAAGTACTTCGCCTCGGACACGAGCATGATCGACCAGCTACCCAAAGGCACGCTCACCGCGGCCACCAAGGCGACCCGTGCCCGCGAGGCCGAACTCGCCAAGGCTGGCGTCCCCGCGCCCGAGCCCAAGCGCGACTCCCTGAGCACACAGCGTCCCAAGGCTGACGGAAGCGGCGACGGCGACGTCTCCACCCTGTCCAAGGTTCACCCCTGGTCGCCGATAGGCGCGACCATGCAGGCTTGGGTCTACCCCGACGGCCCTCAGGACGACGACTACCCCAACACCTTCTACCACCAGTTTCAGTGGAACGACAGGGCTGATCTCGATGCCTTCGGGGACGACTTCGGCTACGAGCACAACGTCTCCCTCTACAACGAGGACGACATCTCGGGCTGGACCCGTCCGTACTGCGCCCCCTGGGACTCGATCGTCTACGACGAATACGAGAACTTCTGGGCGGCCTGGGACGTCTGGGCCTTCAAATGGAACGCCGTGAGCTACGGCTGGGACATCCCCGGCGAGGCTGCCCCGTACTGGGACTGGGACGACGTCACCGACCCGTGCAACAAGATCGACTTCTCCGTCGGCATCGGCTACCCGCAGGAGCTGTCACCGGACACCGCGTACAGCTTCTGGATCTACGCCATGGACGGCGACCAGGACTCGTCGCCGATGGAGATGGGCGCCCAGAAGCTGTCAAACGACTGCAACAACCTGGGCATGGACCCCGGCTCGTCCTGCATGGGCCTCAACGCCAACCGGGAAGGCAGCGGTACGGAACTGATCGTCAACAAGTCCCGTGAGTGGACCGTTCCCGGCTGTGTTGGCTGGTACGACGGTAACCCGTCGTACACCCGCAACGGCGAGCTCTTCTGTCCGGCGAACGGCTGACGCACCGGAAGTACCTGACGCCCCTAGGCCCCGCGGCTCCGGGCGGGGAAGACAAGAGAGCATGACGAACAACGACAGCATCAACGGCAATTCCACGGCAGCCGCCGCCCCCAGGACGGGGCGGCGGCTCGCCGCCGCGCTGTGCGCCTCGGGTCTTGCGCTGCTATGCGCGGCCGGGCTGTGGCTGGCCGCCGGCGCTCGTGCGGCAAACCAATGCCGCGACAGCGGCTTCGGCATCGCGGACGCGGTCGAGATGACCGGCGGCGGATGCCGCATCATCGTCACCGCACAGAATGACCGCCGCCTCCGCTCCGACCCCCTGCCCACACGCGACGGCCCCTTGTCGGCCGCGGCGGTGGTGGTGGCGGGAGCTGCCGCCCTTCCGCCGTACCTGCTTCTGGTACGTGCTCGACGCAGGCCATGACGCGCCCGCCCATCGCCCTCGCGACCTCGACGGACGGCGGACTCGCGCACGGCGCGGATGTGGCGATGGCGGTGAGGGGTCAGCGCCGCTCGCGAGGAGCCGACGGAGGGGTCTCGTCCCTCCGGGGAGCTTGGAGGAGGAAACGCGGGTCGGGCGCGGGTGAACCCTTGTTGACGGAACCCCCGTTGACGGAACTCCTGTTGACGGAACTCCTGTTGACGGAACTCCTGTTGACGGAAGCCCTTTTGATGAAACCCATGTCAGCGGGACTCATCTTGATGGTCTCCGCCTCCAGAGGCGCCGGTGCGGGTGTTCCTGGTTCCTGGGCCGGCTGGAGCCGCATCCCCGCGAACGGGTTCCGCCAGAAGTGCGAGCGCGGCATGCGCCAGCTGTAGCGCAGGGCGAGCAGGCGCAGGGAGACGGCGACCACGGCCGTACCCACAGCGGTCCCGACGTTGAGCAGACCGGCGGCGTACAACACTGCGGTCCCGCCCGCGCCTACCAGGGCGGGCAGCGCGTACGGATCCCGGTCCCACCGCAGCAGCGACGGAACCTCCAGCGCGAGCAGACTGGCCAGCACGCCACCCCCCACGGCACTCACGCTGCCGAGGGTCGCCGCGGCGGGCAGGTTGAAGCCGTGGGCGAGCGCCTTGATCGTGCCGGTGACGCTGAACAGCCCCAGCGCGGCGGCGTCGGAGACGTCGAACAGCCCGCTCCCGTGAACCTTGCCGTCGTCGTACAGCCGGTGGCCGAAGTAGACGATCGCGGCGGCCGCACAGGGCGTGAAGAAGTACCCGAGATCGGTGAAGGCGACCGGCGTCACTCCGAGGACCAGGTCCCGGAAGAGGCCACCGCCCAGCCCGGCGGCCTCGCTCAGGATGACGGTGCCGAAGATGTCGAAGTCCCTGCGTACGGCGATGAAGGCCCCGGACAGGGCGAAGGCGAAGATGCCCACGAGATCCATGGCGTACTGGACGGCGCCGCTCAGGTCGTCGATCGGCATGGGTGGAGTCTCCATGACACGGTGAAGGTGCGTGATGCGTGTGGGGGTGAGGTGGACGAAGGCATTCCGAGGGGACAGACGCCGCAGCGCCTCTCCGCGTTCCTGCCGGACGCGACTTCACCGCGACTCGGCCCGTACGGACAGGAATTCGGCCCTGTCTCCGGTGTCCTTGTCGGGGCCTGGTGAAGGGAGTGTTCACAGTCCGTGGGCCCTTGTCTTATGCGGTGCCGGCGCAGGCCGTCGAGCTTCCTGCCGTCGGGGCTGAGGGATCGGAGGGGCAGTCCAATCTTCCCCCCATTGGCCGTTTCGGCCACTCGGACGGGCGATTACGGTCCGGCCATGGACGAGCTGACCCAGATCTTCAATCGCGCCGCCGAGCACGCCGCCGCCTACCGCCGCTCGCTGCCCGAGCGGGCGGTGGCGCGGCCCGTCGACTACGCAGCCCTGCGCGCCGCTTTCTCCCGCCCGCTGGACCGCTCGCCCACCGCCCCGCTCACGGTGGTCGACGAGTTGGTGGCCGTCGCCGAGACCGGACTCGTCGCCACCGCGGGCCCGAGGTTCTTCGGGTTCGTCGTCGGCGGGGCGCTGCCCGCTGCCACCGCCGCGGAGATCCTCGCCGCCGGGTGGGACCAGAACGCCTTCAACGCCGCGCTCTCGCCCGCCGCCCTCGCCGCGGAGGAGGCGGCGGGCGGCTGGCTGAAGGACCTGCTCGGCATCCCCGCCACGGCGTCCACCGGGTTCGTCACCGGCGGCCAGGCGGCCAACACCGCAGGGCTCGCGGCAGCCCGGCAGCACCTACTCACCCAGGCCGGCTGGGACGTCGGGCGTAAGGGGCTCGGCGGCGCCCCGCACCTGCGGGTGGTCGCGGGCGAGGAGCGACACGCCACCATCGACCGCTCGCTGCGGCTGCTCGGCCTGGGCACCGACTGCCTGGAGACGGTCCGCACCAATGGACGCGGCGCCCTCGACACCGACGACCTGCGCCGCGTGCTGGCGTCCGCCCCAGGCACGCCGACGATCGTCTGCACCCAGACGGGCAACGTGAACACCGGTGCCTGCGACGACCTCCGTACCGTCTGCGACCTCACCCGCGCCCACGGCGGCTGGGTGCACGTCGACGGCGCCTTCGGCCTGTGGGCCGCCGCGAGCCCGGCGACCCGCCACCTCGTCGACGGCGTCGAGCTGGCCGACTCCTGGGCCTGCGACGGCCACAAATGGCTGAACGTGCCCTACGACTGTGGCTACGCCTTCTGTTCCCGCCCCGCCGTCCACGCCAACGCCCTGTCGTACACGGCCTCCTACCTCACCCGCGCCGACGGCACTGCGGCCGGTGGCGCCGACTACACCGCCGAGTCCTCCCGCCGCGCACGCGGCTTCGCAACCTGGGCGGCGCTGCGCGAACTCGGCCGTGACGGCGTCGCCGCACTCGTGGACCGCTGCTGCTCCCTCGCCCGCCGCTTCGCCGACGGCCTGTCCGCGGCGGGCTTCGAGGTGGTCAACGACGTGGTGCTCAACCAAGTCCTCGTCAGCTTCGGCGACGACGCCCGCACCGACCACGTCGTGCAGGCAGTGCAGAACGACGGCACCTGCTGGGTGGGCGCCACCACCTGGCGCGGCCGGCGGCTGATTCGCATCTCGGTGTCCGGCCACGCCACGACAGAGGCCGACGTCGACCAGTCGATTGCGGCGATCGTGCGGCTGGCGCGGGCGTCGTAATCCGGGCGGCACCCATTGGGCCAAGTCGCGCACCACGCTGGACACATGGAGACGACCGGGAAGGACGCTTGTGGCTGACCCGCCACAAGCGTCCGTCAACACCAGCACCGGGGAACGGCTCAGCGCCTCCAGCGTTGTCAGTTCTTGTTCGGCTCGCAATCCAGGGTCACGGACACTCGCCATGGCCGTTGCCATGCTGAGATCACAGAAAGGTGGGGGAAGCATGAGGTTCATATGGCGGATGTGGGCGCGAATGTTCCCGGATCCGGCCGACCACGCCAGCCACCAGCGACAGAGCCAGGAGCCCGCACAGCCTTTTGCCGCGAGGGATACAGCCTCCAGACACCGCCTCCCTCGTGGCCCTGAAGCCCTGCGTGGATCAGCTCAGCGGTCCATCAGTCTCCGCTGACTGCTCCTGCTGCTCTGGGCATGGCGACGGCCCTCGCGAAACGCGGCAAGCTCAATGATGTCAACATGCGCCGGGTCGAAGGGCTCTACGAGGATCGGGCGAAGAACGCGTCAGCCGACTACTGGCCTACCGGAGAGAGCGTCGTCGCTTTGCTGTTCGGCCGTGAGCTTGCTCTTTATCTTCGGGCGTCACGCGGAGCGACCAGGGTCGCTTAGCGTCTGACGGTCTTGCCGACGTCGTAGCGGGGTGCCCGCCACCGGTTCTTCACACCGGGTGGCCGTCCGGGGCCGGTGCCGCGGGGTTTGGGAACACGGGCTGGACACAGCGTGTGGGGACGGAGGTTCCTGAACCCGCGGCGAACACGGGCCGGGGTCAACTGCGCGGACGAGGATGGCCTCTCCCAGGGCCGGCGCGAGACGGTGCCCCGCCGCAAGGACCAGGACGGCTTCGCCGTGCCGGCAAAGCGGTGGCGGGTGGAGCGGGCGATCTCGTGGATCATGAGAGCCAGGAGAAACGTCCGCATCTACGAACGGCTCGTCTCCCACAGCGAGGCCCACATCACCTGGACCTTCATCACCCTCATGGTCCGCCGCCTCACCCGCCCTCCCCGACCACAGCGCACCACGCCGCACCCCCTCGAACCGGTGAAAGCGGCCGGCAAGCCCAAGCCCATACGCCTCCGGATGCAGCAGCCCCAGCCGATCCGACTAGCCCCCACGACCTTGCGCTGATCTTGAACTGATACGGCGCATCGAGGCATCCGGGTTCGAACGGCAGCTGATTTATGGCAGCTGGTCCAGGAACCAGGTGGAGAGTTCCTCGGTGATCAGGGTGTGCGTATCGCTCTGCGAGGCGAGTTTGACGGCGTGGAAGGGCGTCTCCTCCAGTTCCTCATCGCTGATCGGGGTGTAGAGGTCGTCGTGGGTGGCCGGCTCCCGTAGGGCGATGGCGCTGACGGCCGGGACGAAGCAGTGCTCGCGGATCGGGTTGTCGACGCCGAAGCCCAGCAGGGGCGGGATCTCGTTCAACGCGTCGGCGAGGATGCCGAAACCGTGAAGGGTGCCGCCGGGCGCGCCGTCGATGTCGGGCAGTTGGCTGGTGCGGATCTCCCGGGTGGGGAGGGTGACCACCCGGAGCTTGGCCACCAGTTGGTCATCGCCCTCGGACTGGGTCCGCAGCTCGGTGCCGATGACGGCCAGCCCCTTGCCGATGACGGCCTCGGTCCCGGGAGCCACGCCGTTGCCGGCGCCGGTGTCCGGACCGTTGGCGATGGCGATCAGCCGGGTCTCCCTCGCCCGGGGCCAGTTGCCGACTTCCTCCAGCGCGCGCAGGAACGCCAGGCGCAGCTCGCTGGTGGCGGGCTTGTCCTCCCAGTTCGCGATGTGCTTCCAGAGCAGTTCCTGGGCGGCCGGGCTGTTGATCTGGTCCGAGAAGCGAGAGTCGAGCTTCTTGGTGTAGTGCGCGAACGCCTGGAGGGCGATGGGAATCCAGGCGCCGGTGTGCGGTGTGTCGTAGGAGTAGTAAAGCTGCGTCTGGTGCTCGATGCCGACCGTCTCCATTTTGGCGAGGGCATAACGAGCGACCAGGCCGCCCATGCTGAAGCCGCCGACGGTCAGCGGGTGGTCGCCGACACGGCGGTCGATCGTCTCAATGACGGCCGCCATCACCGTCTCTGCGTTCTGGAGGATCGACGCGCTGCGCTCGTGGTAGCCGACGAGGACGACGTCGCGGCCCCTGCGGCGGAGCTCGCTCAGGAGCGGGTACGGGCCGTACTCCAGGTGCTCCCAGGTGAAGCCGAGGTCGCTGGGGCCGGTGCTGAAGCCGTCCGCCATCAGGACCGGGCGGGTGAGCTGGCCGTTGCCCTCGCCGTGGTAGACCCAGGCGGTGCCATGGGGGAGGTCCCAGACGTCGTTGGGCGGGGGCGGGATGCGGTCGGTGGTGCGTGGGCCGGGTGCCAGGATGATCGGGGGACCGGACCGGAAGGCTTCGGCGGCCTGCTCTTCGGTGGTGCTCATGGCATTCCCTTCCTGAGGGTGGGGGCGGGGCCCCTCCTTACGGATCGCATGCCGGGTTGGGGGCTTTGTGACGTCGCGTCCGTTCCCGGCAAAGCAATGACAACCCCTCCATCACTCTCTGCACTAGATCGAATGCGGACAGTTATGACCTTCCGGCGTTGCGGGCGCGTGACCGCCGACCGTTCGGGAGTGAAGCGTTTCCCGCGCGAACGCATGGCCCTTCGGCCGGAAACGGTCGGAAGGTAGGCGGACGCCGATCGTTCGGTCGGCTGATCGCCCTTCAAACCGCGTGCCGCAATTGTCCGGATCGTGCGATCGGGGGGCTGGGGCGCTGCCGCGTGATGACTCGACGCGCCTCCGACCGGCACGCCAACGCAGCGAGCCCGCCAGAGAGACCGAGGCCCCGGCCCCACCGGGAACAGGCCCCGCGAGACGACGAGCCGACGCGCTCTGCGCGATGCTCCGCGACGGCACCTGAGGAGCGCTACGCCTCACAGAGCGTCACAGATCACCTGCTCTAACACAGTTTCTGACCTTGCGCTTCATCTTCGGGCGTCACGCAGAGTAATGGCTTGCGGTGTTGCCGCGAACGGCGACAGCGTCGTTCCGCCTGGGTCCGTGGCACACCCATGACGCCTCTCCCACGGCGCCACCGCCGTCTCGGGACCCGTCCCGAGGAGGCGGGGCTAGGGTCTTCCGGTCTACGAAGCGAAGGCAGGCCAAGGAGTGCGGCGTGAATGTCGTAGTGATCGTTGGGCTGGTGATCGGTCTGGCGCTGGTAGTGGGTTGCGTGTTGGTAGTGCGCAGCCGTCGCGCGGTGAGGTGGTCAGAGGGCGAGGCGTCGCCGCTGGGGGGCGGTGCGACGGACGGCATGCTGGCCTGCCCGTCGTGCGCGCACCGGTTCAAGCGGCCCGACATCATGATCGTCACCAAGGCCCAGGTGAAGAGATACGGCCGAGACCCCGTCCAGTGCCCGCGTTGTGATCTCATCTGGGACGCGGACGGTAGGCCCCACAGGATTCGCTGAGAAGCCAGGGTGCGTGGGCGCCGTGAGCTTCTCCTCAAGCAGTAGCCCCGAACGGGCATAACTGGCCCCTCGAAACGAGAAGGCGGCGGAGAAGGGACTGAGCCATGGCAGGGGATACCGTCGCGTGGATCGTGTTGGGCGTCATTTTCGGGGTGTTGCTGCTATGGGAACTTTGGGCGTGGTTGTGTCGGGTGTGTGACCCGGATGAGTCCACGGAGAGACCTCGAAGGAAAACCGTGGCAGCGCCACATCCGGCTTATACGCTCTCCTGCGCTTACTGTGGCTGCGCGTGGCCATCTCCGGATCCTGCATCCGACACACTGAAATGTCCTAACCCTGCGTGCGGTCGAACGCATCAGGGAATTCGGTACCCCGACCCGTGGGGCCGACCACACCGGTGAGACTCACCGTCCCGGCCCCGGTCCGTAACGGGGCCGCATGGAGACGAGCTTGCCCCACACCACCAGCCGGTACTTGGACGTGTACTCCGGGGTGCAGGTGGTGAGGGTGATGTAGTAGCCGGGGTCCTGATAGCCGTAGGAAGGTCTGGCGCCGGAGCGCGGGACGGGCGCTATGACACCCGAGTCCTGGGCCGAGGTCTGTGGAAGGGTCTGGTCGACGGCGTACGTGTAGGTCGCGGCCTTGGTCTCGACCTCGATGGTGTCCTCGGGGCGCAGCCGGTTGATGTACCGGAAGGGCTCGCCGTGGGTGTTCCGGTGCCCTGCGAGGGCGAAGTTCCCTGCCCGGCCCGGCTGTTGGGTGTGCGGGTAGTGGCCGGCGTACCCCTTGTCGAGGACGCCCCGCTGCCCGATGCCTTCGGCGACGGGGACGCGGAGGTGGAGGCGGGGGATGCTGAGGATGGCGTAGGCCTGGGAGCGGTGGGGTGGGGCGGTGGCGGGCCGCTGGGGGGCGCGGGTGGGCTGTGGCTGTTCGCGGTCGGAGTCGGTGTCGGTGTCAGGCGCGGGGGCGGCCGTCGTATCGGACTCACCGCGGCTGGTGCTGCCGTTGCCGCCGGCCCACTCCCGCTCCAGCGCCTCCACCTTCCGCTCGGCGCCTTCCCGGGCCTCCCGGTTGGTCCACCACAGCTGGTGCGCGACGAGGAGCAGGAGAAAGACCCCGACGGTGACGAGGAGTTCGCCCCCGGTCCAGAGCGCACGCCGGCGCAGGGCGCGCCGTCGCAGGGTGCTGTGCGGCACGACGGCAACGCGCATGCCTACGCCTCCTTCACCAGGCCGCTCGCACGATAAGGGGAGGCGCGGCAAGTCACCAGCCTGTTCTGTTCGGTACTTCGTACACAGGTTTTAAAAAGGGCTGTCACAACCCTCGACAAGCCGCACACCACACCGGATGCTTCCTGTTGGCATGAGCGGGACAGGCCATGACGCCGGTTCAGGGACCGGCGGTCCGACCGAATCGGAGAAGCCAAGCCATGATCCGACGCAGAACCCTGCTGGCCGCGGCAGGCGGGACGGTCCTCGGCAGCGCCCTGGCGACCGGCACCGCACACGCGGACGCCACGATCGCCGTCAACCCCGGGACGTCGTACGGCACATGGGAGGGCTGGGGCACCTCGCTGGCCTGGTGGGCCAACGTGTTCGGCGCCCGGGACGACTTCGCCGACATCTTCTTCAGCACCAAGTCGGTGAGTTACAACGGCACGACACTCCCCGGCCTCGGCCTCAACATCGCCCGCTACAACCTGGGCGCGTGCAGCTGGAACAGCGTGGCGGGCGCCACGATGGCCGAGTCGCCGAACATCCCCGCCTTCAAGCAGATCGAGGGCTTCTGGCAGGACTGGAACAACGAGGACGCGGCCTCCTCGGCCTGGGACTGGACGGCGGACGCGAACCAGCGCGCGATGCTGGTGAAGGCGACGCAGCGAGGCGCCGTGTCCGAACTCTTCGCCAACTCCCCCATGTGGTGGATGTGTTCCAACCACAACCCCTCGGGCGCGGCGGGCGGCGGCAACAACCTCCAGACCTGGAACTACCGCCAGCACGCCTCCCACCTGGCGGCCGTGGCCCAGCGCGCGAAGTCCAACTGGGGCGTGAACTTCGCGACGGTCGACCCCTTCAACGAGCCGGCCTCCACCTGGTGGACCGCCACCGGAACACAGGAGGGCTGCCACATGGACCCAGCGGTCCAGGCGGCCGTACTCCCGTACATGCGCAGCGAGTTGGACAAGCGCGGGCTCACGGGCGTGCGGGTCTCCGCGTCCGACGAGACGAACTACGACACGGCCCGCTCGACCTGGGCCTCCTTCAACTCCTCGACCAAGGCCCTGGTCAGCCAGGTCAACGTGCACGGCTACCAGGGCTCGGGCGGCCGCAGGGACCTGCTGTACACCGACGTGGTGACGACGTCCGGCAAGAAGCTGTGGAACTCGGAAACGGGCGACAGCGACGGCACCGGCCTCACCATGGCGTCCAACCTGTGCATGGACTTCCGCTGGCTGCACCCGACGGCCTGGGTCTACTGGCAGGTCATGGACCCGTCGACGGGCTGGGCGATGATCGCGTACGACCAGAACACCCTCCAGCCGACGACGGTCCAGCCGAAGTACTACGTGATGGCGCAGTTCAGCCGTCACATCCGCCCGGGCATGAGGATCCTCGACACGGGCGTGAGCTACGCGGCGGCGGGCTACGACGCGACCGCGAAGCGCCTGGTGATCGTGGCCGTGAACACCTCCACCTCGGCCCAGACCCTGACCTTCGACCTCTCCCGCTTCACCACGGTGACGGGCGGCTCGGGCGGCCTGGTCCCGCGCTGGAACACGGTCACGACGGGCGGCGACAAGTACGCGGCGTACTCGGACACGCGGCTGAGCGGGAAGAGCGTGAGCGTGCCGTTCGCGGCGAAGGCGGTGCAGACGTTGCAGATCGACGGGGTGACGATCTGAGGGACGGCGACAGGCCCGGCGGCGCACGCGACGGCATGCGAGGGATGCCCGCCGGGCTCGTCGCGCTCGCGCTCGGCGGTTTCGGGATCGGGCTGACGGAGTTCGTGATCGCCGGGTTGCTCCCGCAGGTGGGCCGGAGCCTGGCCGTGTCGGAGGTCGCGGCCGGGTGGCTGATCTCCGGGTACGCGCTGACCGTCGCGGTCGGCGCGATCGCGGTGACCGCCGCCACCTCCGGGCTGCCCCGCAAGCCCGTCCTCGTCGGTCTGGTGGCGCTGTTCGTCGCCGGCAACCTCCTGTCCGCCCTCGCGCCGAACTACGAGGTGATGCTGCTCGGACGCGTCGTCGCCGCCCTGTGCCACGGCACGTTCTTCGGCCTGGGCTCGCTCGTCGCCCGCCGCATGGTTCCGCCCGACCGGGCGTCGAGGGCGGTGGCGGTGATGTTCGCCGGGCTGACGGTCGCGAACGTGCTGGGCGTGCCGTTCGGCGCCCTGGTCGGCGAACGCTGGGGCTGGCGGGCGACGTTCTGGGCGATCACCGGTATCGGGGTCGTGGCGGCGGTGGCCATCGCGGCGCTGGTGCCGGCGTGGGCGGGCAAGGTGCCCGCCGGCGGCCGGGCGGACGGCCTCCGCGCCCAGCTGAGCGCCTTCCGATCCACGCAGGTGTGGCTGACCCTCACCGCCACCGCCCTCGGCTACGGCGGCATGTTCGGCGCGTTCAGCTACCTCGCCTACACCTTCACCGACGTCACCGGCTTCTCCAGTACGGACGTCGCCTGGCTGCTCATCGTCTACGGCAGCGGCCTCGTGGCCGGAAACATGGCAGGCGGCCGAGGCGCCGACCACGACCGCGACCTCACCCTGATCGTCTCCCTGGCCGGTCTCACCGCCACGCTCACCGCCTTCGGCCTGCTGGCGAGCAGCCATACGGCGTCCGTGATCCTGGTCTTCCTCACGGGCCTGTTCGGCTTCGCGAGCGTCCCCGGCATGATCACCCGCGTCACCGACCACGCCCACGGGGTACCGCTGGCCGCGGGCGCCAACGTCTCGGCGTCCAACGTCGGCAACGCCCTCGGAGCCTGGCTCGGCGGCCTCGCCATCAGCGCCGGCCTCGGCTACACCGCCCCGCTGTACGTGGGCGCGGCGATCGTCCTGCTCGGGCTCGCGGTGATGACGTACGCGGCACGACGGCCCGACCGCCACCCGCGCACCCCCGCCTCCCCCCACGAACTCCCCACCACCCGTTGACCTGCACACGCCTCTTCTTCGTCGGCCGTCGGCAGTACGGTGATCCCATGCGCCCCGACACGCCTGCCGAGAACGTCGACCACTCCGCCGAAGCGGCACGCCTGGAGCGGACCGCCGACCTGTACCCCGAAGACGCCGAGGCCCTGCTCCTCCAAGCCGCGGCCCACCTGGAACTGTCCGGCGCCCGCCCGGCCGCGACCACGCTCTACGACCGCCTGCTGGCAAAGCCCGACGGCCTGGAGAACGCGTACCTGGTACGGGCCTTGAAGGCGTCGAACCTCTGGGAGTACGGCCACGAGGCGGAGGCCCGCGCGATCATCGACGGCGTCCGCGCGGCGGCTCCCCGCGACCCGGCACCGTGGGTGATCGTCGCGGAGGCCCTGGAGTCCCACGACGAGCTGGAGCAGGCCCAGGAGACCTTCACGGAGGGAGCGCGCCTGCTGCTGACGGACGTGCCGGAACCCCCGTACTCCACTCACCCGCTCCTCTTCGGCCGCCACCGGGTGCGCAGGATGCTGGGAGTCACCCACGACGACTGGGACGTGCTGGCCGACACCCTCCACACCTCCCCCATCTCCCTGGACGAACTCCACGACCCGAAGCGGGTGTGGTCCCTCGGCTCGGACAACCCGGCGGAGCTGGAGGCGGAGATCTCCCGCCTGCGAGCGGAACTGGGCACCTACCGCGAGGCCCTGTCCCGCCCGTTCCCGGTGGCGGTCCTGCACTGGCCGGCAGGGGAGCTGACGGAACTGGTGGAGGCGTATCCCTCGCTCGCGGCGGAGTACCCCTCGCATGACACCCACCTGGCGACGATAGAGACGTCACTGCGGGAGCTTGCCGCCTCCGGCACACCGAACCTGGGGATCGTGACGGGGACGGTCCCGTCGTACGAGGCCTTCGCGGCGTCGGAGGGCGTGTCACCCGGGGACGCGGAGCTCCTGCCGCAGTACGCGACGACGCTGGCGGCGAGGGGGAGGGCGGTGGCGTGGCCCCCGCAGAGGGGCGCGGGGTGCTGGTGCGGGTCGGGGCGGACGTATGGGGAGTGCCACGGGGCGTGACCCCGTTCCACTTACTGCGTTACTGCGTTACTGCGCCCGTCGGCGTTTCCAGTACGCGACGGTCAGTACGGCCAGGAGCGGGCCCCACAGGACCAGCGGCGTGTAGCAGAAGAGGAACCAGGCCTCCTCCCAGCCGCCGACCTCGCTCGGGAAGTCGTCGGGAAGGGCGTCACCACGGAGCGTCGTGCCCATGATCTGCGTGATGGGGGCGAGGAGGGTCCATAAGAAGGTGAGGAGAGCGGCTCCGATCGCGGCGGGGACGACCGCCGCCATCGTCGGGACCCGGCGGCCTCCCACCAACGGAAGCCGGCGCGGAAACACCTCACCCCACCGAGCGATCAGGCCGAACGCGGTGAACGCGAGAGCCTCGGACAAGACCGACAGGAAGACGATGTACAGCCGCTCGCCGATCCCGATCCCACGATCGAAAGCGGCCGGGAGCCGCCACAGGCTGGACGGCAGGACGACCAACATCACGGCGTAGGCCGTTCGTTGCAGACGCCGGGAGACTCCGGCGACGGGCTGGTGGGCGGCCCGCAATACGCCATGTAATCGCCCGGGGCGGGCTGCGGCTTTACGGACATGCGGGAACGGCTGCATGTGCGGTCCTCTGTCTCGCTGGGCCCAACCGGCCCGTACACCACGAAGTTCGCACCCGGGAGGGTCACCGCGAATCGAGCCGTGGGCTGAACCAGGTCCGCCGTATTGCCGAGGGAGTGGTGCTACCGAAGGAGGACAGGCAAGGGGGCTTGCGGCAGGACTCGGGTCGCACCGCAGACTCGGCGGCCGGAAGCGCACCGATCCGGTGACCCACATCACACCCGGCTCCTGTCAGGAATCGCCGCCCTGTCCCGCTCAAGGGGCAAGCGACCAGACAGGAGCCCATCATGAAGCACCGCATCCTCGTCCTCGGCGCCGGTTACGCCGGGGCCTTCGCCGCCGGGAGCCTGGCCCGCCGCCTCTCGCCCGCCGACACCGAGATCACCGTCATCAACGCCGAGCCGGTCTTCGTCGAGCGGATGCGCATGCACCAGCTCGCGGCGGGCCGGGCACTCGCGACCCGGCGGCTGGCCGACGTGTTCGCCGGCACTGGCGTACGACTTCACGTGGCGCGCGTCACGGCGGTCGACCCGGAGCGCCGCACCGTCGCCGTGACCGGCGAGGACGGTGACGGCGAGCTCGGCTACGACACGCTGCTGTACACGCTCGGGAGCCGGGTCGCCGACCACGGTGTCCCCGGTGTGGCCGAGCACGCCTTCGACGTCGCGGGACGGCCGTCGGCGCTGCGGCTGCGCGCCCGCCTGGACAGTCTGGGCTCAGCCGGCACCGTACTGGTCGTCGGCGAGGGCCTGACCGGCATCGAGACCGCCACCGAGTTCGCCGAGTCACGTCCCGGTCTTTCGGTGGCGCTCGCCGCCCGTGGTGAGCTGGGCGCCTGGCTCTCCCCGGGGGCCCGGCTCCACCTGCGCGAGGCCTTCGACCGGCTGGGCATCACCGTCCACGAGCACACCGTCATCGAGGCCGTCGAGGCGACGTACGCGGTCGGCGCGGACGGCACCTCCTTCCCGGCCGACGCGACCGTGTGGACGGCCGGCTTCGCTGTCGACCCCATCGCTGCCGCCGCCGGTCTCGAGGTCACCGAGGGCGGGCGGATCGTCGTCGACGACACCATGCGCTCGGTCTCGCACCCCGACGTCTACGCCGCCGGCGACAGCGCCTTCGCGATCGGCGACAACGGCCGGCCGCTGCCGATGTCCTGCGCCTCGGCGGGCCATACCAACATGCAGGCGACGGACGCGATCGTGGCGCGGCTGACCGGACGCCGGGTTCCGAGCGTCAAGAAGACCTACATCGGCAACCACATCAGCCTCGGGCGGTACGACGCGATCTTCCAGATGGTCGACGGCGACGTACGGGCGAAGTCCTGGTTCCTGGGCGGCCGGAAAGCCGCGCGGCTCAAGGCGGGCATCCTCAGAGGCAGCCTGTGGGCCACCTCGCACCCGACCTTCGGCATGCCGAAGCGCAAGCACCGCCTGACCGCCACCACGACGGCAGCCGGCACCACGGCCGTTACCACCACGACCGTTACCACCGCGACCGGAAACGCTGCCGCGCCCAAGAACGCTGCCGCGCCCGAGAATGCCGCCGCATAAGGTCGACCGCATGGAGAGCACCGTCGCTGATCGCTTCGAGGCCGGCCGGGCCCGGCTGGCCTCGCTGGCGTACCGTCTGCTCGGCTCGGCGGCCGACGCCGAGGACATCGTGCAGGACGCGTACCTGCGCTGGCACGCCGCCGACCGGGAGCGGATCGAGGTGCCGGAGGCGTGGCTGACCAAGGTCGTCACCAACCTGTGCCTGGACCGGCTCCGTTCGGCACCGGTACGCCGCGAACGCGCGGCCGGCGCCTGGATGCCCGAGCCCCTCCTCGACGGCGACCCGATGCTCGGCCCGGCCGACACCTTCGAGCAGCGCGAATCGGTGTCGCTCGCCGTCCTGACCCTGATGGAGCGGCTCTCACCGGTCGAACGGGCCGTCTACGTCCTGCGCGAGGCGTTCTCCTACCCCCACTCCGAGATCGCCGAGATCCTCGACATCTCGGAGTCCGCGAGCCAGCAGCACGTCCACCGGGCCCGGCGCCGGGTCGCCGCCGCGCGCCGCGGCGGCGGTGAGGTCGACCCGGCATCCGCGCGCAAGGTCCTCGAGGAGTTCCTCGCCGCCGCGTCCTCGGGCCGCACCGAACGCCTGGTGGCGCTCCTCACCGACGACGCGACCGCGATCTCCGACGGCGCGGGCCTCTCCAGGACGCTGCAGCGCTACGAGACCCCCGAGCGCGTCGCCGCCATCATGCGGACCGCCTTCAAACCCACTCCCGCGAAGCGACGCCTGGCCGGCGGCTCGCCCACGTTCCACATCGGCCAGGTCAACGGCTGGCCCGCCGTACTCGCCGTACTCGACGACCGGATCGTAGGCGCCGCGGCGTTCGAGATCACCGACGGCAAGGTGGCGGCACTGCACGGCTTCGCCGCCACGAAACGCCTCGCCCGCCTCACCGAGATGTGGCGGCAACAGGAACCCGACGCGCCGGTCATCGGCCAGTGGTGACCGCGTCTCAGGCGATCTGGTGAATAGCACGCCCCAATATGGTGGACCGATGACGTCGATCAAGAAGTTCCAAGTCACCTTCGACTGCGCGGAACCTGAGCGCCTCGCTCGCTTCTGGTGCGAGGTGTTGGGGTACGTCGTACCGCCGCCCCCGGAGGGGTTCGCCACCTGGGACGATTTCAAGCGCTCGCAGCCACCTGAGCAGCGGGATTCATGGTTCGCATGCGTTGATCCCTCAGGTGTGGGCCCGCGACTGTACTTCCAGCGCGTCCCCGAAGGGAAGGCCGTCAAGAACCGGGTGCACCTTGACGTGCGGGTCGCCACCGGACTCGTGGGGGAAGAGCGCCTCGCCGCACTCGAGGCCGAATGCGCACGACTGCTCCCGCTCGGCGCGATACACCTGCATACCCTCTACGACGGCAACGATGCGTGCATCCCGATGCAGGACATCGAGGGCAACGAGTTCTGTCTCGACTGAGAGCCGCGGTATTGAGCCGTTTCCGCAAGTACGGCCGCTCAACCGTCTAGTCTTGCCACGCTCGAACTCTTGATCTAGCCATGCTGGAAGGAAAAGGTGTGAGCGGGAATTTAGTACGGGGATTCGCGGTGGCCTCTGCCACAGCGGTCACGACTGTCGGCGCCGTTACGGGAGTTGCCCAGAGCAGCACCGGTCAGCCGGCGAACGACGCGGAAACGACGGCGAGCGACGCGACCCTCCTCGCGGACTTACCCGTAGGGCAGCAGGCCCAGGTCCAGTCGGCCTCACTGACCCAGCAGGCCGACGCGCAGGCCATCGCCGCGGACAGCAGCGCAAGGAAAACCGCGGCGGAGACGGCCCGCAAGCAGGCCGCGAAGGACGCCGTCGCCAAGCAGAAGGCGGCCCAGCAGAAGGCCCTTCAGGACGCCAAGGACCGCCAGGAGGCGCAGCGGAAGGCCAGCAGCTCGTCGAACTCGACGAGCTCATCGACGGACTCCTCGGCGACAGGCACCTCCATCCTGACGCCGCAGTCCTCATACACCACCGCCCAAGTCCAGGCCATCGCACGGCAGATAGTGCCCGGCGACCAGTTCCAGTGCTTCAGCAACATCGTGGACCACGAGTCCGGCTGGAACTACCTGGCGGTCAACCCCTCTTCCGGGGCATACGGTCTCGTACAGTCCTACCCCGGCTCCAAGATGGCCTCTGTCGGAGCCGACTGGCGGACCAACCCCGCCACACAGATCAAGTGGGGCCTGAACTACATGAACGACCGCTACGGCAGCCCCTGCGACGCCTGGGCGTACTGGCAGGCCAACAACTCCTACTGAGGCCGCGGCACTCACCCACAGCGCGTAGCTTCGAGAGCCGACGTCATCCGGCCCGCCGAACCTGCGGATCGTGAGGAGGGGACTGCCCCGTCGTACGAGGTACGAGACATCCGCCGCGTCGGAGGAAGCGTCGCCGGGCGAAGGGGTTGCTGTCGCTGGATGGGACGACGTTCGCGGCGCGAGGGGGGAGGGCGCGGCGGCTCGGCCGCCTCGCGGGAGGGGGCTGAGCTCGGCGGGAGGGGGGCTGAGCTCGCCGTAGGGCGGCAAGCGGAGGCGGGGCAGCCTCGGCTGGACGGGACCACGGGTGGGCCGGCGGCCTACGACCGGCGAGGCGGCTTCCGCGAACGATTGGAGCGGCTGTTCCACTCCGCCGCCACTCGACCTGGGCTTTTGGGCCTCGCGGTTGACACAAACACTCCACTTGCACCCTCCGCTCCCACCGGACGGGTGCGTACCCCCACCCACCGGGCCACAGGTCGCTCCGCCGTGCCGTAGGTCGCGTGCTCCGCCGGGCCGTAGGCCGCTGCCTCCACGGCCCCGCCGGTCGCCGCCTCCAACGGCCCTGCCGGTCGCTTGCTCCACCGGCCCGCAGGACGCTGAACCGTCCCGGCGTGCCCCCATCCCGCGAACGCGCCCGTCACCTCGGCCCGCCACGCAGCCCACAGAACCCCCTCCGACCTGGGCCCCCGCCTTTCCGGGGCACCCGCTCGCTTCTTCCCCGTGCTGGAACGGCCCGGGTCAAGGGTCGGCCGCAGGCCGATCGCCGCCAGGCGACGCGGAGCGCCAGCGGAGCGCCCTTGAGGCGGGCCGTGGAGGCACGACACTGGCCAGGAAGCGGGCGGTCCGACGGCAACTATGACGATGTGCGGTACGTGCAGTACGGGCAGTGCTCATCTGCGGCGTCGCCCAGCTCGTAGGCACCGAGGGATGACCGACCAAAAACGATCATCTTTCAGCGCAGAATCTTCGCATGTCAGGTCACGTCCAGCTCAACTGTCCTCAAGTCGCCCATCGCAGCCGTCAGCAACGATTGTTCGCCGCGATCCGTCCGTGTGCCACGGCACACCGGAAGAACACCGTCCGGTGAGCCCACGGTGGCGTTCGATAGCCAGCGCGAGGCGCTCGGGCTACACCGCAGGTCAGCGACTTGATGGCGGCGTACAAGATTCAGTCTCTTCTGAGCGCTCAGTCTGTAGCCAACCGCAGTGCCGAGTGGCGAACTGCCGATAGTTCCTCACCGCACGGAGACCGTCACGACTCCCAGCCCTCCATCCAGACAGAGGGTCTCTAGGATCTTCGGCATGTCGATCTCTTCTCCGGACGCGTCATCCGGCGACCCATACGGCCGGTTCAACCCCCTGGGACTCGCCCAGACGAGCGAGAACCTGCGCAGCGCGCTGGAGGCCCAGCCCCAAGTGGCGCTAACGGGCCTGCAGCCGTTCACGGGAGCGGGCCTGTACGCGCTCTACTACCGAGGCAACCTGCCGATCTATCAGGACCTGAGCGAGACGCTCGTGCCGCTTTATGTGGGCAAGGCTGAGGCGGGAAACAGCAGTTACGGTGACTCACCAAGCGAGCGAAAGCCCAAACTGTACAAGCGCATAGAAAAACACCGGACCAGCATCAGCGAAGCGAGCAATCTCTCGGTTGAAGATTTCGACGTACGCTACATACTCCTGGACGATGTATGGATCGTCTTGGGCGAAAGGGCCCTGCTGCGCGCCTATAGCCCAGTCCTCTGGAACACACTGCTTACTGGTTTCGGTTCGAATCCCCCGGGCGAAGCACGCACGAATCCCAGGTCCTTCTGGGACACCCTGCATCCTGGCCGCCCACGTGCCGCTAATTACTTGTGCAACCGGCTCCTGACCCGTAACGAAATCGAGGTTCGCATTAAGGAAGGCATCGCCGTGTCGCTTATGACCCCTGGCGTTGACCGCGACCATGCGCTCGCGCAGCTGCGCGAGCGCAGGTACCAAGCCATCTGGTCACTCCCGCCCAAGGCAAACAAGGACAAGCGTCCCATCGTCTATCGACCAGATGCCTTCATTGAGGAAAACGCGGCGTTCGGTGTCTCGGCAGAATCCGAAACTTGGCGAGCCGCTCACACGACCAGCGCCGTAGCAGAGAGCGACGTTGAACATTTCGACGATGAAGATGACCAAAACAGTGATGAGTAAGAGGGGCTACTGGGCTTCGGAAGAGCGACGTCATGTAGATCGAGGAGGTCTGCCCATAGGCCTTCAGTAAAGGTGCCATGCGGCTCACAGATGAGTCTGGCAGGGCGGCAGCAGCGGTTCGATCAGCGCCCACAATTCATCGTCCACGATCCAGGGCCGAGTCGTCACACCCACCGAACGATCAGGTCGTCACAACGGTCACGCCCGACCGTGGCACCTCAGCAAGATCCTTTTACGAGCTCCAAGAATCATTAACCCGACCTTCGGAGTTCGCTGTCAACCCCCATGAGGTGGCACTGGGCGAGCCACCCCACTCATCACCTTCGCGCCAAACCGAAGCAATGCCGAGATCTTCGAGGTATTCCGCGTAATGCCCTATACCTTCAGTGAAGAGCGCTATGAGATAAGGTTTGGGCTCATCTCGCTTTTCATGCCAGAAGTGGCTGTACTCGAAAAGCTGACCTACAGCCTGGCGCACCGCGTTGGTTGCATTTCCATTTTTTACCGCCTTACCCTCGACCAGCCACGCACGTTGTGAGATCGAATCGCTTCGGCGTAGGACGAGGTCCCGCGGATGCATACCAGCGATTATGGGCGTATATCCGCATGCTACAGAATGAAATCCGAAGTCCTTTATGAGCTCTTCATGCCGTCGCGTTCTTCGACGTCTCCCACCCTTCAGATGGACGTAGTAATCGCTGCTGCCCTTGGGACAGAACCTATCGAGGGGGTCGTTAGTCTCATGCTCTTCGGGAACGTATTCCACAATGGGCTCATCAGCTCTTGGCATCTGAAGAAAGATACGTTGAGCTGCGGCCACATCATGGAGCAGCTTGGAAGCCTCCAGCAAATCGGCTTGCAGAATCTCTTCGGGCGGTAGGTTCGAGATCTCATATCGCCGCGCCGCCACGCTGCCCGCTTCATACGACCGCGGACGCCAGTCCTTAGAGCCAAAATCGGGCTGGTGGCTCCAACTCGATGCCAGATCCGGCGGAAGCGCGGCTCGTAGTCGCTTAGCTCGCGTGCGCAGTTCCCGCCTCAACTCTGGTCGTCGAGGAAAGCTCTTTTTTAGACGCGTCACCCCTTGCTGCAACGTCAGCGTTGCCGCTGATAGGTCCTCGCTGAAGATATATGCCAGATACAGACCCTGGTGTGGTTCTGCGTTGATCGCAGGGTCATACACCCCGATCCAGGGGGTGCTACTCGCGAACCCCTGTCCCCCGTGACCGTCTGCGGTGAAGCCTGGCGGCAGCGGAAGATCATCCCTCTCCTTCACTCCACGAAGGAGGACCTGAGCAGGCACGTCGTTGGAGGCCAGGGCGGTAGCGTCGTAGATCTCCGCTATGCGGATGAGCAAGTCACGAAGAGGCATGGGTCAGACGTTAGCCGACTCGATCATCTTCGATTCAAATACGTCAACTAAACAACCAAAAGACGGTCGCATCACGTCGCACACGCAAGCATCACTCCGCGTGACCAAGAGAGCCTCCGAACCCGAGCCGACCTAGACACATGGTCGACACTGCCGACGGGGAACCGAGGATCGCGACAACACCACGATCAGAGGCCTGGCTGATGGAAACGGGAGATCAAAGTCGAGCCGTTCTCCTCGATGATCCATGGTGGGACACGGCCGCCCGCGCTGGACAGGCGCCCTCCGCGCATCCGTGCCGGACCTGGGCGGTTTCGTCACTGAGGCGGAGGAGGAGAGCGAGCACGCAGCCCTCCACCATCCCGAGTTCGAGGGCGTGGCGGCGGAGGCTGGAGACCTGGGCATTGCTGGTACTGCGGCGGACGGTGAGGGGTGCATGGCCGTCGACGGTGGCGAACGTGCGGCTCATGGGGGCTTGGCGCAGGCCGAGGCACCAGGTCAGCCAGGAGTGCACACCGACACCGCTGCCACGCATGACTTCCCGGTTGACGGTGATTCGGACGCCGAGGACATCGCCCTCGAGAGCCATCGAGTCAGGCTGGGGCGGTTCCTCCTCCTCCATCGGTCGGGCGCCCCGGGCGACGAGGTCGACGAGGCCATCGGCAGTCTCACCGATCTGGTCGCTGAGCAGGCACTGCTTGAGCCGCCATGGGGTGACGGGGTAAAGCTCCGTCACCCTCATAAAGAGGGAGGCCTGGGAGATCGGGCCGGACTCCGTGACCACCGCGACCAGGGCCTCGACGGCGTTGGCATACGGCGTGAGCCGCAGATGGGACCATTCGGTCAGGCCCCAGGTCCCCTCGGGCCGGATCTGGATGAATCGGTCGTCGCGGCGTAGCGCCTCCCGCACGGCCGCCACAGTGGTCGCGGACATAGGTCTGAGCAGCTCGTCGGCCGTGCACGAGCGCCCGGCCTCGAGCAGCCACAGGTACGCGGCGTCGCGCCCCCGTGCCCTACGGCGTACCCAGTGTCCGTCGGGGCTGAGCGCGAGCCTGGATCCTGAGTCGGCGAGGAGACGGGCCAGGGGAAGGTCCTCTGGCACGCCGACCGCGGTGGCGGCCTGGCCGAGTTCGTCGCCGCGCAGGGGGGCGGTCTCCGCCAGTTCGCGTAGTGCGGCGTCGAGTGCGTCGGGGCGGGTGGTCCACCAGCCGTGCAGCGGGCCCGCCCAGGTGCGCGGCGCGCCGAGGCCCGCCTCGGGCAGCAGCGAATCGAGCGCGACGTGGTCTGGTACCCCGAGGGCCGCCGCAAAGGCCGCTCTGGGGGTGGCCGGCGCTTCGCCAGCGGCGCGCGTCGTCGAGCGCCAGCCGCCGTGGACGGCATCGGCCGCAGCCGCGAGCGCTCGCTGCACGCGAACCTGGATCTGGCGCGCCCGCTCCCGACTCATACCGTGCTCGTCCCCGACGTCGCCCAGGGTGCGTCCCGCCGCCCGGGCAGCGGCGACGGCCCGGTCACGGTCGTCGAGCTCGGTCGAGTGCCATGCTCGGACTATCCAATCGCCGTCACTCATGAACTCCCCCTACATCTCGTTGAAATAGATGATCCGCACGCCGAGGAAGGCGGCTATGCGCTGGTGCTCCGCCTTCTGCTCGAGCGTGAGCGGATCGAGGAAGGGGTCGACGACGCAGATCATCCAGGGGGACGTCTCGCCACTTGAGCGGTCGAGGATGGCAGGCCACACCAGGTGCTTGAGACTCGACGCGGCGCCCGCCACGAAGTTTCGCTCGTCGTCCTCGTAACCGATCTTGCGGACTTTGGCACGCATCGGCTTCTGCCGCTTGGACCCGGGGACGATCTCCCACTCCACTCCCAGAGCTTTCTCAACCATCTCGTCGAGCGTCGCGGCCCGGTTCTTGACGTACTTGGCGTACTTGCCGACCCCGCGACGGGCCCGCCCGTACTCCTTCATCGGACAATCCTTGAGCCAGGGCCGGATGTTCGCGGTCTGCCCAACGAACCCGATCAGCCGGCCCCCGATTTCGGGATCGTCCGTCCACTCCTGATACAGGCGGGTTCGGTCGGCGTCCTGCAGATGGGTCCAGCGAGCCTCGTCGGCGTACTCGTAGATCCGGGTGACGACGGCCGCCTCGACATCGCTGGGGATCTTGTAGTCAGTCACAGTATTCCTCTCGGTAGGGGGAACTGGAGGCGGACCTCGTCCGCCGCGGTCTCGAGGTCGGCGGCGTCCTGGATCCACATGTCCATGAGGGAGCCGACGGTCCCGTCCTGGAATTCGATCCGTGAGGTGTGGGGGAGTTCCAGGTGTTCGGCCTCCTCGGCTTCCAGAGTCCGGCGCAGGTTCAGGGCTGCCGCGGCGCGGCGGATGTCGGTCACGAAGTCGAGGACCTTCAGGGCCTTCTTGCCAGGGCTGAGACGCAGTCCGCGGCCGAGCTGCTGCACGAAGATCCTTCGACTGTGGGTGACGCGAAGGAAGGCGATGAGGTTCACGTCCGGCACATCGACACCCTCGTTGAACACGTCGACGCAGGTGATCACGGGGACGCGACCCAGGCGGAACTCGTTCAGCAGGACGTTGCGGTGACGCTTCGGTAGGCCGCTATGGAGGTAGGAGGCATTGACCCATTGCGGGTCGGAGACCGCGAGGAGTCCCGCCATGTGCTCGGCGTGATCGATCGTCTGGCAGAAGACGATGGCCCGGGGCTCGCTGGTCTCCCGCCAAGCGGCCCGCAGGTGCTCGACGATCTCCTCGTCCCGCTGGGGCAGGAAGAGGTGCCGGTTTAGGTCCTTGATGGAGTAGCCGTGACGGCTGATCTCCTTGACGACGTCCCAGTCGACGCCATCCGCGTAGAGCCGGTAGTCGACGGCGGACAGGAAGCCGGCGGCCATGCCCTCGGCGATGCCCATCTTGAAGCTGGGGTGACCGAAGCGGGCGGTGATGTCGAACTTGTCGCCGCGCCAAGGGGTAGCGGTGACTCCGAATCGCCCCGAAGTCCCACACAGATCGAGGAGTTCCGCAAACCTGCCGGTCTCGGCCACGTGGTGAGTCTCGTCGATCATCATGAGGTCAGGCCGGTAGCCGGTACGCGCCGCAGCAAGCGCGGATTCGACGGTCGCGACGACTACGCCATCCAAGTCCCTGGGCTTGCTATCGCCGGTAAGGAGGCGAGTGGGGACGCTCTTCGGGACGTGCCGCCAGAGCGCCTTCTCGAGCTGTTCGACGAGGTCGCGCATGTGGGCGACGACGAGGACGTTCGCATCCGGGCGGGCTTTCAGGAGGTTTCCAATGACCTCGCCGCCAACGACCGTCTTGCCTAGGCCGGTCGCCAGGACTAGCAGCGCCGAGCCCTCGGCGCCAAGGTCGCGCTCGATGGCCTCCACGGCCCGAGCCTGATAGGGCCGCAGCGCGTAACGGCTCGGCACAATGTCGGGCATGCGCTCACCGATGGCGTCGAGGGTTGCCCCGTGCCAGAGGACGATGTCGACGCCGATGCCCGCCAGGGCCCGGCGCCGCGCCTCGGCTGACGCCGCAATGTTCGTATTGGTCACCAGGACGGCTTTGTCGGCCCGATAGTGGGTGCGGGCGCGCTCGAGGTCGTCGACGCCGGCATGGTCCGCTGTGCCGTGGGCCTTCCATTTGCTCTGGAACACCCACTGCTCGCGGTCCCGGACAGCGAGGAGGTCCGCTCCGTGGTCATGGGCGCCATCCACGACACGCACGTCATGGAAGCCCAGGTGCCAGAGAGTCCGCTCGAGCGCTTTGGTCAGTCCCGCCGGGCCGCCGTCACGCAGTTCGGCGGCCGCCAGGAACGCGGCTTTCACTCCTCACCAGCCAGTTCGTCGGCGAGGAGGGTGACGCTGAGGCGGGCGCGCTGAAGCTGGAGGGCCGTGGCCTCCCCCGCGAACGTGCCGATGGTGGCAACGTCTGCGAGATAGCCCGTGACACGGGCCAAGCTCAGGGACTTCGCGGACTTGGAGGTCACACCGTTGTACGGGCCCCGGAAGACACGGCCGTCCAAGAACGCCTCGGGCATCGCCTCGACCAGCCGGACCAAGGCCAGGGCGGGGGCGAACGAGACGAACCCGCCGTCTTCGCCAAGACGGCCGACTTGGCCGACACGGCCCGAGGCGATCATCGACTCCTCGGTGGCGGTGACCTCCTCATGGGTGAGGTGGCCGAAGGCAGTGTCGGACTTGCCTGTCCGGTCGAGTTCGCCGACCAGGCGGCGGCGGACCTCGGCCAGCAAGTCGCGGGCTTCGGCGCCGACCGTGGTCCCGTCGAGCGCGCTGTCCTTGAGGGACTCGGCGCGGATGGCGGCGACGAGCCGGGACGGGCTCCAGTCGGAACGCGCGCGGACCTTCAGGACAGCGGCCAGTTCTACCAACAGAAGGTCGGCGTAGTCCGCACCGAACCGCCGGAACACCTCGTGGGCGGGGTCGACGAGGGCGGTGAGTTCGTTGCCCGCGCGCTGGTCTAGGAGGACCGGGACGGCCTGTCCGGCGTCGTCCAGCAAACGCTCACCGTCCGCGAGTAGACGGGTCTCGACGTTCAGGTAGCCGAGGGTGGGATGGCCGAAAGGGCGGCTGAGATAGGCGTACAAAGTGGAAGCGTTCTCGTAACGCGCCAGGCGCTCACTCCGGGTCTCGATCTCAGCCTTCACGTCTTCCATGGCCCTGGCGGCGGGTGAGGCGGGGACGGGGACGGACACTGGCCCTTTCGGCCGAGTGTCACCGGAGGCGGGGGCGTCGGAGGGGAGGCCGAGGGCGTCCATGACCGCCCGCTCGTCAGGCTGACTCGGGACGCTGGCCGCCGTCTTGACCTCCTTGCCCTTGTTCTTGAGCTCCTCGTGCTCGAGGACCGCCCGCCACCAGCGCTCGTCCGTTTCGAAGTCAGGGTCGCCCTTCTGGAACTTCAGGCCCCAGCGACGGGTTTCCTCGTGGATGGGCTTGCTGCCGTCACCCGGGACGAGATAACGCAGGCCGGCGTCGTTGCGGCGAAATCCCTTGAATAGTAGGGCGAGCGGGCTCTCGTTCTCCGGGTAGTGGAGGGCATCGGCCCGCTTGGGCTGGAGTGGAGCCACGCCGCGCAGCAGTTCCACAGCGCTGCGCCAACTGCGATCCGCGTACTCGAAGGCGTCCTTCTGGTACGTGACAGGGACGTGGTCGAGATGTATCTCCCCGATGAGACGTCCGCCCTGGTGGGCGAGGTCGACGGGGTACTCCGGGTCCTCGTTGCCGACGACGCCGTCGGGGTTATGCCAGGTGAACAGTTGCTTGTCCCAGCGGAGGATCTTGCGGCCATTGCGTAGGAAGTCGATCCCGTACTCGGTCTTGTGGAGATAGCGCTGGATGCCGAGCCAGCCGTGGATCCGGCGCTCGCGGACCGTGAGCTTCTCGCTCCCGCAGTCGGCGCAAACGTCGCCGCGCACCAACTGCCACTGGCCGCAATCACCGCAGGCGAGCCCGTCTTCAAGCTTCTCATTGATTGGGATGTAGGCGGGGATCCGTTCCTTGCCGTTATGGAGCACGGAACGGTCCTCACCCCAGCGGCAAGGGCGGACCGGCTTGACACGGGTTCCGCCGACATACAGGTCGAAGCCGCGCTCGGTGAGGATCCACGAGTACACCGAGCCCAGCGTGTTGCGGAGAGCGGGGCCGTTGCGACGCAGCCAGTCCGCCCGCGTCCGGTTGAGGCGGTCGATGACGATCCTCGTGCCGTGCTCGGCCGGGTCACTTTTCAGCTCGGTGATGTCCGTAGCCTCGAAGTCGTCCTTGATGTGGTCGAGATCGATCTCGACGCCGATCCACTCGGTATCGCCGGGGCGGGTCGTCAAAACGCGGGTGCGCTTGCCGAGGCGGGCGGTGGCCACGTTGAAGCCCATACCGAACAGACCCAGCTTGTCGTGCATGTCGTTGCCAGACCAGCCGGCCCGCACCGCGCGCTCCAGGCGCTCGTACGTCATGCCCTGGCCGGTGTCAGCGATCAGGAGCTGCCCGTTGGCCGAGGAGGGCAGGGACACGCTGACCTTGTAGCCGTCCGGCCACTCCACGCCGGAGCGAAGGATTTCGCTGAAGTCGTCGAAGGCGTTGTCGACCAGCTCGGCCACGCACTGCCACTCGTCGAACTCGATCTCGCCCAGCATGCGTAGTACGCGGGCGGAAGGGGTGATCTTCACTCCGGCGGAACCCTCCTGACGAATCGGGCGCGCTCGAGGCCACTCCGGCGCGCCAACGAACGGCGAAGCGGCCTGACTCGGATGAGTCACGCGTTCAACCCCGAGACTAGAGGCGACCACTGACAATCCGTCCGGCGTTTGCGGGGACTCCGAAATTGTGGGACCGGGACAGGAGGACACCTGAGCCGGAGCCCTTCGCGGAAGGCCTCAGGCTCAGGTGTTGACGCGTCGCCGCAAATCGGCGGCTCGTTCTCCCCCACACCGTGCGCGACGTGCGCCGCGGCCGCCTCGGGGTCCTGGTGCTCCCAGAAACATGTTTCTCGTTCCGGTCACGCCGCACCGAGCGCATCGTGTGATCAACCCGGACGCATCCCCTGAACGACGCTGCCCGCTCGCTCGCATCACGACCACCCGCAGCGTAAAAGATCCATTACGGGGGCGCCCCGGTGCCGGAGTCCCTCGCCAAGCCCAAGAACCACAGCCAGTGCGCCGGCCGCGTCCGCACCATTGAGGCAAGCCACCTCTCCAATCCACGAGGAGTGCTCGCCGCCGTCGACGCCCCGCGACAGAACACCAACCCGTAGCACAACGCGCCCCGCCCACGGCTTCACACCGCGGGCGGGGCATTTGTCTGTGATTAATTCGCAGCCCTAGGCGGGAGTTCCTGACCGGCGATGTAGAGCCTTCGTGCACTCTGGGAGTACAGCTCCCTCGGATACATAACAGCGTATCCAGGAAGCACCATAATCTGCCATGGATCAGGCAACTGGGAACTCACGAAACGAAAGAACTCATTCACCGTCATCTCGGGCTGTCCGATGGTTACCTCGAACTGCTCGTAGAAACTCTCCCTCTGAGTTCGATTGTACGCATACCTGAACGTGTAGGGCAGCGTCGTCTTGGCGAACTTCAAAAAGGAGCGTAGGTTTTGAGTTCCTTGGGGCAGGTCGCTTATCACCCATTCAAGATTGGCGGGATAGAGCTGATCGAAGTGATCATCTGAGAAAACCGTGGTGTCGCGCTCAACCCCGGGATCATTGATGCCGAAACCGTTCTCGTTCCAAGGCGCCTGGCCGTTGCTCTGAAACCTGTCGATGAGGAGCTTTTCTGGAGCTACCGCCGCGAAATCCTCGTCCACCGACAAAGCCGTGAAGGTCATCCACTCCAAGTGGATGTTCTCCCGTCCGCTGAGCTTTTTGAGGTGCTTCCTCAACCTTTGCCCGAGGGTGGCATCAGCCTTCCCGATGTAGACGGGCTCACCGTGCCGGTGAAGCTGATACACCCCCTTGTGGCGCGGTAGGAGGCTTATATTCTCCTCGGTCAAGGGTGCGGGAGTAAGCGTCTCCAGGGCTGCGGCCAGCTGATCACCGAGCGCCTTCGTGATGCTCAGCTTGAACTCGGCGTGATTCTCCAGCGGCAAGGCCTGAGCTCCCTTCGGGTGAGTGATCGAGATCACCTTAACCGGTGAAAACGAGGCGCATGTTGCCTGTCTTCCTTGAAACGACTTGATGATCGCAAACTCCGCGGTACGCTTCTCTCATGCCTGAGCTGCGAGAAGAGCGCCAAGAGGTGGGGACCTGTGTCGAGCTGTTCGCCGGCGGCGGGGGGCTTGCGCTGGCTGTGCACGCTGCGGGCTTCCGTCCGCTCCTGGTGAATGAACTGGCCCCGCGAGCCTGCCAGTCCCTGAGGGACAACCCACCGGACCCCAAAGATCCGGAGAGGGGATGGCCGCTCGTCCCGGGCGACGTGAGTGAGATCAGCTTCACCGACCGCGTCAGTGATGAGGTCGACGTTCTCGCAGGGGGGCCACCCTGCCAACCCTTCAGCCTTGGGGGAGTCCACAAGGGCACGGAAGATAAGCGAAACATGTTCCCAGAGATGTTCCGCGCCATTCGGGAAATGAGACCCAAGGCGGTTATCTGCGAGAACGTACGCGGCCTGCTTCGCCCGTCTTTCAAACCGTATTTCAACTACATCCTGAATGAATTGAGCCTCCCCTTCGTGGAGCGCGACAAGGAGGCTACGTGGGAAGAACACAACGAACTCCTTGAGAAGCTGATCGCCAACGACTCGGTTGATCTTTCGGAGCGATACACAGTCAAGGAGATGGAGGTCAACGCCGCCGCCTACGGCGTACCTCAGATTCGGAATCGAGTGATCATCGTCGCGTTCCGCGCCGACCTTGGCGTCAACTGGGACGAGTTCATGCCCAAGGAGACACACTCCGAGGAATCGCTGATCCACTCCATGCGCGAGGGCGGACCATACTGGACGGAGCGACACAAGAAGGTGTCCGCCGATGTTCGCAAGCGCGTTATTGCCAACCTTCCGGAACTCGACTACGAGAACAAGAAGGTCAAGGAAAAGCTGAAACTGGAGCCGTGGCGCACCCTGCGTGACGCCATCGCGGGAATCGACGAGAATGAGGGAAAGCCGCTTCCGCCCGTGACGGAGAAAGCCGTCGAGAAGAAGCTCAAAGTGGGGGACATCCCTGATCACGTCGGATGGCCTGGTGCCCGCATGTATACCGGGCACACCCCGAACGTGCTGGACCGACCCGCGAAGACCGTGAAGGCGGGTGTGCACGGCGTGCCGGGCGGTGAATCCGTGATTCAACTCGACAACGTCAACTTCGTCAACGCGGGGGGCGGAACCGGATACCGCTACATGACCGTGCGTGAGACCGCGCGAGTCATGACGTTCCCGGACCGTTGGATTCTCGACGGCCCGCGAGGAGAGAAGATGCGGCAGTTGGGGAACGCCGTGCCCGTCAAGCTCGGCACGGTCTTCGCGAACGCCGTCGCTGACGCTCTCAAGTCGGTTGGGGCACTGGAGGACCCGGAGAAGCGGAAGTGACCGAAACCACGAGAGATCGGCAGAGGCGTTGGAAGGATCGAATGCCTCCCGATCGAGCGTGGAAGCCGAGAGTGGGGATGAGCAGGGAGGCCCGAGCGGCTGAGCAGGACCGGGCCGCCGGCAGCCGCCTCACACGCGCGGTCGACCTCGGCGAAGGCCGATACGCACGCGCGTCCATCGCGCTGCGCCTGTACCGCAGCACCCGCCGCATCCGCGCCTACCTGCGGTGGTCTCAAGATGGTGAGACACAGGAACGCTATGTCGGCGAGGTGGACGCCGCGACTCGCGCCGCGAATTTGACGCAGGCATGGGAGATGGCCCACGCCGCCGGTTACGTGACCACCGAAACCGTTCCCTCCGACTCGTGGGCGTCCTCCCCCGCCTCCCGAGCGGTCATGTCCGCCAACAAGGGACGTGACACGAAGCCCGAGAAGCTGTTGCGGTCCGCGCTCCACAGACACGGACTGCGATACCGCGTAGGAGTCAGGCCGATCCCTGACCTGCGTCGGACCGCCGACGTAGTGTTCACCAAGGCCCGCGTCGCCGTCTTCGTCGATGGCTGCTACTGGCACGGCTGCCCGGAACACCACCGGCCCGCAAAGAAAGGCGCGACCTTCTGGCGGGAAAAGATCGCCGGAAATCGAGCCCGCGACGCCGAGACCAACGAGGCGTTGCGCAACGCCGGTTGGCTCGTCCTCCGCGTTTGGGAACACGAAGATCCAGACAAAGCAGCCCAAAACGTGGCCAGAGCAGTGAGGCGGAGACAACGTACGAGCGGCGTAAATCAGAGTTGAGCCCTGATGGGCACTGTGCCAGGTGAACACAACCCTGATCAGGGCGACTGGTGGTCAGCTCGAGAAGGACAAGCCAGCCATTGATCGAGCCCCTTAAGCCGAGTGTCGTGGGTCCGATTCCCTCTGAGGAAGCGAGAAGGGGCCAGGCCGGCAGGGGCCCCTCCGCCACGACGCCCAGTGTCTGCGGCAGACTCATAGGTCCCAGACCAAGCTAGTGCTCAGCCTCCGCGTCCTTGCGCGCGTTCTCCTCGGTGGCCCGATTGCGTACTGGAGTCGTTTTCAAGAATCGCGATCACCACGACGTGGTGCACCGGGTCTCCGGGCGAGTCCCCGCATCGTGTCTCGCTACCCTGCCCCCATGATGCGCGCAGTGGTCTTCGACGTCGGTGAGTGCCTCGTAGACGAAACCCGTGAGTACGGAACCTGGGCCGACTGGCTGGGTGTGCCGCGGCACACCTTCCACGCAATGTTCGGGGCTGTCGTCGCGCAGGGGCGCGACTACCGGGAGACCTTCCAGGAGTTCAGGCCCGGCTTCGACCTCTCCGAGGAGCGCGAGAAGCGGGCTACTGCCGGGAAACCGGAGACGTTCGGCGAAGCGGATCTGTACGCAGACGTCCGCCCGGCTCTCGCCCAGCTCCGTGCCGACGGACTCTGGCTCGGTATCGCGGGCAACCAGACCGTGCGGGCGGGGCGGATCCTGCGGTCGCTCTTCTCCGACGACGTCGACCTGATCGGTACGTCGGACGACTGGGGTGCCAGCAAGCCCGATCCCGGGTTCTTCAAGCGGGTCGCCGATGCGGCGCCCTTCGATGTCGACGAGATTCTCTACGTCGGTGATCGATGCGACAACGACATCCACCCGGCCCGCGAGGCCGGCATGCACACCGCGCTCGTGCGTCGCGGGCCGTGGGCCACCATCCAATGGAACGGTCGCGAGGCCACGGAGCTGCCGACCTTCCGTGTCGACAGCCTGCTCGAACTGCCCACCCGGATCCGAGAGTTCAACGGCCCAGTGCGCTGATGGTCGTCGACCAGTCGTAGAGCCGGTCGTCGAGGGCACGGACGCAGGGCTGATGCTGGTGCGGGGTCAACGTGCGGCGGACCTCGCGCACGCGATCCATGCCCGTCGCGTACCAGGTGATGGCCAGTTGATCGAGGGCTCGTCCCGCGTACTCGCAGGCTTGCTCCGGGTTTCCGGACGCCGCCTCGACGGCTGCCAGGTCGCCGTAGACGACGGTGCGCTGTTTGTCTTCGGCGGGCGACATCGCGTCCAGGACGCCGAGCAGTGTCTCGCGCGCCTGCGGGAGATGGCCCGCAGTCATCTGGGTGTTCCCCTTGAACGCCGCAAGCCGGGCCGGGGAGAACCAGTCCATCCACTCGGGCGAGGGGTGTTCGTTGCCGGTCTTCAGGATGTCCTCGGCGTGCCCGATCAGATGCAGGGCGGTGCGAGCGTTGCCGCACCGGGTCTCACATTCGGCTTCCACCGCGTCCAGCCATGCAAGGAATTCCGCGGAAGCGGGGGCGCGGCGAGCGTACGTGCGTGCCGCGATCATTCGCTCCAAGGCCGCTTCACGATCGGCCGCCCAGCCCGGGATGAACGCCATGTGGGCGATGATCGCGGAGCCGAGCAGCGGGTCGTCGGCCTCACCCACGGCTTGCAACGCCAGGAGGAGGGTGTCGTTAGCCGTGCTTGGTTCGCGGAGGTCGAAGAACTCGATCCGGCCTGCGAGAAGATACGTCTCCCCCAGCGCGGCCGCAATCGTGCGGCGCGTGGAATCCGTCGTCTCGGGGAGCAAAGCGCAGCCCAGCGTCGCGTGCGCGATGACGGCGGGGTGCAGCGTGGTCGGGGCGACAGACCAGTAAAGCCGACGGTGGGAGCGTGTCACCGCCTCGAAGTCCACACCAGCTGTGGCTGGTTGAGGCGCCACGACGGCTCGTCCGGGTACCACGGCCCGTCCGACGGAGGACACGCCACCGGCTACCAGCGTGCGCCGGGGGTGGCTGGGATGTGATCCGTCCGAGCCCCACGGCGGCGTGAAGCCGAGTGCCTCCATGCTCTGACCCAGCAGGTGTACGAGTACACGCTGGCAGTCCGGTTGCGGCCAAGGCGGGTTGTCCGACTCCCAGCGCCGAACCTGCCGTACGCCGACAGACAGGCCGCGAATGCCCATTTGTCTTGCGTTACTGGTCAGGGCGTCGGCCAAGTCCTGCTGTGAGTTGAAGCCCGCTGCTACACGGGCGGCCTTGAGTCGGACGTTGCCTGTGGGCCGAGGCACGGGACACCTCCTGATGGCGACTGCCGCAACCATCCCACAGTAAGTCCGCTGTTGAGCGTGCTCTCACTCTAAAGGTGTCATCTAGGCCCTCTTTACGCCCTGTTGGAGGCCTTTCAGAGTCCTCGAATCGGCGGGTCAGTTCATGAACTCTATGTGCCGTACCTGACCACAGACCATGACGAGGGCAGGCCATGGACACTCAAGAAGCTTTGGACAGAACGATTGCCGAGTGGCTCGCGCGGGCGCACCCGGTGCCGGAACAGGCTCTGGCGGAGTGGTCGAACCAGGGGGTGGCCCTTTTACCTCTTGGTCGAAGGTTCGCCGCGGTAAGGCTCTCGGGCGTACTGGTGTACGCCGCCCTCAACTCGGGCGAGCCGGGCGTGGTGGCCGACGCCCTGTCTGAACGACTGCGCGGTCCCGTTATCCATGACCACCGCGCCAAGGGCCCGACGTACTACGCACTCATCCAGTGGCATGCCGGCCTGGTCTGGAATTACAACCGCAGCGCACCGTGCCTGCGAGACGACACGTATCTGGGCGTCCCGCGAATCGATCGCCGAGAACCGCCTGGAACCTACTGGGTCGTTCCGCCTCGCTACGACGGCAACCTGTGCAGGCCACAGGCGGTTCGAGACCTGGTCGACGCCGGCCACCGGCAGCTCATTCAGCAAACGTCGGATTGATCTTCCCGGCCGGCCGAGTGTCTGCCACCGCGTACAGGTCTACGCACGTCGCGCAGCGGCCTGCGAACCCCTCTCCCCGAGCACTCGACATGCATTCGGCGCTCGAGGAGAGGGCCACGCCCAAGATCCCCAACTGCGAGGTGAATCCGTGCTGTTCACAACACCACCAGGACCCGAAAGGCCGCCCGGCCCGACCCCGCCCACCAGCGGCTCCAGCACAAGGGAGACCATGCCATGACCACCGCCCTCGCCGCCGCAACCCGCTCCGGCCGCTCCCTCGTCACCGCCCCCGAGTTCGACATACTCGCCACCTTCTGCGCCGATGAATACGGCCTGGAACGCTGTGTCGCCGAGCGCATCGTCGACCAGGCGCTCGCCCTGGTCTTCGTCATGGGATCGACGGGCGAGGGCACCGTCATGGCGCCGTCCCAGCAGGTCGACCCGGGATGGCACACGCTCATCCTGCACACCAGCTGGTACGCCGACTGGTGTGAGAGGAGCTTCGGTCACTTCCTGCACCACCAGCCGAACTCGAAGGTCCGCACGCGCGGTCTGATGGTCGACGTCGTGGGGAAGATCAGGGCCGCGGGGTTCGAGGTCGACGAACGGCTGTGGGGTACGGCCGCGGAATGTAACGCGCCCACCTGCTGTGGCGACGGCCCCTGCTGCTGATCCGCACTCCCCATTTAACTCCCCGACAGGGGCGGGCCGGTCATGTCCGCGGTCGGCCCGCCCCCGCGCCAGAACGGACTCACCCACGTGTCCCTGACCGAGCTGTCCGCGACCAGCCGCGTGACCGTCTTCCCCCTCGAAAGACTCACAGTCGCCTACACCACCCAGTCCAGCGACGAGCGCGGCCTGGGCGACATCGGGCTTGTCACCGTCGTCGCCGAACACAGCGACGGTGAGGAACTGTGGCGCTTGGCGCGCGATTTGGGAGGACGCGCCAACGGCGCCGACCAGGCCCGATGGATCCTCACGCAGGCAAGCCGGGTCCGGATGGTCAACGCGTACACGGACTTGCCCCGCGCGACCTGGACGGCGTACATCCGTCGTCGTGTCGAACTCGACGCGCTCTTCGCGAACCACGACATCCTGATGACCGGGCGGATCGCTCTGCTGGGTTCAGGGCTGTCTGCCTTGCGCGGCACGGTCACACCGCCCGCCGGAAGGCCGGCGAGCAGTAGGTCGTCGGCTCCCCGGGCTTCGCAGCGGTGATGCGCGGCCCGCTGAGGGAGTGCTCAGTGGCCAGCCCAGTTCCGTGGCATCAACGACTGTCGTGCATCACCCAGGGAAGCCCTTACGTCGCAAGGGCAGCAGTTTCGAATCGTCGGGACCCCTCCCAAGTTCAGTCATTACCGTTGGTCAATGGCAGGCTCAAGGCGGGCGGAGGACGCAGTGCAGCAGATCGGGTCCAGGGTCGGAATGCGACTGATCCACATCACCGGCACTGAGTACCGCGGATCAACTACCTACCGCTACTACCAGATCCAGACCGCCTGGGTCGACCGGCCGCCTGAGGGGGTCCAAATTGGGTACCTGCGGTGCGCCACGTGCGGTGACATGGTCGGCTTCCGCCTACACAGTGAGGCAGGTGCGAAGGCACGCCAGCGGCGGTGGCTCGCTATCGCGCTCATCGCGGGCGCGGTGCTTACGGTGTCTATCGCGCTTACGGTGATGATGATTCGGGGCGATGAGAGCGCAAATCAAACTCTCCTGCCCAGCGCCTTTTCGATGGTTGCGCTGTTGTGGTCGGTCATCCTCCTCCGCCAGGAGGATGGCGTGACGCCCGCTCGCCGGGAAAGCGGTCCACACCACTTCAAGCCACTGAACCCGCGTGCTGCGCGGTCCAAGCCACCCGCAACCGACTGGCCTGTCCGTGCGGAGTTCATCTTCTATGACTCAGATCCACTCGACCCCTGAGTTCGGGTCGGCGCCAATGTGCTGTGCCGGCCAAGGTTGAGAGTCGCCCATCCCCCGCCTCTCACCAATCCACCTTCGTGCCCGGCGGCAGGCCGTACTCGTTGGTCTTCGGGTCGCCGCGTTCGCAGAGGAACGCGAGGAGCACGATGGGCCCGATCAACGGGACAACGGACCAGAACCACGACCAGCCGGTCCGGCCACAGTCGTGCATCCTGCGCACGAAGACGCCAAGCGTCGGCACGAACAGGAACAGCCACACGAGGAGGACGATCGGGAACTCCAGTGCGATGGTCAGGGCGATGCTGGGTGCGTAGCAGATGATGCCGAAGAGGATGAACCACCAGTACTCGGACCGAGAGGCCCGGCCCTCCCAGGAAAAGGTCTGCGCCAGGCCGTGCTGAACCGCTTCCGAGAAGCTCACCATCGCCCACCTCCGCGTCATTGCCGTCGACGAGCACGGTAAGACGCCCCGGTGGGGACCCCTCCCGACGTAGCAGTCGGGCCCGCGCAGCCTCACATCCGGGATCTCAGCACGTCGACCTCACAGCCCGGCGCGAAGGGGTCGAAGCCGTGCTCGGCCAGCCAGCGAACTGCCAGCAGGCTTCGCAACGACCACCACGCGTGGATCACGTCGAGGTCGATGTCGGTGCCATAGCCGGCGATGACGTCGTCGAGGTGCTCCTCGTGTCCGAGCGTGAAGGTGGCGAGGTCGTACAGGGCGTCCCCCTGGCCCGCCTCGGACCAGTCGATGATGCCGGTGACCTCGTCGCCGTCGACGAAGACGTGCGCGATCTGCAGGTCGCCGTGTGTGAACGCCGCAGTCCACGGCCGGAGCGCGGCCTCGGCGACCTGGCGGTTGCGGGTGACCAGGTCGGCGGGCAGGACGCCGTTCGTCACGAGCAACTCGCACTCGTCGTCGAGTTCTGCCGCCAGCGCGACGATGCTCCGGCCGGCCCGGCCCGGCAGGGGCGGCAGGGGCGCTTCGTGCAGCTTCCGGATGGCGGCGCCCGCCGCGGCCCACGCCGCCGGCGACCCGGTCGACGGCCCGCCCAGGCGCCCGAGCGTCGTCCCCGGGAGTGCGGCGATCGCGAGCACGGACGGCTTGTGCCACAGGACCTCCGGGGTCGGGACCGGCGCGAGGGACATCGCCTCGACCTCGACGTCGATGCGCGCCTGATCGGCGTCCACCTTCAAGAACACGTCACCGACGCGCAGAGTCGCGCGCTCGGAATGGGCGACTACGACTTTGACCTCATCCATGGGCGACCAGTATCCCGGGGATGATCGCCGACGTCGCCGGGTTTATCGCGTGGCTCCCAAGTCCGCGTGAACAGCCAGGGTTTGGGCCTGCTCTTCTATTGCGTGGATGAAGGCAGGGCGCGCACCGCCCACAGTGTGCCGTTGCCGTCGAGGAGCGCGATGGAGTCGCCGCTCGCGGCAGGCTCGCCCATGGCCGTGCTGTCGAACTGGCCTGTCCAGAGCGTGCGGCCGTGCTCCGCTGCGACGATCCGCACGCTGGTCCAGTGCTGGAACACTCGTGCCTGTCCTGTCCCGGAGAGCAGGGCGTATTTGCCGGTGGTCTGCACTCGCTGAGTATCGGCGTCCCACCGTTTTGTGCCGTTGTCGGCGGCCAGGCACACCAGTCCCGATCCCGTGGGCAGGACGAACCCGCCCGGCACGCTCGTCGTCGCCCGTTCCTTCAGGTCAACCTCTTGGTACGTACGGCCGTAGGTCCAGGTCTGCTCGCCGGTGAGTCCGTTCAGGGCGGTCGGTTTCCGGCGGGACCCCGCGGGCAGCGGGAGGAACACCGTGGTGCCCGACACCAACTCGTCGAGCGGCTGGTAGGCCGCGCTGCTGAAGTCCGGTTTGGTCTTCTGGAACGGGCTGCGCCACATCACCTCACCTGTGTCCGCCTTACGGCAGACGAGGTCGACGGGGACCGTCCTGCCGGTCTCGTAGCAGAGCAGACCCTCTCCCAGGGGCTGCGCCAGGTCGCCGTGCGGCTCGAAGTCGGAGCGTGTCCACAGCTCCTTGCCCGTCTTGCCGAGTACTGCGATTCCGCCGCTGCAGAGGATCAGGTCGCCGGCCAGGATCCATGTGGCGTCGTAGGGGGAGGATGCGTCGATCGCCCATCGCGTGTGGCCGGTGCGTGCATCGATTCCGGTCACCGTACCGCCGTCTCCGGTGATCAGCAGGCCGCTGGGCCGGTGCACATCCAACCCCAAGGCACCGGTGGAGACCGGCAGCTGCCACCGGCGCTCGCCAGTGGCGGCGTCGAAGGCGTGCACCTGTCCGTCTACGTCATCGGGGCCCTGGGTCAGGGCGAGTAGCGTGCCGCCGATGACCGTGAAGCGTGCCTTCCGGGTCCAGGCCGCGTTGAGGGACGCCTTCCACAGACGCTTACCGGTGGCAAGGTCGAAGGTGTGGAGCGCGGCGGTCTCCTTGTAGTAGTGACCGGCGGCCACATGACAGCGGCCGTCGGCCAGGACGACGTCCGGACCGTCGGAGTTGATCACGTCGACGTCTGCGATCTTCTGCGACCAGGCGACCGGGTCCCGCTTCGGGTCGCCGGTCAGGTACATCGCCGCCGCCCCTCCGGCGACCGCGACCGCGGCGACGCCCGCGCCCCTCTGAAGCAGGCTGCGCCGGCTCATGCCTGTTCCATCGGACGGCCCGGCCGGCGCCTGAACCGTGGATGCCGCCGCGAGATCGTCGGACACGGAGGCAGCCGAGGGCGCTGAGCTCGCCCCGTCCTCCTCCCGGTCGACGACGGTGGGGGTGTAGGGACGGGCCGCGGGTACGGCCTGCCGCACAGCACCGAAGCGCCGCAGCTCGTCGGCGAGCACGGCGGCCGATTCGTATCGCTCGCGCGGGTCCTTGGCCAGCAGCCGGCCGACCAGACGGTCCCATGGAGCGGAGACGCCGGGCACGAGGCTGCTCGGCGCGGGGGCCGGATCGTGAAGGTGCGCCGTGACATACCCGAGGGTGTCCGGGGCGACGAACGGCAGCCGCCCGGTGAGCAGTTCGAACAGCACACACCCGAGGGAGTACAGGTCGCTGCGCTGCTCGGGGCGCCCGCGTGCCTGCTCCGGTGCCATGTACGCGGCCGTGCCCACCATGAACCCGGTCTGGGTCAGCCGGTCACCGGTGGCCGAGGCGTCGGCGGCGCGGGCGATCCCGAAGTCGAGCACCTTCAGGCTGCCCGAGGCCGCGACGAACAGATTTGCGGGCTTGATGTCGCGGTGGAGGATGCCGGCGGCATGCGCCTCACCCAGCGCGTCGCACACCTGCGCCCCCCACCGCGCCACCTCCTCCTCGCCGACCGGTCCACGCCGGACAACGGCGTCCAAGCCCTCGCCCCGCAGCAGTTCCATCACGAGAAACGGCGTCGTGCCCTGGCCGGTGGCTGCCTCACCGAGGTCGTGGACGGTCACGATATGGGGGTGCTGAAGCGCGGCGGTGATCCGCGCCTCCCGCAGAAAACGTGCGCGCGCCTCCTCGGCCCGGCTGCCGCCACCCGCAAGGACCGAGATCATCTTGACCGCGACCGGCCGCCGTAGACTGGCGTCCTGCGCCTCCCACACCTCCCCCATCCCGCCGCGCCCCAGCGGGCGCACCAGGCGGTAGCGGTCAGCGAGTATCAGATCCCGGTCGTCCACAGCCCCAAGTCCCCCGGCGGTAAGCGGATTTCTCTCGGCAGCGTTGATCGTAGACCGTGGCCCCCGATGACCCAGGACCCGGGCGACAGCAGACATCGCCCGTCCGCTCTCGCGCAGACGCGCACCGGTCACCGGGTCACCGGGTCACCGGGTCACCGGGTCACCGGGTCACCGGGTCACCGGGTCACCGGGTCACCGGGTCACCGGTCCGGTGCTCCTTGCGGTGCCCCAACCGGCCGACCCTCCCCTGCGCCTGCCACGTCTCGGCGAGATCAGGTCACGAGGTCCTGGATCAGTTCTTCCAGCGTGGCGCTGACCTCTTCCGGTTCCGTGAGTAGGGCCAGATGGTGGGCCTTGCGACGGGTGACGCGCCATCCTTCGTGCTCGGCCTGGTCGGCTGAGGCCGCATACGCGTCGCTCAGTTGCAGGTAGGCACTGTGAGCGGGAGGAGGGGCTGGGCATTCGGGGGCGGGCTCGTCGAAGTAGGCCAGGGGGACACGGGGGAGTTCTTCGCTGAAGCGCCTTCGCAGAGCGGGGTCGGGCAGGAGTTCCTCGATGGTGCCCGGCGGGAACCATTCGTTCCAGGGTGGCAACATCCCCTGCCTGGTGAGCCCGCGCAGCTGATCCCGTAATTCCGTCGGCACGGTGTCGAACCAAGCGCGGCCCGGATGTGGCAGCAACGCGTCGACGAAGACCATGCCGACGACCGTCGCGGTCGTCGTCCCCGTAGTCGTAGTTGTAGTCGTAGTTGTAGTTGTAGTCGTCTTCGCCGTCGCGTGAGCGATCGCCGGCAGCAGGGCGCCGGCGCCACTGTGGCCGACGAGAACGATCCGCTCGCCGCCTTGCCGAGCGATGTCATCGGCGACGGTGGCGGCGAGCCTCGGGTAGTACGGTCCGGCGTCCTCGAACACCCCTGCCAGGGAGGGCGCTGTCATGTGTCCGCGCGCGCCCAGCAGTTGTGCGACTGGCTGCCATGTCGAAGCGCCTACGAGAGGGCTGTGCACCAAGATCAGGTTCAGTGGTCCTCGCATGGCAACAAGTACATGCGACTACGAACGTCGGGCGGTAGCGTCCGTCAGCATGGCGACCGGCACGCTGAAGAAATTACGGTCCGAGCTGAGGGACCAGGCAGAGCCCAATGTCCGGGCGCAGCAGGTGCGGGTGCTCAGCCCCGCGGACGACGACCAACTGCTCGGCGTACGCGTTCCGGTGATACGCAAACTGGCCCAGCGGTACCGGGAGTTGCCGCTGGAGGACGTGGACGTTCTGCTGCACAGCCGGGTGCATGAGGAGCGGTTCGCCGGTCTGCTGGTCCTGGCCGAGCAGGTGCGGAGCGCCCGGGGTGCCGACCGGAAGGCGCTGGTCGATTTCTATCTGGCACGCACCGACTGCGTGGACGACTGGGATCTGGTGGACGGTTCCGCGCATGTCGTGCTGGGGCCGTGGCTCCTGGACGGAACGTCGGACGTGATCGACGTGATGGACGTGCTGGCCGGGTCGGCGTGGCTGTGGGATCGCAGGATCGCCGTGGTGGCCACGTTGGCACTGATCCGAGCCGGCCGCTTCGAGCCGACCTTCCGACTCGCACACAGGCTGCGCCAGGATCCGGAGCCGCTGATCCACAAGGCGCTGGGATGGATGTTGAGGGAGATCGGCCGCCGGGACGCGCAGGTGATGGTGGACTTCCTCGACCGGAATCTCGGCGAGCTGCCCCGAATCACTGTGCGGTACGCGACCGAGCGCCTGGCGCCGGGCCTGCGGGCCCGGTTCGTGAAGACGCGTTAGGTACTCCTGATGCCCAGATGACGTAGACGTAGACGTAGACGAGGCTCCCGCGCCCGGTTCTCACTCCACCGGTCCGAGCGTTGGTCCAACGTGGCCAGGGGGCGGGAGACGGCGACCGCGGCGCCTGGGATAGCGTCCCCCTCACTCCGGACAAGTGAGAGGGATGGCGTGCGAGTTCAGGTGCGTGGGCGGGGTGCCCGCCGGTGGTTCACCTTCGGGGCGATCGCGTTCGGGGCGCTGTTCTTGGTCGTCGGGGTGATCCTGGCGGGGGTGTCGGTGTCGTTCCTGGCGGATGCGGAGCGTGCCCAGGGCACGGTGGTGGCGCTGGAGTGGCGCAACGACCACAACGGCGGATCCTTCAAGAAGCGGAAGGACGACAAGCCCGCGGCGTACCCGGTGGTCGAGTTCACATCGGCGGACGGCACGCGGAGGACGTTCCGGAACTCGACGGGTGCCAATCCACCGGCGTACGAGGAGGGCGAGCGGGTCGAGGTGCTGTACCGCGCCGATTCCCCCGATGACGCGCGAATCAACGGGTTCGCCTCGCTGTGGCTGCTGCCGCTGATCTTCGGTGGGATCGGGCTGGTGATCGCGGGGATCGGGACGGGCGTTGCGATGGCGACGCGGGGGCGTTCCTAGGCCGTGTGAACCGGTCAGCCATGCCCTCGACTGTCGCCTGGCCGATGCCTCCAACTTACTGTCGAGGCTGCTCCGCCGGTGCTTCCTCGGCAGGTTCGCCGTCCGAGCTTCCGGGCTGTCCGCTGCGGGGTGCACCGTCGACCCGGTCGGCGGTCTGCGATGCGTGGGTGCCGGCGTCCTCCGCCTCGCGGACCTCCTTGATGGCGGCGTTCTCCGGGTCGAGCGTCGCATCGGTGGGCCTGCCCACCTCCGACAGGGTCATCTGGGCACGATCGTCGACCAGGCGGGTCACCAGGTGCTGCGCGGCGCCGAAGACCGCCGCCCAGGCGAGGACCTGCGCCCTGCTGTCCAGGTCGCTGAGTCCGGGGAGGAAGGCGCCCCTGATCAGCAGCACTCCGAGGAAGGCCGACAGCGCGCCGGTGGGGAACTTCAGGACCGCCGACGCCAGCGGCAACATATAGGGGGCGCTGGTGCCCCGTATGCGGCGCAGCGAGGCGATGACCGTGAGCGCCGCGCCGGCCAGCCCGGCGATCTCGACGGTGAGGATGTCCCTCGGCAAAGCCTTGCTGCTGGGACTCGTGCCTGTCGGCACGCCGGGGTACTCCATGCTGGGGCACACGATGGCCATCTGGTTCGCGCCGCCCGGGCTGACCTTGGGCGTGAAGCACATGCTCAGCGAGCTGGGGGAGAACCAGCCGTAGAGGGCGATGCCCGTGACGCCGAGAAAGACGACGAACGTGGCGGTCCAGAGCATGTTGCGCAGGCTACGGACTCGGGCCAGTTCGCCATCCAGAGCGTTGTACGCGCCGCTGAGCGCCTGGGCCAGGAGGTCCCTGTCGCCCGGCGCCATGTTGCCGGAAGCGATGTGACGGATCCGCTGGGCGAGTCTGAGGCGCCGCGGGTCGTCCTTGTGCAGATGGCGCTTGACCAGCGCCATGACCTCGCTGGCGCGGCCGACGACTTCCGCTTCGGAGACCAGTTGGAGCAGCAGCACCTCGGCGCCGCGCAGGTTCGACCAAACGCCTTCGAGGGCGGTGGAACCCGACCATGGCCGCCGCCATCCGAATTTCTCGTCCGCCGCGAAGCGGGCCTTTTCCAGATGGCTTACCGCTCCCTCGATGAGGGCCTTGCGGTCGCCGGGACACGGCCCGACATTCTCACGATTCAGCTGCGCCTCGAGATAGGTGATACGGGTCCTGGCCCGTGCGCGCCATGCCGACCGCGGGGGTTGGTGACGCAGCCCTGTCGCGATCCGTCGGCGCGTACGGGCCGACAGGTCCTCCGGGACCGCCACGGAATGGTCCATCGCCAGTCTCCGTTGGTTCCCGGGGACGAGTTATTCACTCGAAAATTGCGGGCACATGGAGTCTGTCCCACGACTGCCGTCCGGGAATTCCGTCCGCGTCCGCGCCTGAGAAGCCGAGCTTGCGCTGGAACTTGGCGTAGGACTTCCGGTCCGCCTCGCTCCACCGGGAGTCGGGTCCGTCGGCGTACGCCGAGCAGCCCTCCTCGATGAGGCGGTTGCCCATGGCCTCGATGACCGGGCTACTCACGGTCGGCTGGAAGAAGTCCTTGCCCGGGTAGGGCTCGAACTCGCCGTCAGGCTCTTCGCCGGGTGGGGACACGCGGACCCGCTGTCCCGGGTGAATGAGATTCGGATTGGTGATCTGGGGGTTCCACTTCCTGATCTGGGCCAGCGTCACGTGGAACCTGGTCGCTATCGCGGAGAGCGTATCGCCCTTCTGTACCACATAGAACTCGGTTGTCTTCATACGGCCATTCTAGTGAGATGTCGAGAATGGCGCGACAGGGAGAAATGGAGCGGCGAACGCGATTTGTTGAACATTCTTAAATTGAAATACGGAACTCTACGAACAGCCGTAGTTCTTCCCGGTGTTCAGTTCGCCGGCGGCAGCAGCGTCCCCAACGGCCCCAGATCCAGGTTGAGGTCTTCGATGCGCAGGTCGTAGCGGGCGCAGAGATCTTGCATACGGTCGTGGAGGAGCATCAGGGTCAGGCCGACGCGCTCTTCCTGTTCCTCTGTGAGGTCGTCGTTGTCGACTCGGTGGAGGGCCTGACGTTCCATCAGCTGACGGAGGAGTTCGACGACGGTCAGGACGAGTTTGACCAGGTCGCGCTCGACGGTGTCCGGGTCGGTGGACAGGCGGCGGTGGGCGGTGCGGGTGTCCGGGGGTGGGGGCATGAAGGCCTCACAGCAGGGGGGTGGGGTGGGCCGCGTCGGTGGTGTCGGTGGTGTCGACGGTGTGGACAGTGTTGACGGCGGCGGAAGCGGCTGCAGCGACGGGGGCTATGACAGCGCGGAGGTCGATGCGGACGAGGTCGACGTCGGCGATGGACAGGACGAGGTCGCCGCTGAGGACGACGCCGCCTTGGAGCAGGCGGTCGAGGAGGTCGATGAGGGCGACGGGGCGGCCGGCAAGGGAGTTGGCGGCGAGGGAGTTGGCGGTCACTGAGCGGGCTCCGGGGGGAGGGCGAAGGAGTACGGCGCCCAGGGGCCGGTCACTTCCAAGTGGACACCGGGGAGGCCCTCGGCGGCTGCCAGGGCGCGGGTGCGGAAGTCGTCTACGCGATCGACGGGGACGAGGTAGGTGTCGTTGCTGACGTTGGTGCCGGGGGTCGGGCCGGCGAGGTCGCCACGCTGGGGGCGGTGGGCGACGCGGTCGACGGCCAGGGTGCCGAGCGTGTCGGTGAGGCGGGCGGCGACCTGGGTGGCCGCGTGCCAGGCGTCCTCAGCGGTGCGGCGCTTGCGGCGGCGTGCGGCTAGGTAGGTGCGGCCGGGGGTTGGGGTTGGGGTTGCGGGCGGGGTCTGGGGTTGGGTCGGGGGCGGGGTCGAGGCCTGGGTCGGGGCCTGAATCGGGACCGGGGCCTGAGCCGGAGTCGAGGCCTGAGCCGGGACCGGGGCCTGAGCCGGAGCCGAGGCCTGAGCCGGGACCGGGGCCTGAGCCGGAGCCGAGGCCTGAGCCGGGACCGGGGCCTGAGCCGGAGTCGAGGCCTGAGCCGGGACCGGGGCCTGAGCCGGGACCGGGGCCTGAGCCGGAGCCGAGGCCTGAGTCAGGACCGGGGCCTGAGCCGGGACCGGGGCCTGAGCCGGAGCCGAGGCCTGAGCCGGGACCGGGGCCTGGGTCGGGGCGGACTGCACGGTGTCCGGGGTCTCCGCGCTCCCCGACGTCCTCGCGCTCCCCGACGTCCCCGCGCTCCCCGAGGTCTCCGGGGTCCCCCCGCTCCCCGCGACGGCGTAGATCTTCACGCCGAGTTCCACGTGACCCGTCAGGCGGTCCAACAGGGGCAAGAAGTCGTCGCGGCGGGCCTCGAGGGTCTGTCGGACGCGGTCCTCGTCGCGGTAGACGGTGGCCAGGCGCAGCGGCAGGACGGTGCCGAGAGCGGCGAGGGCCGCTACGACGGCGTGGTGGGCGCGGGCCGTGGATTCCAGCCAGCGCAGGTCTTCCAGGTGGGCCTTGAGGGGTGCCTCGTCGAAGTCCGCGGCCGGGACGGGGCCCACAGCCGCGGCCAGGGCCAGCTCCGGGGTACGGTCCGCGGACTCCACCAGGCGTATCGGCCCGCCGGCGACGCCGCGCAGGCCGGCGACCACCTCGTCGGCATCCGGCGTACGGCGCAGGATCGCGTACGCGTAGACGATGTCCGTGTCGGTCATGGGTCCGGTCATGGGTCCAGGCTCCTGTCGGCCGCCCGCAGCGCGGCTATCTCGGCGTGCAGGCGTTCGTTCTCCTCAGCCAGGGAGCGGTCCGGGTGGCCGGTCCCGGAGGAGAGGGAGGGATCGTGTTCCCACCAGTCGATGCCCATCTCCTTGGCCTTGTCGACGGAGGCGACGATGAGTCGCAGTTTGATGGTGAGCAGCTCGATGTCGAGCAGGTTGATGCGGATGTCCCCCGCGATCACCACACCCTTGTCGAGGACTCGTTCGAGGATGTCGGCGAGGTTGGCGGCCTGGCCGCCGGGACCCTGGCCGCCGGGACCCGGGCTGCCGAGTCCTTGGCCGCCGAGTCCGCCTGTTATCGGTTGTGTCATGGTCGGGGGGCTCGCCTCCGCGCGGTGATCTCGTCGAGTCGGTCCAGCAGTTCGTCCTCGCGGCGCTCGTACTCGTCCTCGTCGATCCGTCCGTCCAGCAGGGCTCGTTCCAGTTGGGTGAGGGCCTGCCGGACGGGTGCCGGGTCGTAGTACTCCGCCTCGGCGGCGTTGAGTACCTGCTCGGCGGCCCAGAGGGTGGTGCGCAGGGGCGCGAGGGGGAGGGTGAGGATGCCGGTCAGCAGGCCCATGGGTCAGGCGGCGAAGCTGTACGGAGGCAGGGGGCCGCGCAGCCGGAAGTCGTAGGCCTCGCCGTATTCGCCCGCCAGCCGCTGTCCGGCTTCGGTGAACTCGCGGGCGTGGGCGCGTTCGACGAGGAACGACACGTTGAGGAAGTCGTCCTTCGCCGGGGCGGCCTCGACCCTGGCGCGGGCCAGGCCGGACAGTTGCTCGACGACCTGGTCGGCCAGCAACCGCTGCCGGGCCTCGACCTGCCCGGCCACCAGCTCTCCGAGGGCGACGCGGTCCTCGTAGGTGCCGTTGCCGTCGCGGGTGCGCTCGTTGAGACGGCGAGCCTCGTCGGACTCGGTGAGCACCTCGCGCAGCAGGTCGTCCAGGGCGCGTGCGGCCTTGAGGTTGAACTCGGTGGTGCCGTGCAACTCGGCGAGCCTTCGGGTGTACTCCTCGCCCTTCTCCTCCAGGGCCTTCCCTACGGCGGCGGCGTCGGGGGCGAGCAGGCCGAACCTCATGGGGAGGACGGCTCCGTCGGCCATCAGCCGTTCCTGTAGCGCCTGGTGGGCGGCGAGGTCACGGCGCTTGGGACGCAGCTGCGGGGGTGCGGGGCTGACGACGGCGGCGAGCCCGCCGCGGACGACCGTACGCAGGGAACCGTCGACGTCGACGTCGCTGACGCCGACGCCGACGCCGACGCCGACGCCGACGCCACCGACGGTCCGCAGGCCGTCGAGTCTCAGGGGGTGGTCGGAGCTGGTGATGGCGTAGATGTAGACGGGCGATTCCGGCGTCGGTTCCGGGGTCAGGTGGGTCTGATCCGCCGGGGGTTCGGTCGGCGGGACGCTGTTCACCGCTCCTCCTCCTTGTCGTCGCCGTCGAAGACATCGCTGATCGCGTCGATGGCGCCGCTGATCGCGCCCCCGGTCTTGCCCCTGGCGCCGCTCTCGACGATGTTGCCGACGAGGTCCGTGAGCTTGTCGGGGGCCTTGCGGCCCGACTCCAGGTCGAGGCGGTTGCAGGCCTCGGCGAAGCGGAGGTACGTGTCCACGCTGGCGATGACGATCCGTACGTCGATCTTGAGGATCTCGATACCGACCAGCGAGACCCGGATGAACACGTCGATGACGAGCCCACGGTCCAGGATGAGTTCGAGGATGTCGTAGAGGCCGGCGGTCCCCGAACCACCCGAGGCGGCTGCGGGTTGCACCCCGCCTGTCTGCGTCATGACGGTCACGGTTCGGGTTCCCTTCGGCTGCGCTCCGTTCGCGGCGTGACACCGGGCGGCTTCGCCTGCCCCGGCGTCCACGGTCGGTACGGCACCGGGTAATCGGACGGTGCCGTGCCGCTTTTACGTACGGGCGCGGTGGCGGCCGTGTTCACCGCCGGGTGGGTCGCTGAAGTGCTAGCGCCCACGGTCGAGTTGGCCGCGGGCGTAGCGGCGCACCCGTTCGTAGCCGAGGAGTTGGCCCTGGGCGTCCAGGGTGACCCGGTAGCTCGCCATGATGGTCATGGTGTCGGGGACCCGTTCCAGCTCGACGACCTCCACGTCGGCCGTCCAGCCGTCCGGTGCCGGCCGAAGGGCGGAGACGGACTCCGGGGTGGTACCGATCAGCTCGGCGAGTTGGGTCGCCGCGCCGCGCATGGCCTGGGCGGCGGTCGCACGGCCGGAACGGCCTGCCGTGTCATCTGGCGTGTTCCCTGTCGAATTGGGGGAGTTCGGCGCGTCCGGGGCGTCCTGGTTGATGCTTGTCATGCCCCTACCGTGCCAAGTCCGCCGCCTGTGTGGGGAGCGGATGCCACATCGGCCTGTACGAGATGTCATCGACGGAAGCTCAATCAGACCGGCGCCGTGCGGTGGTCAACTCCCTGCTTCTTCAATGCGCTTTGATGTGGGAGACGGGCTACCGAAGCCGGCGTCGGCTAGCGCCTGCCCGGACCGACAGGGATGGACCTGCGGGACCGTTCGTCAATGCTGATGCCACCCTTCGAGATGACGGAGCAACGGACGGACCTGCGGGTACCGACACCCGGTTGGCCCTTCGCGGTGGCGGGGCGACGGACAGACCTGCGTGTACCTATGCCCGGAGTGCCGCCCTTCGCAGTGGCGGGGCGACTGACAGACCTGCGTGTACCAACGCTCGGACCGCCGCCCTTCGCCGTGGCCGGGCGGTGCACGGGCCTGCGGGAACCGACGCCCGGAGAGCCTTTGCAACGGCCGCCGATGCCAGGGCCGCCCTTCGCAGTGGCGGGGCGACTGACAGACCTGCGGCTATCGACGCCCGGACCGCCCTTCGCAGTGGCGGGGCCGTGCACGGGCCTGCGGTTACCAACGCCCGGAGTGCCTTTGCAACGGGTGCCGACGCTCGGACCGCCCTTCGCAGTGGAGGGGCGACTGGCAGACCCGCGGGTACCCATGCCCGGACCGCCCTTCGCCGTGGCGGGGCAGCGAACAGCTGTACCCGGGTCAGGGGCGAGGTGAGCCTCGGTCCCCACCTCAGGTTCCATAAGCGCGATCATGTGTGCGGTCCTTCCGACGTCGAAGCGGATTGCGGATTCCGGCACTGCTGCGAACGTAGGCAGCGGCAGGTCAGCCGGGCTGCCTCTGTCCAGGGCCGATGGGGCCGATGGGACGGACGACGAGATGCCGCGGGCGGCCTTCTGCCTCGTCGTCTGCGTCACCCCTCCCGGTGCCGGCTCGCTCATCGTCTGCTGACAGCACGCCGGCGGAAACCTGGAAGGTTATAGGGCAGAGACGATGCCGTCGGCGCCGAAGACGAGGAAGCGGTCGAAGTCGGCGGCGAACCAACGGTCGTGGGTGACGGCCAGGACCGTGCCGGAGAAGGCCGTCAGGCCCTAATCCTGCTCCGCGAACTGTCCGGCGCGACGCTGTCCGCCTGACAGGGTGAGGGACGCCGGCGATCAGCAGCCCCGCCCGATTGCGGCCGGCGCCGGCCTACAGGCGCGGCACGGTCAGCCCGGCTGGCGTAGTCCCGCGACGAGGAGCGCGACCAGTCGGCGCGCGTCGTAGTGGGGGTCGCTGTCGGCGCCGATGCAGAGGTTTCCGATGCCGTGCATGAGCTGGAGGGCGTCGAGGTCGGAGTGGATCTCACCGGCGGCGGCAGCGGCGTCGAGGAGCTGGGTGCACACCGGCAGGAGGCGGTCGAGGAAGTAGGCGTGCAAGGTCTCGAAGCGGGCGTTGTCGGCCTGTAGCGCGGCTGCGAGGCCGTGCTTGGTGACCAGGAAGTCGACGAAGAGGTCGACCCATCGCCCGAGGGCGGCGTGCGGTGTCGGGCTGGTCGCCAGCAGGGCGGGCCCGGCTTCGGCGCAGGCGTCCACCTGGTGGCGGTAGACGGCGATGACGAGGTCCGCCCGCGTCGGGAAGTGGCGGTAGATCGTGCCCATCCCGACGCCGGCCTTGGCCGCGATGTCGCGTACCGGCGCTTCCACGCCCGAGGTGACGAAGACCGTGGCGGCCGCCTCCAGCAGGGCCTGGCGGTTGCGCTGGGCGTCCTTGCGCTTGGATCCGGCTGCGCTTCCCGCGCTCTGGCCGCTGTCGTTCACCGCGACGCTCCTTCCGTGAGATTGCAAAGCGGAACCGTGTTCCGTATCGTTAGCGGAGCGCGGTTCCGTTTCGCCATGATGACAGACCAGGCGCAGACCAGGCGCAGGCCAGGCGCAGACCAGGGGCCGGGCCGCCCGAAGAAACCTCACGAAAGACGAAAGGCATTCTCATGTCCGACATAAACGACACACCAACCATGGTGATATCTGCCAAGCCGGTAGTCCTGTCCGCCCCGGGCCGCGGTGAGGACCTCCAGGTCCGCATATCCGCCCCGGCGACCGAAGATGCCGCCTTGCCCGTCATCGTCTTCTCGCACGGTTTCGGGGCCTCGATGAACGACTACGCCCCACTGGCGGACTTCTGGGCCGCCCAGGGCTTCGTGGTCCTTCAGCCCACCCACCTCGACTCCAGGACGCTCGGCCTCCCTGCCGAGGACCCCCGTACGCCGCGGATCTGGCGCTTTCGTATCGAGGACCTCAAGCGCGTGCTGGACGAGCTCGACGTTCTGGAAGCCTCCGTGCCGGGCCTCGCCGGGCGCCTCGACCGCAGCCGCATCGCTGTGGCCGGCCACTCCTGGGGAGCCCAGACGGCGAGTACGCTGCTGGGCGCACGCATCCTCGACTCCGGCGGCGTTCCCGGCGAGGACATGTCCGACCCCCGCGTCACTGCGGGCGTGCTGCTCGCCCTGACCGGCCTGGGCGACGAGCTGACTCCCTTCGCCGCCGAGAACTTCCCCTTCATGAAGCCGTCCTTCGACAACATGACCGTGCCGGCGCTCATCGTCGCCGGGGACAACGACCAGTCCCTGCTGTCCACGCGCGGACCGGACTGGTTCACCGACCCCTACACCTACAGCCCGGGGAACAAGAGCCTGCTCACGCTGTTCGGGGCAGAGCACTCGCTCGGAGGCATCAAGGGGTACGAGGCCGCCGAGACAACGGACGAGAATCCCGCACGCGTCGCGCTGATCCAGCAGCTCACCTCGGCCTTCCTGCACAGCGCCCTCTCCCCCGAGAACACCAGGGACACCAGGGACACCAGCTGGAAGGCTGCGGCCACCGCACTGGACGAAGACCCCAACCCATTGGGGAAGCTACAGATCAAGTAGGCGAGCCTCAGGACGGAGGCGCCTGTTCCTGCCCTTGCCCGTTGTGTCCGGTGCGGCGAATGCGCACCGTGCCGGCGTCCAGGTCCACCTGGAAGGGCGGGTCTTGCGCCGGCCTGACGTTCTTGCGCACGCGTTCCTGTTCCATGGCGCGCTTGATGGCCTGGGCTCCGGGGTCTCCCGCCTGGATGAGGTCGGCGCCGATGGACGACAGCCCCTTGGTGCTGCGCCAGTAGATCCAGCCCCGAGCCTCCATCGCCAGCAGAACACGATCCGCCAGGAACGCGGCGACGCCCAGCGCGACGACTATGCCCGCAGCCCACAGCACTGTGTCCACCGGTCAGCGACCGCGCCTCAGTCGACCGACCCAGCGGCCGAGCCTCCGCCGCGACCGGCGAGGACGCGGCTGCGGTCGGCCATCCTCCGCCCCCGCCCGACCGGCTTCGCCGAGGCTTCGCCCCCAGTGACCGTCGGGCGACAGGATCGGCGCCTTGCGTTCTGCTTGGGCACGGATCTCCACGTACGACTCGTGCGACGTGATGCGGTACGCCTCCTCGAAGGAGGCCAGCGCCCCGCTCATGGCCCCGCCCGCGAGGCCGCGGCGTCGAATACGCGATGCCAGCCACACGAAGAAGCCCAGAGCCGCGGCAAGGACCCCCACGAAGATCAGGACCGGTAAGAACGCACTCATGGGCAAGAGCCTACGTCGCTGATGCTGGCGACCCTCCTGATGTCAGCCACCACCACCACCGCCGCCACCACCACCGCCCCGGTTATCGGCGCCCGACTGGCGGCCGGACGCCGATGACCGTCACGTCAGGCCGGTGTCATGACGCTCCCGCCGAGATGCCGGGCGAAGAACCGGACCGCGCTGTCGGCCTCGAACCTCGGCAGCTCCTTGTGCCGGCCCGCGTTGGCGTGCAACGTCTTTTCCGTCGAGGCGAAGGCGTCGAACAACGCGAGAGCGGAGGGGCGTGGGATGTGCTCGTCGTCCCACTGGAGCGTGAACTCGATCGGAATGGTGATCTGCTTCGCCGTCTCGGCCAGGGACTCGTGCCAGAAGATTCCGAAGACCGCGGCGGTGATCCTGGGTTCGATCGCCGTCAACGGCACCCCGATCGCGGTGCCCATGTTCAGGCCGTAGTAACCGACCGGCCCTTCGGCGCCGATCTCCGGCAGCTCCTGGAGGGCGTCCAGGGTCGCCTGCCACTCCGGTACGGCACGCTCGGCCAGGTGGGCGTTGTAAGGGACGACGATCGGGCCGACCGGCTCGCCCGCCTCCATCGCCCGCCGCATCACGGCGATCTCCTGCTCGTCGTGCGCCGTGCGCGGACGGTCGCCGTGGCCGGGCGCGTCGATGCACGCGACATGGAAGCCGCAGCCGGTCACGAGGAGGTGTGCACGGCCCGTCATCGCCGGCCACTTCTTGTGCGTGCCGCCACCGTGGCCCAGCAGCACCAGGGGCGCGCGATCGGAGCCGGATGCGGGCGACCAGAGCACGCCGGGGATCTCGCCCACCGTGAAGTCGCGTTCGACGACGCCGTTCGACGACGTCTCCGCAGTGAAATGCACTGAATTCATGGGTTGTTGCCTTTCGGAGTGCCTTGTCGAGGCGCTCCCGGCGACACCTACGTCAGTCGCCCGACCGTAACGAAGAGGGGGAGCACCCACACGGATACAGCGTTCATGGGGTCTCACCTCCTCGTACGACGTCACGGCGTTGCCGCACGCTACCAACCGAACGGCATCCGGCCCAACCGCTTTTCCGGGCCGGGCCGGCAGCCGGGCCAACCTGGCGCGGCACCTTCGGGAACGGACCCTCTGTGAGTTGCGGATAACATCCTGGTTTGCCCTGGTTCAGTCCCGGTAGAAGACTGGCCATGTAAGAAGTTTCGGATGTGTGCGGCTGCTGGGAGGCGTCATGTTCGTACGCACGGCTTACGTGACCGGTGATCCGGCAAACATCGACACGGCCATCGAGGGACTGAGCACGGAAGGCCGGGAACTGCTCGAGCGGCAGCCAGGGTTCCGCGGCTTCGGGATCTTCGTGGACCGGGAGCTCGGGAAACTTCTCACCGCGTCCTGGTGGGAGTCGGAGGAGGCCCGGAGAAACAGCGACGAGGCACTGCGCGAGCGGCGGGCGGCGCTCCTGGAGCGGTTCGCGGCGACAACGGCCATCGACAATTTCGAAGCGGTCGTCTTCCACCAGGTCCGGCAGCCGGAGGCGGGAGCGTGGCTGCGGGTCACCAGGGCGGAGTTCGACCCCTCGGACGCGGATCTGATCGCCGAGACGTTCCGGGCCACGGTGGTTCCCAAGCTCGAAACGGCCTCGGGACTGGCCAGGGCGTCCCTGCTGATCGACCGGGCCAGAGGGCGCGGGCTGGTCGGCACGCTGTTCACCGACCGTGAGTCTCTCGCCGCGTCCCGCGGCAGCCAGGCGGCAGCGAGGCATGAGGGCGCCGCCAAGGCCCATGTCACCGTGACCGGGCTGGAGGAATTCGAGGTCGTCTTCTCCGACGTGCGCGTCGACTGAGGCGACACAGGCAACACAGGCAACACCGGCAACACAGGCAACGGGATCACGGGGTCGAGGGCCGGATCCCCCCGTCGCTCACTTCAGAATGTCCCGCAGATGCGCGGACAGCGGCCGGTCGATGTCGTCCTTCTCCCAGAACAGCGACAGCAGCAGACCCAGCGGATCCGTTCCCTGCCCCTCTCGTGCGTTGCGCTTGCCCACGGACGGGGAGTCGATGAAACCGGGCTCGCCCGAGGCGAACAGGTCCGGAAGCGGCGCGCGGCCGGTGGCGAACGGCCAGTAGTGCCACACCAGCCCCTTCTTCCGGCACGCCATCTCCCCGATGTACCAGATGGCGCCCTGGAGGAAGGGGTCCGTGCGTCCGGCGTCGATCGCCGCGTCGCTGCCGTAGCGGGAGCGCACCAGATCCTCCAGAGCGTCCAGCGACTCGGGCGTGAAATCCCAGCGGCCGGGCTGCCCCGTCTCCTCGGCCCACGCGTCGAAGCTGCTCGCGCGCTCCGCGAGCCACGTCTCGAGCTGCCGGCGGAATCTGCTCGAGCCGTCGTCCGTCTGCCCACCGGACTGCCCACCTGACCGCTCACCTGACTGCTTACTCATACGGGCCACCCTAGGACAGGATGTCGCTAGGACAGGATGTCGCCGACACCCCGGAAAGCCCCAACTGTCCTTCACACATGTGAAGTTGACGCGCGCATGCCGCGTTTCGCTTGTCTCGGGTGTCACAGGAACCTCTAAGGTTCGGTAGCCGGCGGCGGACCGTAACGGGGGGCCCGCGCCGCCGTACATTCATGTCCCAAGTGCCCCTCCACATCAGGGACATTCATCGTGAGAACACCTCTGAGAGCACGCGTCAAACGACGCATCGGCGCGACTCTCGCCGTCCTCGCCGGTGCGGGCATGCTGCTCACCGGCCTGCCCGGCATCCAGGAACAGGCAGTCGCCGCACCGGCCCTGAAGGGCAAGCGCTGCGACGAGCTGCATCTGGGCCGCAAGTTCGACGCTCCCATAGCCGGAGCCGGCATACCCGGCAAGAACCAGCAGTACAGCACCAACCCCGAGTCGGACTGGGGCGACTACTTCGTCGACAACCCCTCCCACTCCTTCGACGGCCTCAAGGCCCCTTCCCCGGCTCAGGCCAAGCTCGCCGGCAAGCTGCCCGCCGACATCGAGAAGTGGAAGGCGAAGTACAAGGAGACCGGGAACATCAAGTACCGGGTCCTGGAGATCTACGCCCGCTACGGCCAGAACATCGCCCGCAACAACAGCGGCACCATCCGTGACTTCCGCCGCTACATGGACGTCCGGATCATCGGCAACGAGTTCAACCGGCTCAAGGGCAACAGCTTCGAGTCCCGCCTGGTCAGGAAGTTCCAGCTGGTCGGCCCGGACTGGCTGTGCCAGGTCGAGGTACCGGTCACCGACAAGAACGGCAAGCCGGTCCTCAACCCCAAGACCGGCAAGCAGGTCGTCCGCGTCTACGACGCCTACAACGCGAAGACCAAGGAACTGGGCGAGTTCAAGTCCAACGGCAAGCACATCGCCAAGCAGTTCCGCGTGGACAAGCAGGTCCTGCGCTCCCCGGCGTTCAGGGACCACAGCCTGCGCCTGATCACCGGCGAGAAGACCAGCAACAACACCCTCAAGCAGTACCGGGCTCTCAACGCCGCCATCCAGCGCGAGACCGGCCGCTCCAACGGGGTCACCATCCGCGAGCAGCGCGCGAACGCCGTCCCGCGCTGGCAGCCCAACCAGTACACGCGCTACAACCCCACCTTCAACCCGAGCCCCAGCCGGGTCGGCACCGGCGGCCCGCTCGACGACGCCGCCTACCGCTCCGGCCGCACTCCGGAGGAGGCCAGGAACCTCCAGCGCATGTATCAGGGCGCCAACACCCGCGGCGGCTTCGGACGTCCCGGTGGAGTCGACTTCTCCAGCCTGGAGCTGAACTACGTCGGCAACCCCGTCAAGGGCAAGGGCATCGACTACTCCTTCAAGTCCGGCTACGTGCCCGACGAGGACACCGACCCCGGCTTCGGCGGACAGACGGCCGTCCAGCTCGCCTCGGACTCCTTCTTCACCTGGCTCGCGCTGAGCCCGGACAGGATGTGGGTGAACCTCAACCCGGACGACCCCGCCACGGTCATGGACGACGGGTTCGCCCACACGGACGCCGGCCGCATCCTGCTGGAGGCGGACATGGAGATGAAGCGGGACTTCTCCCGTGCCATCGACTACAAGACGCCGTCCGGCAAGCAGCTGTGGGACCAGGCGGAGAAGATCGACGGCGCGCCCTGCCTGCACAGCATCCGCAACTGGATCACGCCGAAGTCGGCCAAGGTCCGTGAGCAGGACGGCGGCGTCTACATCCTCGACGCCCCGCTGCGCGTGCAGTCGACCCCGCAGGAGTTCTCCACGCAGCCCAGCGGGGGCAGCAACCCGTGCACGAGGCTCACCGACGAGCAGATCGAGCACAACCAGCGACTGATCGACCAGTACATCGTCCCGGTCGTCGAGAAGCAGATCAACGCCGATGCCAAGTACAAGGACCTGCGCACCGTCTACCGCTCCCGCGTCGCGGCGGAGTGGGTGCGCGCCCAGGACCTCCGGCAGGCCACCGACTTCCGCCCGATCATCAACAGCAACAACCTCAAGCGGTGGCCGCTGCGCGCCCCGAACCAGAACTGGGACAAGATGACCGTCTGGCGGCAGATGGTCAAGTCCTTCAGGGAGGGCGAGGTCAAGTTCGAGATCCCCGTGAACGGGCAGCCCTACATCTACTCGTGGGGCGGCGTCGACTTCTCCAAGGCTCCGAAGAGGAACGTCACCCGTCTCCAGTTCGGCTTGGAGAATCCGCGTCTGGACAGCACCACCAAGACGTCCGTGAAGACGGAGACCGCCTACCGCGACACCGAGACGGCCTACCTCGGCGGCAGCGGCACCCACTCCGCACCGGGCGGTGACGACGACGGCACACCCACCCCGACACCGAGCCCGACCCCGACCGGTTCCGGCAAGCCCACCAGCCCGCCGCCGAGTCCGACCCCGTCCACCCCGGCACCCGAGCCTTCGGTGTCCCAGAGCGGGAGCCACACTCCCGCACCCCAGGGCGGCGGCAACGACGACGACGGCGGCGGCCTGGCCGACACCGGCACCCAGGTCCTCACCGCCTCGGCCATCGCCGCGGCGTTGCTCGCGGCCGGCACGGCGCTGATGTGGTGGAAGCGCCGCCGCACGACCGGGAGCAGCTGATCCTGGCACCAGGGCCTGACGGCCCAACGGCCTGACGGCTGACGGCTGACGGCCTCACGGCCTCACGGCCTGAACAACGAGCCGGCCTCGCACCTGACGAACAGGGTGCGGGGCCGGTCTTGTGAGCCCTGTGAGTCCGGTGCCTGGCTCGCCCCAGTAGTTCGGTCTCGTGGGTGGACGCCGGGTTGCCCCGTCGTCAGTCCCCTCGGTTCGGTCTCCAAGGGTCCGCCCTCCGCGCCAGGGTTCGGACCCTGCGGCGTGCGTCGGGTGGTAGGTGGTGGAGGAGGGTGCGGGCGGTGCGGCGCAGGCGGGGGGCCGCTGTGGTGTTCAGGAGGATGCGGTGGGGGACGGTGGCGCTGCCCGGTTTGCCCACGGACAGGCGGAGTTGGCCGCCGGGGCCGCCCCAGCCGGGGACGACCAGGCGGGGCGGGGTGCCGACCTTCACGGTGGCGGACCTCACGGTGGCGTGTCCGGGGCCGTCGCCGTCCCGGCTGACGCGGGCCCGGCGCCCGACGCCGAGGAGTTGGGCGCTGGCCCACACCAGATGCGTACCGGGGGACATCGCCTCGCCGCCGGACAGGGTCATCGGGTCGATGACGGTCTCGCCGGTGAGGACCACGCGGTGGCGCCCGGTGCCGTACGGCTCCGTGCGCGGGGTCAGGTCGTTGTCCGGGAACCACCACAGGTCGCGGGCGGCGTCGTGCACGAGCAGTTCGCCGCGGGCGTGTCCGAGGGGGTGCGGGGCTTCCCACCCCTCGGCGCCCTGGATTCCGGCGAGGAAGTCGGGGTCCAGGAGCAGACGGCCGTACCGTTCGGTGAGCGTGAGGGGTTCGCCGTCGGGGCGGTACATGCCGATCGTGGTGGTGATGTGGAGTCTGCCGTTGCGCCAGCGGAGGTCGTCGACCGTGAGGCGAGGCTTGATCTCCTGGGTCCGGCGCGCGAGTTCCACCAGGGACTCCAGCCGGCCCTCCTCCAGCAGGTGCGCCCTGAGCCGCGAGATCGCGGGCAGACCTTCTCGTACACCCGGCGGATAGCTGTCGAGGGCCATACGGCGTACGACGGTGAAGTAGCGCTCCAGCGCCTTGCCCGTGCGTTGCAGGACGCGGGGCTCGCTGACCGGGCGCAGGAGTTCGACGCGGTAGGAGCGGCGGAGCAGATGGTCCTGGAGAGGGCCGGGTTCGGAGTCCTTCTTGATGGCCTCGACCACGGTGCGGAGATGGCCGTAGTAGTCCTCGGGTGCGGCAGCGCGGCCGCTGGTGTTGCCTCCGTCGTCGCGGCGCTTCCATACGTAGCAGGGGTAGTCGCCGAGGATGGAGACGGTCTTGGCGCGCAGGTAGGCGCGGGCCATGAAGAGCTGGTCCTCCAGGCGGACCGGTCCCTCGGGGAACTCGATGCCCTGGTCGAGCAGGAAGTTCCGGCGGAAGAACTTGTGCGGGGTCAGGCTCTCGAAGAGGAGAGCGTCTTCGGCCGTGCACTGGTCGACGGTGCGTTTGAAGAGGCTGCTGGGGCCCGCCATGGTGCCGACGACCTTGCCCAGGACGATGTCGGAGCAGTTGCGGGTGGCGAGGCGGTGGAGGCGTTCGAGGGCCTCGGGGGTGAGTTCGTCGTCCTGGTCGACGAACTGGACGTATGCGCCGCGGGCCAGCCGCACACCGACGTTGCGGGGTTTGCCCGGCCAGCCGGAGTTCTCCTGGTGGACCACGCGCACGTGCGCATGCTGGGCGGCGAGCCGGTCGAGACGCTCCGCGGAGTCGTCGGTCGAGCCGTCGTCGACGTAGATGATCTCGTAGGCGTCCGGGCCGAGGCTCTGGTCGAGCAGCGAAGGTGCGCAGAGTTCGATGTAGCGGCCCGCGTTGTACACGGGCACGACGATGCTGGCCTTGAGCGTTTCGAGCATGGAACCCCCCCGGCGATTACATCTCTTGTTCAAGAGACGTTCAGGTCAAGGCAAAGGTTGCTTCAGTCATCGAGTGTGAAGGAGGAACGCCGCGATCGCCTCGTGGAGCGCCTCCGGTTGGTCCAGATGGACGTCATGGGACGCGTCGGGGATGAGCGTGTACTCGGTGCCGGCCGGGCGGCGGGTCAGCATGGCGGTCGGTTCGCCGGGGCGCATGGTTCCGTTCTCGCCCTGGACCAGGAGAGTCGGGCAGCGGATCCGCGACCACTGCGTCCAGTAGGCGCTGGCGGCCAGTTCGGAGACCGTCTCGATCATCGTGTCGCGGTCCGTTCGCGGGTACCAGCCGGGCTGACCGTCCCGTTCCTCCAGGCCCCTGGCCCATGCCTCATGCCCCAGGAAGGCCGTCGCCTCCTCCAGGGAGGTGAAGGGCGTCGGCCAGCCGTCCAGCCAGGCCGCGATCTGTGCCGGGAGGTCCGGGTTCGGGCCCGCGGGGCCTGCCTCTACGAGGACCAGGGAGGCGACCAGGTCCGGGCGGGCCGACGCCAGCAGCATGGCCGTATGGCCGCCCAGGGACTGGCCCACCAGGGTTACGGGGGCCAGGGAGAGGTTCTCGATCAGGCTTACGGCGTCCTGGACGTGGGCGGCGCGGGTCGTGGCCGGCGGGCGGCGCGTGCTCGCGCCGTGGCCTCTGGCGTCGTACGTCACCACCCGGTGGCCGGCGGCGAGCAGGCGGGACGTCAGGTCGTCCCATTCGCCCATGTGGCCTGCGAGGCCGTGCAGGAGCAGTACGGCGGGGGCTGTTGGGGGGAGGTGCGGTGGGGTGTGGTCGCGGTCGCGGTCGCGATAGGCGATGCGTGTGCCGTCGGGGGTGGTGAGGTGGGTGGTCCCGTTGGTGGGGTTCGGCCTGGTCAACGGGCTTTCATCTCCTGGGTCTCGACGGGAGCGCGCGGGTCCGTGACACGGCCGTTGCCGGAATTGTGGGCTCCGCCACAGCTCGATCCGCCCTGCCCTGCTGAACTCTGCGGACTCAATGATCCGTGATCGGTACGGGGGCCGCGATGTGGTTGCTGATGCTGCTGTTCGTCGTGATCGCGGTGGTGGTTGCCTTCCGGCTCTGCGGGTACGGCTGCGGCCTCCTGGCCGACCGCGCTGTACGGCGCTCCGGCCTGCCCGTGGTGCTTCGCGGGCTCGCCGCTCTCTGCGGCTCCGTCGCGGTCGCCGTGTACGCGTGGGGGCTCCTGTACGTCGCCGGCGCGTTCATGACGGCGGAGGACGGGGGCACCGACTCGGCACCGGTGCAGTCCTGCCGTACGCCGGGCTGGTGGGAACGGCACCAGCAAGGCGTCGAGATCACGGACTACACGGTCGGTTTCATCCCTCTCGGGTTCGTGTGCGAGACGAGTGACGGCGGGAGTTACGACAACGGTGACGTACCCGGATACGTCAATCCCGCCGTGCTGGGCTTCGCCCTGACCGCCGTCGGATGTGCGATCGGCTCCGGTTACGTCGCGGAGCTGCGCGCCAGGGCCGGCGCGAGGGAGGGCGAAGCCCAGCGGGGGAGTTGACGAGTCTCGGTTCGGTCAGCCCGCCGTGGCGCCGACCGCTGCCAGTTCCGCCTTGCCGAACAGCAGGGCGTAACCCGGCGGCAGTTGGGCCAGAACGCGGTCCGTCAGGTCGACGCCGACCAGCTGCGGCAGGACGCTCAGGACCGAGCTGACGTCCCAGCGGGCCGCGGCCGGGGTGGCTCCCTGGATGCGGGCGGCGATCATGTCGACGAACTCCGCCGCCGTCAACGGGCGCGTCGCCGGGATCTGGTCCACGACCACCCTGGCCGCCTCTTCGGGCAGGGCGCGGGCGAGGTCGACGCGTTCGTCGCCGGTCACATGGCCGCCGAGGGCCGACAGGACGATACGGGTGACGCGTTCCGCCTCCGCCCCGGTCGGGTACTGGCCGGCGTCGAGTCGTGGCCGCGCGTCCCGCGGGCAGGCACCCGCGGGACGCTCTCCTGGCTTCTTTCGCTACCTGCCTTGTTTCCTTCCCTGGGTTCGGTCAGCTGCCGATCTGCTTACGATCGCTGCCACCGCCCGAGATCTGGATGCGGCGCGGCTTGGCCTGCTCGGCCACGGGGATGCGCAGGGTCAGGACGCCGGCGTCGTACGAGGCGTCGATGCGTTCCGTGTCGAGGGTGTCGCCGAGGAAGAGCTGACGGGTGAAGCTGCCCGTCGGGCGCTCGGCGACGAGCAGTTCCGCGTCCTCGGGGGCGGGGGAACGGCGCTCCGCGCGGACGTCCAGGACGTTGCGTTCGACGTCCAGCTCGATCGTCTCCGGGTCGATGCCGGGGAGGTCGAAGTGGACGATGAAGTCGTCCCCGGACCGGTAGGCGTCCATCGCCATCGCGGAGGGAGCGGTGGCGGAGCCGAAGACCTGCTGCGCGAGTCGGTCGAATTCGCGGAAGGGATCGGTGCGCATGAGCATCACAGTTCACTCCTTTCATCAGGCGCTGCGTGTGCGATGCCCTACGACTTCTTATATAGCTCGAAGGAGAAAACTTGACAAGGCTCGACTCAGGTCCGAGGTGACGGTCCACCTGAGCGTTAGCCTCGGTGCAGCGTTCGGCCAGGTGTGCCGAAGCAGGTGTGCAGGAGGTAGTGATGGCGGCCAGGGTTCCCACAGCGGTGATCGCCGCGAGCGGGCTAGTCGGCGGGTACGGCATGGCCCGCTGGACCAAGAAGCGCCAGCTCGGCGGTGCCGTACTGGCCGTCGCCGGAGCCGCGGCCGCACAGCGGTGGCGCCGGCAGGCGGGCGGCAAGACCGCAGGCGCCCTGACGGCCGCGTACGTCGCCGCCTTCGCCGGGTCCCACCCACTGGCCAAGAAGGTGGGCGCCTGGCCGGCCGTGTTCGGCATGGCGGGCGCCGTGGCCCTGACGTCCTGGGCGGTCGCCGACCGGCGCGGGTGAGGCACGGGGACGGGGGCGGGGGCAAGGGCCCAGAGGGCCCGGGGCTGGTGACCGGAGGGCCCGGGGCTGGTGGCCGGAGGGCCCGGGACTGGTGGCCGGAGACCAGGCCGGAGGCCCGGGACCGGGGCCGGAGACCGGGCCGAAAGCCAAAGGGCCGAGACCGGACCGGAAGCCGGGGGTGGGCCGGCGGCCAGAGGGCCAAGGCCGGTAGCCGGAGACCGGACCGGAAGCCGGGGACCGGCCTGGCGGCCAGAGGCCGAGACCAGAGCCGGAGACCGGGCCGGAAGCCAAAGGGCCGAGACCGGAACCGGAGGCCGAGTCGGAAACCGGACCGAAAGCCGGACCGGGCCGGAAGCCAAAGGACCAAGGCCGGTAGCCGGAGGCCAGAGGGCCGAGACCGAGGCCGAAGACCAGACCGGAAGCCGAAGGGCCGAGACCGAGGCCGGAGGCCAGGCCGGAAGCCGAAGGGCCGAGGCCGAGGCCGAGGGCCCAGTGCACGGGCCCCGAGGGCCCACCGCACTCCTCACCCCCGGTGCGTCAGCACATTCACCACCCGCCCGTTCGGGTCCCGTACGAAGAAGCGCCGCACCCCCCACTCCTCGTCCCGCAGCTCCCGTACGATCTCCGCGCCCGCCCCCACCACCTGCGCGTACACCGCGTCGACGTCCTCGACCTCCACGCTCAGGTCGGGGACGACGGTTGCCGTTCGCTCCTCGGTGAAGAAGCTGATCTGGGCGGTGGGGTTGGTGGGGGACGCCAGGGTCGTCACCCACCCCATGTTCATGACCTCCTCGAAGCCGAGCAGGCCGTAGAAGTCGCGGCTCGTTCCCTGCGCCTCCTCGGACTCGACCTGGATGTTGGGGACGATCCTGCGGACGGTCACCGGTCCTCACTCCTCACGCACGTGCTCCATCAGCGCTCCATCAGCGCTCCATCAGGGCCCCACTGGTGCTCCATTTTTCGTTATCGCGGCCCTCCCTCGCTCGTCTCCTCACCGTCCCCAGCCACGGACACCGCCACAGACACGCGATTCGACCCCGAGGAACGAAACACGTGACACGAGAGATCAGCCGCCGGAGCATGCTCAAGGCCGCGGGTGCGGCAGCCGGAGCCGTAGGCATCGCCACGACCCTCGCCCCCGGCTCCGCCGCGGCGGCCGGCCCGGCATACGCGCACCCCGGCCTGCTGCACACCCGCGCCGACCTGGACCGTATGGCCGCCAAGGTGAAGGCGGGCGCCGCCCCCTACACCGCCGGTTTCGCCAAGCTGACCGCCAACCGCCACGCGCAGAGCGGCTGGACCCCCAATCCACAGGCCACCGTGTTCCGGGGATCGGGCACCCCGGAGAACTACGCGACCCTCTACAACGACGTCCACGCCGCCTACCAGAACGCCCTGCGCGGACACGTCAGCGGCGACGAAACCCACCTCGACACCGCCGTCGCGATCCTCAACGCCTGGTCGGCCAAGCTGACCAAACTGGACGGCAGCGCCGACCGGTTCCTGGCCGCCGGCCTGTACGGCTACCAGTTCGCGAACGCCGCCGAACTCGTCCGCGACCACGGCGACTTCGAACTCGGCCGCTTCCAGACCATGATGAGTGACGTCTTCGCTCCGGTCAGCGACAGCTTCCTGGCCGACCACAACGGCGCCGTCGTCACCAACTACTGGCCCAACTGGGACCTCGCCGCCATGGCCTGCGTCCTGGCCACCGGCATCTTCTGCGAGAACAAGGCCCAAGTCGCCCGCGCCGTCGACTACTTCAAGAACGGTGACGGAATGGGCTCCCTCAAGCACGCCATCCCCGTCGTGTACGACAACGGGCTCGCCGAGTGGGTCGAGGCCGGCCGCGACCAGGGGCACGCGCTGCTCGGCGTCGGGCTGATGGGCACCTTCTGCGAGATGGCCTGGAACCAGGGGATCGACCTGTACGGCTACGACGACAGCCGTTTCCTCAAGGGCGCCCAGTACGTGGCGAAGTGGAACCTCGGCGGCGACGTGGCGTACACCGCCAACACCCGTAAGAAGGGCGCGATCAACGGCTGGTCCGGCACCGAGACCGCCACCGAAGCCGCCGGCGTGGACCCGGCCATGACCCGCCCCATCTGGGCCATGATCGCCAACCACTACACCAAGCGCCGCGGCCTGTCCGCCTCCTACGTCACCCGTATCGCCGCCAAGTCCGCCCCCGAGGGCGGCGGCGGGGACTACGGCCCCAACAGCGGCGGCTACGACCAACTCGGCTTCGGCACCCTGACGTTCACGCGGGAGCGGGCGGCGGATACGGCGTCCTCACCGAGCCCGGCGGCCACGGCATCCGGCGCGGGAGCGGACGCCGGTACGGGCACAGGTACCGGCTCCGGCTCCGCCGCACGGCCGCAGACGGGCGGGGCGGCCACTGCCTCCGCGTCCGCCTCCCCGGGCGCCGGCCGTGACCTCGCCGCCACCGGCTCCGAGGACGTCGTCGGCTGGGCCGCCGCCGCGGGCGTCACCGCCGTGGCCGGCGGGCTGCTCCTGCTGCGCCGCCGGGACCGGGTGCGGCGGGGCGGCGTCGAGTAGGTGCCATGGGCCGCAGGGGTTACGAGAAGTATTCGGGCGCAAATGATAACTACTTGCGGGTACTGAAAAGATTCCGGCCCCAACTTGACCACGGCGGGACCGTTGCGCAAGATCAAATGGTTGCTTTCGCGTCTTCGCACACCTGCGGCGGAAATGCGAATGCACGCTGCAACCTTCTTAGATGTGAGAGTGGAAAATTGAACAGGTCTTTGACGAAACTGACGACAAAGCTCGCGGCGGCTGTGCTGGTGAGTGGTTCCCTCGCGATGGTCGGTGCGGGTAGCGCCGCGGCGGGCACAGCCACCGGGCATCTGGCGATTCTGCGTCCGGGGCATTCCGCGGCGTACAGCATCAACAACAGCGGGCATTGCCTTGATGTGCCGAGTGGATCGGGCTGGGTACAGACTGATTACAGCGGGGACTTCTCCGGCGAGTTCGCGGCGTTCCAAGGCACGGGGTGTTCCACGATCGGCGAGGCAAATTGCGTCTCCATCCCCAGGGATCCCGACACCAGCGAATTACTTTTTCACCATCAAGGAATCCGACTTGCACACGTGCGATGAGGGCTGATCCCAGAACGATCCTGATGGCCTGCTGAGGCTGCCGCCGTCAGCGGCTTCGCGATGTCCTCCAGGGAGCGTCGTTCCGCCCGTACGGCCAAGGCCGCCGCGACCAGGCCGGCCAGGCACATCAGGGCCGCGCCGATCTGGAAGGCGAGGACCGTGTCGCCGACCTTGCCGGTTGCGGTGAGGTCGGCGAACAGCAGTGGGCCGCTGATGCCGCCGGCGGCGGTGCCGAGGGCGTAGAAGAAGGCGATGGACATGGCGCGGGTCTCCATCGGGAAGACCTCGGAGACCGTCAGATAGGCGCTGGAGGCGCCCGCGGAGGCGAAGAACAGCACCGCGCACCAGCAGGCCGTCAGCGTGCCCGCGCTCAGTGAGCCGCGGTCGAACAGCCAGGCCGTGCCGAAGAGCAGCAACCCCGAGATCACATACGTCGACGAGATCATCACCTTGCGGCCCACCGTGTCGAACAGCTTGCCCAGCAGCAGCGGGCCGCAGAAGTTGCCGAGGGCGATGACAGCGAAGTAGTAACCGGTGTCGCCGGTCGGGACGTCGTAGAACGTCGTCAGGATCGCGCCGAAGCCGAAGGTGATCGCGTTGTAGAGGAAGGCCTGGCCGATGAAGAGCGAGAAGCCGAGGACGGCCCGCCTGCGGTAGTCCGAGAAGACCGTCCGGCCGATCTCCAGGAAGGTGACGTCGCGGCGCTGGTGGATGGTGATCTCGCCCTCGGGCCGCGGCAGCGGCTCCCCCTTCTCGGCCTCGATCCGCCGCTCGATGGAGGAGACGATCCGTTCCGCCTCCTCGTCGCGGCCGTGGATCAGCAGCCAGCGGGGGCTCTCCGGGACATGACGTCGTACGAGCAGGATCACCAGGGCGAGGACGGCGCCCAGGGCGAAGGTCAGCCGCCAGCCCACGTTCATCGCGAAGAGGTCGGTGTTCAGCGCGACGATCGACAGCAACGAACCGCCGACCGCGCCCAGCCAGAAGCTGCCGTTGATGATCAGGTCGACGCGACCGCGGTACTGGGCGGGGATCAGCTCGTCGATCGCGGAGTTGATCGCCGCGTACTCCCCGCCGATGCCGAAGCCGGTCAGGAAGCGGAAGGCCAAGAACCACCAGGTGTCGAAGGCGACGGAGGTCAGCGCGGCGGCGGCGCTCTATGTGGCCGGCGCCTGCTCCGGCGCCCTCTTCTGTGGCCGGCTGACCGACAAGTGGGGCCGTAAGAAGCTCTTCATGATCACCCTGGCGGAGGTGATCGCCAGCCCGCTGCCGGGTTCCGAGAGACGGCCGGCGATGTTGCCGACGACGGTCACTTCGAGGCCGTCGAGGATCCATACGGTGCCGAGACCGATGACGATCGTCCAGTGCCAGCGCGACCATGGGAGGCGGTCCAAGCGGGCGGGAATGCGGGTCGTCACGGTGCGGCCGGTAGCAGCCTGTGCGGCGGCGGTCATGGGCTCCCTCCTCATCGAGCGAGAACCCGTGACGGGTGCCCTCGCGCTACCGAGATACCCCTACGCCCCCACCACCCGCGACACCGTGTAGATCAACAACCCCACCAACGACCCCACCACCGTGCCGTTGATCCGAATGAACTGGAGGTCACGGCCGATATTCGCCTCGATCTTCTTGGTCGTGTGCTCGGCGTCCCAGCCCGCCACCGTGTCCGTGATCAGGGACGTGATCTCCCCGCGGTAGGTGGTGACGACGTAGACCGCCGCGCCCTCCACCCAGCCGTCGACCTTGCCCTGGATCTTCCGCTCGCCGGCCATCCGGGCCCCCAGGGACAGCAGCGAGGCCCGCACGCGCAGCCGCAGCTCGCTGCGCTCGTCCTCGGCCGCCGAGACGATCATGGAGCGGACGGCGGTCCAGGCGGAGGCGATCAGATCCTGGACCTCGCCGCGGCCCAGCACCTCGCCCTTGAGCCGCTCGACACGCGCGCGCGTGTCCGTGTCGGACTGGAGGTCGGAGGCGAAGTCGGTGAGGAAACGGTCGAGGGCGCCGCGCGCCGGGTGGGAGGGCATGTCCCGCATCTCCGCGCAGAAGCGCAGCAGCTCCCGGTAGACCCGCTCGCCGACCCGCTTGTCGACGAACTTCGGGGTCCAGCCCGGTGCCCCGCCGTGCACGGCGTCCATCACGGTGTCGCCGTGCAGCATCAGCCAGTCGTGCGCCCGGGACACGACCAGGTCGACGGCCCGCCGGTGACCGCCGTCGGCGACCACCTTCTCCAGCATCTTGCCGATCCCCGGCGCGATCTCCTGGGCGTCGGCCCGGCGGGTGATCGCCTCGCCGACCACCGCCTGCACGTCGGAGTCCCGCAGCACCGCCAGGGCGCCCCGCAGGGCGGCGGACAGCTCCGCCGTCACCCGGTCGGCGTGCTCCGGCACGGCCAGCCACGCGCCGAGCCGACTGCCTATGCCGACGGCGCGCAGCCGCTGCCGTACGACATCCTCGGAGAGGAAGTTCTCGCCGACGAACTCGCCCAGGGAGACGCCGAGCTGGTCCTTCTTGGTGGGGATGATCGCGGTGTGCGGGATGGGCAGGCCGAGGGGGCGGCGGAAGAGGGCGGTGACCGCGAACCAGTCGGCCATCGCGCCGACCATGCCGGCCTCGGCCGCCGCCGCGACATAGCCCGCCCAGGTGCCGGCGCCCTCGTGAGACGCCCACTTGGCGAGGACGTAGACGAGCGCCACGAACAGCAGCATCCCGGTCGCGGTGAGCTTCATCCGGCGCACGCCGCGCTGCTTCTCCACGTCGGCCGCGCTGAACGTGTTCATGGCGCGGTTCGTGAAGGCGCCGGGGCGGGCAGCCTGCCCTCCGGCACCGGCAGCCCGCTCTCCGGCCCGCTCTCCGGCCCGTTCACCAGAATCGAACGATCCCGTTGATCCCGTTTCCGTACGTTCCATCCACTCCACCCGTTCGGTGATCCCTCACACATTGTCCCTTCCTGACCGACTCCCGGAACGGAACAAGAGTTCCCGGCGTCTGTCCGGTCGGGGGAACGCGGCGGGGTTCCGTCCATTCCCCCCCAGGCCCATGACTCATCATGGGCTCATCAGATCGGGGCCTCGGGCTCCCATCGCCCGAGGAGAACCACCGCATGACCCGGCGTCACGGTTACGCCCTGCTTGCCTCGATCGTCGCCGTGATCGTGGCCCTGTCCGCCGCCATCTACGTCGGAGTGGCATCCGATGCCGGTAGCGAGGGGACCACGCTGACCGGCGGAAATCCATCGCGCGACGCCGCCGCCCCCGCCTCCACCGGCGTCTGGGTCGGCTCCTGGTCCGCCTCCCCGGTCGGCGCCGAGCCCGGCACCGAGATCGCCGGCCTGGCGGGCCGCTCGGTACGCAACGTCGTGCACGCGAGCATCGGCGGTACGAGTGCCCGCATCACGCTGTCCAATCTCTACGGCCAGTCGCCGCTGACGATCACGCACGCCTCCATCGCCGTCGCGGCGGACACCGACACCGCCGAGGCCGCCGCCGACACCATGCGGCGCCTGACCTTCGGCGGCGCCACCGCGGTCGTCGTCCCGGCCGGACAGCAGGTGCTCAGCGACGCCGTCCGCATCACCATCCCCGGCGGCAGCGACATCCTGGTCACCACCTACTCCCCCACCGAGGCCGGTCCGGTCACCTACCACCCGCACGCCCGCCAGGTCTCGTACACCGCCGAGGGCGACCGCACCGAGGACGTGACCGGGACCGCGTACACCGGGCAGACCGAGTACTGGCGCTACCTGACCGCGCTGGACGTGCTGAGCGACGAGGCCGACGGCACCGTCGTCGCCTTCGGCGACTCGCTCACCGACGGCGTCGGCTCCACCGAGAACGCCAACCGCCGCTGGCCCGACCTCCTCTCCCAGCGGCTGCACACGGCGCTCGCAGAGGGCCGGGACCTGCCCCGCTACAGCGTCGTCAACCAGGGAATCGGCGGCAACCAGGTGCTCGCCGACGGACTCGGCCGGCCCGCCGAGAACCAGGCCGGCGTGGCCCGCTTCGCCCGGGACGTGCTGGGCCGCTCGAACGTCAAGGTCGTCATCGTCGACCTCGGCATCAACGACATCCTGCGCAACCCGAACCTCGCCGACCCGAACCAGGTCCTCGCCGGACTGCGCACCCTGGTCCGCCAGGCCCACGCCCGCGGCATCAAGGTCATCGGCGCCACCCTGATGCCCATCGGCGGCCACCACGGCTACTCCGGCGCCCGCGAGAACGTCCGGCAGACGATCAACGCAGAGATCCGCGCGGGCAAGGTCTACGACGCCGTCGTCGACTTCGACAAGGCCGTACGGGACCCCTACGACCCGCGCAAGATCCGCTCCGACTACGACTCGGGCGACCACGTCCACCCGAGCGACAAGGGATACGAGCGGATGGCGGCGGCCTTCGACCTGGCCGACTTGAAGGGGTCGGCACCGGCGAAGCTGTAGCCGGGAGTCGGCACCAGCGAAGTTGTAGCCAGCAGGCGCAGGCCGGTCAGTGATCGCCGCGGCGGCGCCGGTCCCGCTCCTCCTGGCGCTCCCGCCGCCGCTCCCGCATCAGGTCGTGGTGCCCGTCGAGCATCCGGTGATGGGCGTCGTGGACGTCGTCCGCGTACCCCTCCCCCAGCTCCCGCCGGGACTCCTTGCGCTCCAGCTTCTCCTGGCGCCGCTCCTCCTTCAGGCGCAGCCGCTCGGCCCGCGTGAGCTTGCGCTCGACGCCGACGCCGCCCCAGAAGGCGAAGCCGGTCACGACCACCCGCGGCGCGCCCGGATCCCCCGGCACGCCCTCTTCGCGGTGATCGAAGCCGCCCATGATGCCGATGCCGCGCACCAGGACCTCGACGCCCGGCGGCACGGTCACCTGGATCCCGCCCATGATCGCGACGCAGTTGATCACGACCTCGCCGTCCGCGAAGTTCGCCTCGCGCAGATCGATCTCGCCGCCGCCCCAGAAGGCGAAGGAGGTGAACCGCTTCGGCACCGTCCAGCGGCCCTTGCGCTGGAAACCCGACATGACGGCCACGGCCCACGTCGACGAGCCCTCGCCGCCGACGATCCGCCCCGCCCAACTCCCGCTCCGCTCGGGTTCCTTGGTCATCGACAGCCGGGGAGCGACGGCGGCCTGCGCGGCGGTCGGCAAGTCCCGGGTGATCGGTGCGAGTTCGCCGTACGTGCGCGCCTTGTACGTCTGATCCAGCCGTTCCTCGAACTCCTCCATGTCGAGGCGCCCCTCCGCGAGGGCGTCCCGCAGGACCTCGGCGACTCGTTCACGATCGGCGTCGGAGGCGCGCAGCTCCGGGGCATCCTCGGTCATACCCGCCAGCCTACGAGTTCCGGGCGGCGGGCACTACGGGAGCCAGGCGGGCGCATGGCAGCCACTAAGCGGTCGCCGCCCGCTCCACATACATCTTGGCGATCACCGCCTCGATGTCCGGCTCCCGCACCGACAGGTCCACCAGCGGATACTCCGCCGCGATCCGCGCCACCAGCGGCGCCGCCGACTCGGACGCCGGGAAGGCCAGCCACTGCCGCGGCCCGTCCACGCGTACGACCCGCGCGGGCGGCGGCGCCTCGATCGGCGGCAGCTCCCGCTCCAGGTCCACCACCAGGATCCGCTCGCTGTCCCCCGCCTCGTGCAGGCCGGTGAGCGGACCGTCGTACATCTTCCGCCCGTGGTCGATGACCATCACGCGCGAGCACAACTGCTCGATGTCCTGGAGGTCGTGCGTGGTCAGCAGCACCGTCGTGCCCTGCTCGATGTTCAACTCCCGCAGGAAATCACGCACCTTGGCCTTGGACACGACGTCCAGACCGATCGTCGGCTCGTCGAGGTACAGCACCTCCGGGTCGTGCAGCAGGGCCGCCGCGATGTCGCCGCGCATCCGCTGGCCGAGCGAGAGCTGCCGTACCGGCACGTCCAGCAGGTCGGCCAGTTCGAGGAGTTCGACGAGCCGGTCGAGGTTCTCGCGGTAACGGCCGTCCGGGATGCGGTACATGCGGTGCATCAGCCGGTAGGAGTCGATCAGCGGCAGGTCCCACCACAGCGTCGTACGCTGCCCGAACACCACCCCGATCCGGTGCGCCAGCCGCATCCGCTCCCGGGACGGGTCGATGCCCGCGACCCGCAGCCGGCCGCCGCTCGGCGTCAGGATGCCGGTGAGCATCTTGATCGTCGTCGACTTCCCGGCGCCGTTCGGACCGATGTAGCCGACCATCTCGCCGCGCGCCACGGTGAAGGAGATCGAGTCGACCGCCCGCACCTGCCGCCGCTCCCGCTTCAGGAAGCCGGTCTTCTTGCGCACGTCGAAGACCTTCTCGACGCGGTCGACATCAATGAAACGGCCATCCGTGAAAGGACCATCCATGAACCCTCAGCTCCCCGTACTCCGATACGACCGCAGACCCGCCCGCCAGGCCAGCCCGGACAGCGCACAGCAGCCCGCCGCCACCAGCGGCGGTGCGAACGCCGCCCACTGAGGAAGGCCGAGCGGATACGGCCGCCCCAACACGTAGGCCGCGGGCACCCAGTTGACGAAGGCCAGCGGGAACACGAAGGTCACCCCGCGCACCAACTCCTTGCCGAACACGCTGGGCGGGTACTGGAGAAGCGTCGTACCGCCGTACGTGAACGCGCTCTGCACCTCGGCGGCGTCCTGCACCAGGATCTGGAAGGACGCGCCCGCGACGAACACCGCGCCGAAGATCGCCGCGCCGCTGACCAGCATGACCGGCAGCAGCAGCACCTTCAGCGGGGTCCAGTCGACGTCGACCGCGACGAGCGCGTAGCCCAGCACCAGCGCCCCCTGCGTGAGACGGGCGACCCGGCGCAGCGCGAAGCGGTCCGCCGCGGCCTGCGCGAGCACCGGCGCCGGCCGCACGAACAGCGTGTCGAGCGTGCCGTCACGCACCCGTTGGCCCAGCTGACCCAGCGAGTTGCACATCAGGTCCGTGAGACCGAAGGACGTGACGGACAGGCCGTACAGCAGGGCGACCTCGGGCAGGGAGTAGCCGCCCAGCGAGTCGACCTGCGAGAACATCAGCAAGATCGCGACGAAGTCGAGCCCGGACAGCAGCAGATTGCCGAGCACGGTCATGGCGAAGGAGGTGCGGTAGGCCAGGCTGGAGCGGATCCACATCCCGGCGATCAGCCCGTAGGCGCGCAGCCCGTCCACCAGACGGTTCGTCTCACCCACCCTGGACCACCACCCGCCGTGTCGCCGCCGACTGCAACAGCCGCCCGGCCGCCAGCAGCGCCACGGCCCAGGCCGCCGCGAAGGCGTAGGCACCCAGCGGGTCGGTCTTCCCCATCAGGACATCCGCGGGCAGCTGCAACAGGGCCGACCACGGCAGGGCCCGTACGACCTCGCCGAGCGCCCCCGGGAAGACGTTCAGCGGCAGTGTCATCCCCGAGCAGAACACCCCGGTGATCATCAGGAGCTGCAACATGCCCTTGCCGTCCAGCAGCCAGAACGCGCTCAGCGCCACCAGGTAGCGGATCCCGAAGCTGACGACCGCCCCGAGCAGGACCGCGACCAGGAACGCCAGCCAGGTCGACGGATCGCGCGGCAGCGCCGCCGGGAAGAAGAGCGCCCCGAAGGCGAAGGGGACCACACCCCGCCCCAGGAGCTGGAACAGCGACCTGCCCAGATCGCTTGCCAGCCACCACAGTTGGAGGTCGGCCGGCCGGTAGAGGTCGATCGCGATGTCACCCGTACGGATGCGTTCCATGAGCTCGATCTCGAAGCCGCCGCCCTGGATGGCCAGCGCCGCGAACAGCGCCTGCCCCAGCCACACATAGGTGACCGCCTGCGCCTCGTCGTACCCTCCGAGGTGCGGCCGCTCGTCCCACAGCGCCAGATAGGTGTAGACGAGGATGAGCCCGAAGACGGTATTCGTGAACACCCCCGCCGCCGTGGCCGCCCGATACGTCGCGTATCGTCGGAAACCCCCCGTCGCGACAGCCGCGTACAACCGCGCCGAGCCCACCGCCGTCGCCTCCCAGTCCGTCTGAGGTCCGTCTGAGCCTGTTTGACACCGAAGCGCAGGAGCCTAGTACGCGGCCGACGTGACCTGCCAGGCGTTTTCCGGGTGCAACACGTGCCGATTGCCGGGAACGGAACGCCTGGTGCGAGAGTCTTCAACAGGGGACGCAGAAGGCGTACGAGGGCGTACGGGAACGTACGACGCGAATCAACAGGAGTCCGTGCACGAGATGAGTGACGAGCCGCAGCCGCAGCAGCCGAGCCCGGGCTGGGCACAGAGAGAGCCACAGGCGGCTGAACCGGCCGGGAAGAAGCCGGGTCGCCCGAGGCGCACCGGCTGGCGCCGGATCATCCCCACCTGGCGCATGGTGCTCGGCGCGTTCGTCATGGGCGTCCTGCTCCTGATCGGGCTGTTCTTCCTCGGCTACTCGATGGTCAACATCCCGCCCGCCAACGCGCTCGCCACCCAGCAGAGCAACGTCTACCTCTACGCGGACGGCAGCCAGCTCGCCCGCGACGGCGAGGTCAACCGGGAGATCGTCCCCCTCGGCCAGATCTCCAAGGACGCCCAGCACGCCGTCCTGGCCGCCGAGGACCGCGACTTCTACACCGAGTCCGCCATCGACCCCAAGGCGATGGTCCGCGCCGCCTGGAACACCGCCACCGGCAAGGGCAAGCAGTCCGGCTCCACGATCACCCAGCAGTACGTCAAGAACTACTACCTGGCGCAGGAACAGACCGTCACCCGAAAGGTGAAGGAGTTCTTCATCTCGATCAAGCTGGACCGGACCGAGTCCAAGGACCAGATCCTGGAGGGCTACCTCAACACCAGCTTCTTCGGCCGCAATTCCTACGGCATGCAGGCCGCCGCCCAGGCCTACTACGGCATCGACGCGGGCGAGCTCACCGCGGCCCAGGGCGCCTACCTCGCCGCGCTGGTCAACGCGCCCAGCGAGTACGACGTCGTCGCCCACCCGGAGAACAAGGCCGCCGCCCAGGCCCGTTGGAACTACGTCCTGGACGGCATGGTCACCAAGGGCTGGCTGAGCGCGTCCGACCGGGCCGGCATGAAGTTCCCGATGCCGAAGGAGGCCACCGTCTCCACCGGCATGTCCGGGCAGCGCGGCTACATCGTCGACGCGATCAAGGACTACCTCACCGAGAACAAGATCCTCGACAAGGACCAGCTCGCCGCCGGCGGCTACCGCATCACCACCACTCTCCAGAAGAGCAAGCAGAACGCCTTCGTCAACGCGGTCGACGACCAGCTGATGTCCAAGCTCGACAAGAAGAACCGCAAGGTCGACACCTACGTCCGCGCGGGCGGCGCCGCGGTCGACCCCAAGACCGGCAAGGTGATCGCCATGTACGGCGGCATCGACTACGTGAAGCAGTACACGAACAACGCCACCCGCGGCGACTTCCAGGTCGGCTCCACCTTCAAGCCGTTCGTGTTCACCTCCGCCGTCCAGAACCACTCCGAGACGCAGGACGGCCGCGTCATCACCCCGAACACGATCTACGACGGCACCAACAAGCGCCCCGTCGTGGGCTGGAACGGCGGCACCTACGCCCCCGAGAACGAGGACCAGGTCTCCTACGGCGACATCACCGCGCGCGAGGCCACCGACAAGTCCGTCAACTCGGTGTACGCGCAGATGGCCGTCGACGTCGGCTCCGACAAGGTCAAGCAGACCGCGATCGACCTGGGTATCCCCGCCGGCACCCCCGACCTGACCGCGTCCCCGTCCATCGCGCTCGGCCCGTCCACCGCCAGCGTCCTGGACATGGCGCAGGCCTACGCCACGCTCGCCAACCACGGCCGGCACGGCACGTACACGATGATCGACAAGATCACCAAGGACGGCAAGGACACCGTCGAGCTGCCCCGGCGCAAGACCAGCCAGGCCGTCAGCCGCGAGGCCGCCGACACCACGACCTCGGTCCTCCAGAGCGTCGTCGAGAACGGCACCGCCACCGCCGCCCAGGCCGCCGGCCGCCCCGCCGCGGGCAAGACCGGCACCGCCGAGGAGGACACGGCCGCCTGGTTCGCCGGCTTCACCCCCGAGCTCGCGACCGTGGTCTCCGTCATGGGCCAGGACCCGGTCACCGCCGCCCACAAGTCGCTGTACAACGCGATGGGCCTGGAGCGGATCAATGGCGGCGGGGCGCCCGCCGAGATCTGGGCCCAGTTCACCAAGGACGCCCTCAAGGGCAAGCCGGTCACCGACTTCGACCTCCAACTCCAGCCGGGCGCCGAGGAGACAGAGCCCCCGGTCACCGCATTCCCGTCCGACCCGACCACGGGCACCCAGGACAACGGCGGCACCACCACCGGCGGCCAGGAAACCGCGACGCCGGGCGAGACGGGCGGAACACCGACCGACGGCGGCACACCCGGCACCACGGGCGGCGACCCGACAACCGGCGGCACGACCGGCAGCACCCCGACCACCGGCGGCACGACGAGCAGCACCCCGCCCACGGGCGGCGACACCGGCGACCCGACAACCGGCGGCGACACGGGGGGTGACGCGACCGGCGGCGACACGGGAGACACCGGCGGGGGGACGACGACGGACGGCGGGGTGGTACCGCAGCTGGCTGCGACAAGAAGGCAGTGAGACACGGCGAAGGGGGCCGGTGACGATGGTCACCGGCCCCCTTCGCCGTCGATCTTCAGGTAGCTGATCCAGAGGTGTCTGATCCAGGGGTGTTCTAGAGGTACAGGCCCGTGGAGTCCTCGGACCCCTCGAACCGGTCCGCGGCCACCGCGTGCAGATCACGCTCACGCATGAGCACGTACCCGATGCCCCGCACCTCGACCTCGGCCCGGTCCTCCGGGTCGAACAGAACCCGGTCACCGGGCTCCACGGTCCGTACGTTCTGCCCCACGGCGACGACCTCGGCCCACGCCAGCCGACGGCCCACGGCAGCCGTGGCGGGGATCAGAATGCCGCCGCCCGAACGCCGCTCGCCCTCGCTGGTGTCCTGCCGCACGAGTACACGGTCGTGCAGCATCCGGATGGGCAGCTTGTCGTGCTGGGTACTGTGCTCGTTCCTCTTGGCGCTCACGCCCTCGAACCTACCTGCCATGGCCGCATCCGTAAGCCGTCGGGTCAGCTCTTACGACGCCGGGTTCCGAGGGCGAGCAGCCCCACGACCCCGACCACCACGAGCGCGGCGGGCACGACCCGCTCCAGCCGAGGCGCGCCCTTTTCGTCGACGAACTGGGCCTTGACGTCACTCACCGCCCGATTGACCCCGACATAGGCCCGCCCCAGCGTGTGATCAATGTTCGAGACCACCTTGGCCTTGGCGTCGCCGACGATCGTCTTGGGATGCACCCGCACCCCGATCTCGTCGAGCGTCTCGGCCAGCATGTCGCGGCGGCGCCTGATGTCCGCCTCGATCTGCGCCGGGGTTCTCGTGTCCGACGTGTCCGCCACGGTACGGCCTCCGAAGTCTGCTGATGCTGTTGCGGACAGTCTGTCAGCTCCAGGGGTCACCGCACTGTCAGGACCCCCGGTTACGCTGGTTCGATGAGCGAGCGACTGCAGCCGGGCGACACCGCCCCCGCCTTCACCCTCCCCGACGCCGACGGCAACGACGTCTCCCTGTCGGACCACAAAGGCCGCAAGGTCATCGTCTACTTCTACCCGGCGGCGCTGACCCCCGGCTGCACGAAGCAGGCCTGCGACTTCACGGACAACCTGGAACTGCTGGCCGGCGCGGGCTACGACGTGATCGGCATCTCCCCGGACAAGCCGGAGAAGCTGGCCAAGTTCCGCGAGAAGGAATCCCTGAAGATCACCCTCCTCGCGGACCCCGACAAGACGGTCACCGAGGCCTACGCCGCCTTCGGCGAGAAGAAGAACTACGGCAAGACGTACATGGGCGTCATCCGCTCCACGGTGATCGTGGACGAGGACGGCAAGGTGGAACGCGCGCTGTACAACGTGCGGGCGACGGGCCACGTGGCGAAGATCATCAAGGATCTGGGTATCTGAACAAGCCCCGTCCCCCGGACTGGCCGGTGTCCCGTCTCCGGCCCCGGCATGGCCCCGCACTCATCCGTTCGGTCCCCACAAGCTGCCCACTTCCTTCCCTGGGCCTTGGCTGGGAGAAACCGACCAGGAGGAGGACCGGCCATGCGGCGGGACCTGTCCGTGTCCGGCGCCCCCAGGGCGGACACGCCTAAGTTCGACGACCGACACACCCCTCCGGCTCGGGCCGCGCGGCCGTGGTGGCCCTGGCCGGCGGCGGTGGCCTCGGCGTTCACCCTCGCCCAGCTACTGCTCGTCCCGCCGGGTATGGGTCTGGGCTGGGACGAGGTCATCTACGTCAGCCAGGTCAGCTCGCACGCGCCGGCCACCGCCTTCAGCGCCCCTCGTGCCCGGGGGGTGTCCGTGCTGGTGTGGCCGGTCACCGCCTGGACCTCGTCGACCGCCGCGCTGCGGGTCTACCTGGCCGTCGTCTCCGGGCTCGCGCTCTTCCTCGTGATGCGGGTGTGGCGCGGAAGGCGTCCGCCCGGCGTCCTGGCCTTTGCCGGCCTGCTCTTCTGCGGCCTGTGGATCACCGTCTTCTACGGCCCGCAGGCCATGCCCAACCTCTGGGTGGCCCTCGCCGGTCTGGGCGCGGTCGGCTGCTTCCTGCGCGCGGCGGCCGACCGCGCCGACCGCGCCGCGCTGTGGGGCCTGGGCGCGTGCGCCGCCGTCATGGCGTTGATGCGGCCCACCGACGCGGTCTGGGTCGCCGTGCCGCTCGTCGCCGCTCCCCTGCTGGTACGCCGCTGGCGCCGCCCGGCACTGTTCGCGGCCGTCGTGCTCGGACTGGTTGCGGGTGCGGCCCAGTGGGTCATCGAGGCGTACACCAGTCACGGCGGCCTGACCGCACGACTGGAGCGGGCCAGCGAGATCCAGGGCGGCCTCGGCTGGAACATCGCGGTCGGTGACCAGCTGCGCACCCTTCCCGGCCTCAGCATCTGCCGACCCTGCGACGCACCCTGGCCGAACCCGGCCCTGGCCGTGTGGTGGTTCGCCCTGCCGGTCCTCGTCGCGGGCGGCGTGGCGCTCGCCGTCAGGTCCCGCAGAGCCCACGACACCCTGCTGCTCACGGCGTGCGCGGTGACGTCGGCCGTTCCGTACCTGCTCTTCGTCGACTACGCGGCCCCCCGCTTCCTGCTGCCCACCTACGCTCTGCTCGCCATCCCGGTCGCGGACTGCCTGGCCTGGCTGGCCATCGGCGCCGCCCGCCGCCGGTGGCGCCCCGTCACGGCGTCACTGGTCGGCCTGGCGGTGATCGGGCATCTGGCCATCCAGTACGTCGTCCTCTCTCGCCTGGCGGCGCGCACCGACGCCCAGCACCGTGACTGGGCGCACATCGCGGACGGCCTGCACGAGCTGGGCATCCGGCCGCCCTGCCTGGTGAGCGGCCCGACGACGGTCCCGATCGCCTACTACGCCCAGTGCCTGTCCATCGCCACCCACGGGCCGAACGTCAACATCACCCTCGCCGGCATCCGGGCCGCCGCCCAGCACCAGAACGTCGCCGTTCTGGTCCCTCCCACCGGCACCCCGCCCGGCTACGCCGCCGACTGGCCCTGGCGCCCACTGCCCGCGCCACCGGCGCTCGCCGGATACCGCGTCTACACGCCGCCGACGAGGACGATCTCATCAGGCACCGCCATCGGCTGACGGGCCCCGTCCCCGGTAGCATGGGCACGCACGCGGCCGTTGCTGAATGGTATAAGCAGAGGTTTTAGGTGCCTCGGGGCATTTGCCCATGTGGGTTCGACTCCCATCGGCCGCACACAGAGAGGGGTCGTCCAACTGGACGGCCCCTCACGGCCCTTCGCCCCTCAGCCCAACAACTCCCGCACCACCGGCACCAGCCCCCTGAACGCCTCTCCCCGATGGCTGATCGCGTTCTTCTCCTCCGCGCTCAGCTCGGCGCACGTCCGCGTCTCCCCCTCCGGCTGAAGGATCGGGTCGTACCCGAACCCGTTCGTGCCGGTCGGAGCATGCCGCAGCACTCCCCGCAGCCGGCCCTCGACGACCCGCTCCGTGCCGTCCGGCAACGCCAGCGCCGCCGCGCAGGCGAAGTGCGCGCCACGGTGTTCGTCAGGGATGTCGGCGAGCTGGGCCAGCAGCAGTTCCAGATTCGCTCGGTCGTCGCCATGGCGGCCCGACCATCGGGCGGAGAAGATGCCGGGCGCGCCGTTCAGGACGTCGACGCACAGGCCCGAGTCGTCGGCCACCGCGGGCAGGCCCGTGGCCTGGGCGAGGGCGTGGGCCTTCAACAGCGCGTTCTCGGCGAAGGTGACGCCCGTTTCCTTGACGTCGGGTACGTCGGGATAGGCGTCCGCGCCGACCAGGTCGTGGGGCAGGCCTGCGTCGGCGAGGATCGCCCGGAGTTCGGTGATCTTTCCGGCGTTGCGGGTGGCGAGGATCAGGCGTGTCATGGCGACCAGTATCCCGGCCCGGCCGACCAGGACTTAGACCGACCGGCAATTGGAGGGCGGGAGAAGGAGCGGGGTCTGGTGCGTGCAGCTGCAAGGCGGAGGAGGGAGTGATGGCGGAGCCATCGCGACCGACGACAACGCGGCAGATGTGCGTGCCAGACCCCGCGACGCCGCCCTCCAATTGCCGGTCGGTCTTACGGAGTGCACACCTTGGTCAGTTCGCCCGCCGCGTCCGTGACCGGGCTGAGGTCGGGCGTCTCGTCGCCGTTCTTGACGGACGTACGGACATTGCCGACCGCGGTACTCAGGTCGTCGACCGCCTTGTTGACGTCCGTGTTGTCGGTCTTGTCGCCGATCTTGTCGAGGTTCTTGTCGATCGAGTTGAGGGATTCTTCCAGCTGCGTCGGGTCGTTCGACGCGCTCTCCACGGCCTGCTGGAGTTCCGTGACGCTGTCGGCGATGGCGTCGGCGGTCTGGACGCAGTCCAGTGCCTTGTTGACGGCGTCGCAGCCGGTGGTCAGGCCGACCGTCAGTCCGACGGCCGCGACGGCGGCGGCGATGGCGGTACGGCGACTACGACTTCGGCGGCGGCTCGCGGCCATGGAAATGTTCCTCCCGTTGCTCAGGCCTGAACAGGCCCCCCGTGCTGGCCGGGCGCACGGTGGTGTGCCGTGCGCCCGTACTCGTAGGGACGCGAGGGTGGTCGGCGGGGTTGCCCCTTTCGACGGTCCCCCTTGATGCGTCCTTGGTGTGCCCTTTACCTTTCGAGGACCGTATCAAGTGCCTTGTGCTGAAGGACAGCGAGTTCCTCGCAGCCGGAAACCGCGAGGTCCAGCAGGGAGTTGAGCTCGTCGCGGGCGAAGGGCTCGGCCTCGGCCGTGCCTTGGACCTCGACGAAGCGTCCGTCACCGGTGCAGACGACGTTCATGTCGGTCTCGGCGCGGACGTCCTCCTCGTAGCAGAGGTCCAGGAGAGGGACGCCGCCCACGATGCCCACCGACACCGCGCTGACCGTCCCCGTCAGCGGCTGGCGGCCCGCCTTGATCAGCTTCTTGCCCTGGGCCCAGGCGATCGCGTCGGCCAGCGCCACGTAGGCGCCGGTGATGGCCGCCGTACGCGTGCCGCCGTCGGCCTGCAACACGTCGCAGTCCAGGACGATCGTGTTCTCGCCGAGGGCCTTGTAGTCGATGACCGCGCGCAGGGAGCGGCCGATGAGGCGGCTGATCTCGTGGGTGCGGCCGCCGATCTTGCCGCGGACGGATTCGCGGTCGCCGCGGGTGTTGGTGGCGCGGGGCAGCATGGAGTACTCGGCGGTGACCCAGCCCTCGCCGCTGCCCTTGCGCCAGCGCGGTACGCCTTCGGTGACGGAGGCGGTGCAGAAGACCTTCGTGTCGCCGAAGGAGACGAGGACGGAGCCTTCGGCGTGCTTGCTCCAGCCGCGTTCGATGGTGACCGGGCGGAGTTGTTCGGGGGTGCGGCCGTCGATTCGAGACATGGCGTCGAGCCTAGTCGTACCTGCGCGAGGGGCTCGTCCCGCGGTGGGAAGAGCCCCTGACGAGTGAGTGCGACCGGGGCCCGCTTACATCATGTCTTCGATGTCCCCCGCGATCGGATCGGCGTCGGTGCCGATGACGACCTGGATGGCGGTGCCCATCTTGACGACACCGTGGGCGCCGGCGGCCTTCAGCGCGGCCTCGTCGACCAGCGAGGCGTCGCGGACCTCTGTGCGCAGGCGCGTGATGCAGCCCTCGACCTCTTCGATGTTGTCGATGCCACCGAGCCCGGCAACGATCTTCTCAGCCTTGCTGGCCATGTTCCGTCTCCCTGCGAGCGAACTGGATTCGTGGGTTCCTTATGCAACCTTCATCGTGCTACAACAGGTCTACACCACTGAGTGGTGTAGACCACCACCCGATGGAGGAAGTGTATGAGCTCCGCCACCGCAACGGCGACCCCGGCGAAGAAGCGGGGATCCGGCCTGATCCAGGGCCTGCAGAAGGTCGGCCGCAGCTTGCAGCTCCCGATCGCCGTACTGCCGGCGGCGGGCCTCCTGCTCCGGTTCGGCCAGCAGGACATCCACGACAAGCTGAACCTGCCCGACAAGGTCACGGCCGTGTTCGCCACGGCCGGCGGCGCGATCTTCGACAACCTGCCGATGCTGTTCTGCATCGGTGTCGCGATCGGCTTCGCCAAGAAGTCGGACGGCTCGACGGCGCTGGCCGCCCTGGTCGGCTTCCTGGTGTACAGCAACGTCCTCAAGGCGTTTCCGGTCTCCGAGGCGAAGGTGCAGGCGGGCGCGGACGTAGCCGCGACCTACAACAACCCCGGTGTGCTCGGCGGCATCGTCATGGGTCTGCTCGGCGCCGTGGTGTGGCAGCGCTTCCACCGCACCAAGCTGGTGGACTGGCTCGGCTTCTTCAACGGCCGTCGGCTGGTGCCGATCATCATGGCCTTCGTCGGCACGGTCATGGGTGTCTTCTTCGGACTGGTCTGGGAGCCGATCGGTGAGGTCATCTCCGACTTCGGCGAGTGGATGACGGGCCTGGGCGCCTTCGGTGCGGGTCTGTTCGGTCTGATCAACCGTGCGCTGATCCCGGTCGGCATGCACCAGTTCGTGAACACCGTCTCCTGGTTCCAGATCGGCGACTTCACGGACGCGGCCGGCCAGGTCGTCCACGGCGACCTCAACCGCTTCTTCGCCGGTGACCCGACCGCCGGTCAGTTCATGTCGGGCTTCTTCCCCATCATGATGTTCGGTCTGCCGGCCGCCGCCATCGCCATCGCTCACTCCGCCCGTCCCGAGCGCCGCAAGGCCGTGATGGGCATGATGATCTCGCTCGCGCTGACCTCGTTCGTGACCGGTGTGACCGAGCCGATCGAGTTCTCGTTCATGTTCATCGCGCCGCTGCTGTACGTGATCCACGCGGTGCTGACGGCCATCTCCATGGCGGTCACCTGGGCGCTCGGCGTCCATGCGGGCTTCACCTTCTCCGCGGGCTTCATCGACTACGCGCTGAACTGGAACCTCGCCACCAAACCCTGGCTGATCATCCCCATAGGCCTGGTCTTCGCCGCGATCTACTACACGGTCTTCCGCTTCGCCATCATCAGGTTCAACCTGCCGACCCCGGGCCGCGAGCCCGAGGAGGAGGTCGAGGACCTCACCAAGGCGTAGGTGTCGCTACCCGCACGAAGGCCCCCGGAGTCATGAACAACCGCTCCGGGGGCTTCCGCATGCATGGGGGGCTAGATCTCGTACGACACCCTCGGCGTCGCCAGTTCCACCGGGCCGTCGAACACCGCTCGCGCGTCGGCGAGGTTGACCTGCGGGTCGGTCCACGGGGGGATGTGGGTGAGGACCAGGCGGCGGGCGCCTGCCCGGGCCGCCGCCTCACCCGCCTCGCGGCCGTTGAGGTGCAGGTCGGGGATGTTCTCCTTGCCGTGCGTGAAGGCGGCCTCGCACAGGAACAGGTCGGCGTCGCGGGCGAGTTCGTCCAGGGCCGCGCTGACGCCGGTGTCGCCGGAGTACGTCAGGGTGCTCCCGCCGTGCTCGACGCGGATGCCGTACGCCTCCACCGGGTGGGCCACGCGCTCGGTGTGCACCGTGAACGGGCCGATCTCGAAGGTGGACGGCTTGACCGTGTGGAAGTCGAAGACCTCGCTCATGGAGGAGGCGGTGGGGGTGTCGGCGTAGGCGGTGGTCAGCCGGTGTTCCGTGCCCTCGGGGCCGTAGACGGGGATCGGGTCGCAGCGGCCGCCGTCGTGGCGGTAGTAGCGCGCGACGAAGTACGCGCACATGTCGATGCAGTGGTCGGCGTGCAGATGGCTGAGGAAGATCGCGTCGAGGTCGTAGAGACCGCAGTGGCGCTGCAACTCGCCCAGGGCACCGTTGCCCATGTCGAGGAGCAGCCGGAAGCCGTCGGCCTCAAGGAGGTAGCTCGAACAGGCCGATTCCGCGGACGGGAACGACCCCGAGCAGCCGACGACGGTGAGCTTCATAAAGCAGAAACCTCCGCTGGCGGGGAAGATCGAGAGAAGGGGCGTCGGGGGTCGTGCGGTGCGTCGAGCGTAAGGCGCAAAACCCCGGGTCGCTCCTCCGCCAAGGGCTGTTGTGGGGGAACTCACCTGTGGTGTCACCGGTTCGGTTGGCCCCGGGGCGCGCGCGGTTCGCAAGAGGGAGCGCGGGGCATTCGCGCGCCGGTAACGTCATCGTATGGACACGTCCTGGTGGCTCGCACTCGCGGCGGTGGTGGTTCTCGCGCTGATCGCCACGCTCGTCGACGGGTGGGGCCGGGGGCACCGTCCGAGAACGCGTGGGGGACGCCCGCCGGGGCGCCCGGCGGTGCGTTCGCGGGGTCGTCGTCCGCAGCCGGCGGAGATCTGGTGGGCGAGGGTGCCGTATGAGGACGGGCCAGAGTCAAAAGGGGCCGCGCGATGGGGGTCCCCCCAGGCATTCGGCACTGGGGGAGCGTCGGGTAGGGCGGCGGTGGGAGACGGGCGGGCAAAGGACCGGCCGTGTCTGGTGCTCGCGGTGCACGGGCGGCGGGCGGTCGTCGCGAAGATCACCAGCAGGTACCACGACGAGCGGCCCGGGGTGATCCCGCTGCCGCCGGGGGCGGTGGGCGACGCGCACGGGCGCGCGAGCTTCCTGGAGACGGACGAGCTGCGCGATGTGCCCGTGCGGGACTTCCGGCGGCGGGCGGGAGTGGTGGACCCGGTCCTGTGGGACCAGGTCCGTCACCTCACCGGGTAGTGCCTTACGGGGCCTACGCCCAGAGCTGGCCCTGGAGCGTCTCGATGGCCTCCTCCGTCGTGGCGGCCGTGTAGACGCCGGTCGAGAGGTACTTCCAGCCGCCGTCGGCCACGACGAACGCGATGTCCGCGCTCTCGCCCGCCTTGACGGCCTTGTTGCCGACGCCGATCGCCGCGTGCAGGGCGGCGCCGGTGGAGACGCCGGCGAAGATGCCCTCCTGCTGGAGCAGCTCGCGGGTGCGGGTGACCGCGTCGGCGGAGCCGACCGAGAAGCGGGTGGTCAGGACGGAGGCGTCGTACAGCTCAGGTACGAAGCCCTCGTCGAGGTTGCGCAGGCCGTACACGAGGTCGTCGTAGCGCGGCTCGGCGGCGACGATCTTCACGTCCGGCTTGTTCTCGCGCAGGAAGCGGCCGACGCCCATGAGCGTGCCGGTGGTGCCGAGGCCCGCCACGAAATGCGTGATCGACGGGAGGTCGGCGAGGATCTCCGGGCCGGTGGTGGCGTAGTGGGCGCCCGCGTTGTCCGGGTTGCCGTACTGGTAGAGCATCACCCAGTCGGGGTGCTCGGCGGACAGCTCCTTGGCGACCCGTACGGCGGTGTTGGAGCCTCCCGCGGCGGGCGAGGGGATGATCTCGGCGCCCCACATGCCGAGCAGCTCGCGCCGCTCCTGCGAGGTGTTCTCGGGCATCACGCACACCATGCGGTAGCCCTTGAGCTTGGCCGCCATGGCGAGGGAGATGCCGGTGTTGCCGCTCGTCGGCTCCAGGATCGTGCAGCCCGGGGTCAGGCGGCCGTCCTTCTCCGCCTGTTCGATCATGTGCAGGGCGGGGCGGTCCTTGACCGAGCCGGTGGGGTTGCGGTCCTCCAGCTTGGCCCAGATGCGGACGTCGGCGGACGGCGAGAGCCGCGGCAGGCGCACCAGAGGGGTGTTGCCCACCGCGGCCAGCGGAGAGTCGTAACGCATAGGTGGTCAGCGAGCCCTAGACCATGCCGCCGGCGACGGCCGGCAGGATCGTTACGCTGTCGCCGTCGGCGAGCTTGGTGTTGATGCCGTCGAGGAAGCGGACGTCCTCGTCGTTGAGGTAGACGTTGACGAAGCGGCGCAGCTGGTCGCCGTCCACGATGCGGGCCTGGATGCCCGCATGCCGGGTCTCGAGGTCGGCGAAGAGCTCGGCGAGGGTGTCTCCCTGGCCCTCCACCGCCTTCTTGCTGTCGGTGTACTGGCGGAGGATGGTCGGGATGCGGACCTCGATGGCCATGGCTCAGGGCTCCTGTCGGAAGGTGTCTGGTCGGTGGGCGCGCGGCAGCGCAGTACAGCAGGGGTGGTGCTATCGGCGCCGCGGCTCACGGCCGTACGGCGGCAGGGCAGCGTCAACAGATGGCGCTGGCGAGCCTGCACAGGTCGACGTGCAGCCGCGCCACGAGCAGCATGCCCGGCGTCTTTTCGCTCACGTCGTGGAAAACCATGGGGTCATCGTATCGATTCCCGGTCCGGGTCCCGGAATGTGATCCCACATTCCGGACGGATATCGGCCGAGGAGTGAGACTTCACTGCTCAGGCGGACGCTCTGAGCACCAGGCGGGTGGGGACGACCACGGAGGACACGTCCGGTGCGTCGGCCGCGTCGCTCCCCGTGGTGCGGGCCCACAGCAGCCGGGCCATCAGGCGGCCCATGTCCTCGACGTCCTGGTGGATCGTGGTCAGCGGCGGGTCGGTGGTCTCGGCGATCTCCGCCAGGTCGTCGAAGCCGACGACGGCCACGTCCTGAGGCACCCGCCGCTCGCGTTCCCGCAGCACCTGCAAGGCACCGGCCGCCATGAGGTCGGAGGCGGCGAAGACGGCGTCCAGGGCGGGACACCGGTCGAGCAGGGCGGCCATGGCCTTGGCGCCGCCCTCGCGCGTGTAGTCGGCGCGTTCGATCAGGTCGGGCGAGGGCGAGGCGTCCAGGAGGGCGTCCCGGTAGCCCGCGAGCCGGTCGACGGCGGAGTTCTCCTGGTCGTACGGACCGGTGATGGTCGCGATGCGCCGGCGGCCGAGGGAGACCAGGTGCTGGACGGCCTGGCGGGCTCCGCCGCGGTTGTCGCCGTCGACGTAGGCGTGGCCGCGCACGGTGTCGCCGTCGCGCAGGAGGGGGCGCCCGCCGAAGACGGCGGGCAGGCCGAGCCGGTCGATCATCGCGGGCAGCCGGTCGCCGGGGCGCAGGTCGAACAGCAGGGCGCCGTCGACATGGCCGCCGCCGAGGAAGTCGGCCACGCGCGCGTAGTCGTCCGGCTCCTCCAGGAACAGCAGCACCGCCTGCGCGCCGTGCTGGGCGAGCTCCCTGCGGATGCCGCGCAGCAGGCAGTCGAAGAACGGGTCGATGAAGAGACGGTTCTGCGGCCGCGTCGCCACGACCGCGACGGCGTTCGTGCGGTGGGTGACCAGTTGCCGGGCGGCCTGGTTCGGGACATAGCCGAGGTCGGCGATGACCTCACGGACGCGGTCGACGACCTCCGCCCGGACCCGGGGTTCGTCGTTGATCACCCGCGACACGGTGGACTTCGAGACGCCCGACCGGCGGGCGACGTCCTCCAGTGTGGGGCGGCGGCCGTTCGTGCGTTGCGTCAACACCATCTCCGTTACGGCGAGTTGTGCGGGAGCGGCTTACGACGATCAGTATGCCTCGACGACCTTGACCTCCTCCTCCGAAACCGCGCCCTCCACGATGCGGTAGGAGCGGAACTGGAAGGGGCCCGCGCTGTCCGTGTCCGCCGTCGAGACGAGGACGTAGTGCGCGCCGGGCTCGTTGGCGTAGGAGATGTCGGTGCGCGAGGGGTACGCCTCGGTCGCGGTGTGGGAGTGGTAGATGACCACCGGCTCCTCGTCGCGGTCGTCCATCTCGCGGTAGAGCTTGAGCAGGTCGCCGGAGTCGAACTCGTAGAACGTGGGCGACATGGCCGCGTTCAGCATCGGGATGAAGCGCTCGGGACGGTCCGAACCGGCCGAGCCCGCGACGACGCCGCACGCCTCGTCGGGGTGGTCCTTGCGCGCGTGGGCGACGATCTGGTCGAAGAGGGCCTGGGTGATGGTCAGCATGCTGGTCAGGATAAGCAGAAGGCCGCCCTGTACCGGAGGGTGGTACGAGGCGGCCATATGCCGGACGTTCGTCCTTGGAGCTTGGATTCAGCGGACCTTCTCGAACTCCGGCTCGCCGCCGCGCTCGCCGATGTGCGGGTTGCGGGCCTTCAGGATCGCCCAGCCGATGGCGAGGGCGACGGCCCAGCCGGCCATCACGTAGAGGCAGACGCGGGCGTCGGCGTCGTACGCGATCAGGCCGGTGACGAAGAGCAGGAAGGCGATGGCGACGTAGGAGCACTTCGAGCCGCCCGGCGCCGGGAAGGGGGAGGCGGGCAGCCGGCCGGCGACCACCGCGCGGCGGTACCGGACATGGCTGATCAGGATCATCAGCCACGTCCAGATGCCGGCCGCGGTGGACACCGAGGTGACGTAGCCGAAGGCCTTCTCCGGGACGACGTAGTTCAGGATCACGCCGATGCTCATGAAGAGGACCGAGACCATGATGCCGAAGGCCGGCGTCTTGGTCGAGGACAGCTTGCTGAAGACCGCCGGGGCCTCGCCGCTGTCGGCCAGGTTCCGCAGCATGCGGCCCGTGGAGTACATGCCCGAGTTGCAGGAGGACAGGGCAGCGGTGAGGACCACGAAGTTCACGATGCCCGCGCCCGCCGGGATGCCGATCTTCGCGAAGGCCTCGACGAAGGGGCTGACACCTTCCGCGAACTCGGTCCACTTCACCACGCACAGGATGACGGTGAGGGCACCGACGTAGAACAGCGCGATGCGCCAGGGCAGGGTGTTGATCGCCTTGGGGAGGGTCTTCTCCGGGTTCTCGGACTCGCCCGCGGTGACGCCGACCAACTCGACGGCGAGGTAGGCGAACATGACGCCCTGAAGGGTCATCAGGGACGAGCCGATGCCCTTGGGGAAGAAGCCGTCGAAGGCCCAGAGGTTGGAGACGGCCGCGGTGTCACCGGCGTTGCTGAAGCCGAAGGTCAGGACGCCCAGGCCGATCACGATCATGCCGATCAGGGCGGTGACCTTGACCATCGAGAACCAGAACTCCAGCTCTCCGAAGACCTTCACGGAGATCAGGTTGACCCCGAAGAGGATCACCAGGAAGACCAGGGCCGTCACCCATTGCGGAATGGACGGATACCAGTAGTTGACGTAGATCGCGGCGGCGGTCAGCTCGGCCATGCCGGTGACCACCCACATCAGCCAGTACGTCCAGCCGGTGAAGTAGCCGAAGAACGGGCCGAGGAACTCGCGGGAGTACTCCGCGAAGGAGCCCGAGACCGGGCGGTAGAGCAGGAGCTCGCCGAGCGCCCGCATGATGAAGAAGATGATCACGCCCGCGAGGGCGTACATGAGGATGAGACTGGGGCCCGCCTTGGCGATGTTCGCCCCGGCCCCCAGGAAGAGGCCGACGCCGATGGCGCCGCCGATCGCGATCATCTGGACCTGTCGACTGCCGAGCCCGCGCTCGTATCCCTCTTCCGGGGCCTTCTCCGTGTCGACCTGAGCCGAGGTCATGTGTGGTGCGCCTTTCTCCATGCCGACCCGGGCCTTCGTCGGCCTCGGATCTCGTCGGTCCCCCCGGATTCTGGAGTGAGCGAACCTTCCCCCGGGTTCGCTCATGCCCTGGCCGACGATCGGTCGGCTCGGTGGCGCACCCGGGCGACAGCATGGGTGGCGTTCGCCGGGCGGTCGTGAAGATTTATCACGGCCGCCACATTGATCACCTGAGCGACGTGTGGCGCAGCCCACACGGAGACGCGGACAAAAAGCACCCCGAGGGGGCATAGGTGTCCGTCATGGTGACGTGATCGTTATCCGGATTTGAGTGTCCTCTGAGCGAACACAAAATCCGTACAAGTCAGGACAGAGGCGTCACGCCAGAAGCATCAGGGCAGCAGCGTCGCGACGAGCGTCTCCTGGAGCCCGCCCAGCCACAGATACGCCATCACCATCGGCTTGCGCGGGTCCTCGTCCGGGAGGCGGTAGAGGAGGTCGGTGTCCTCCTCCTCGGTGATCTCCAGACGGGATCCGATCGCCAGGCGCAGGTCGTTCAGGGCGCTGAGCCACTGCTGGGACTCGGCGGGCGAGAGCTTGAGGACCGCCCCGCCGTCGCCGGGAGAGCTCAGCTCGTCCAGGGAGCGGATCACCGCGAGCGCGTTGTCGCGCTTGCCGGCGCGCAGGTCGTTCTCCGTGTAACGGCGGAACTCGGCGGAGTACGCCCGCTGCTCCTCGGCCTCCCTGGGGCCCGGAGTGCCCTCCGGGTCGCCGTAGGCGTCCGGGAACAGGCGCATGAGGACCGGGTCGGCGGGCGGCTCACTGGGACCGTCGGCGAACAGCTCGGCGAGCGGGTCCTCGGGGGCGTCCCCGCCGGGGCCGGGGCCGATGAGTTCCAGGAGCTGGACGGCCAGCGACCGGATGATGGAGATCTCGACGTCGTCGAGCGCGACGGCCGCGCCGCCGCCGGGGAGCGGTTCGAAGTGTCCTGGCATCAGGGGTTATCGCTACTTCCGGTCCTGCTGGAGGGTGGCCCACAGGCCGTATCCGTGCATCGCCTGCACGTCGCGTTCCATCTCCTCGCGACTGCCGCTGGACACGACCGCCCGGCCCTTGTGGTGGACGTCGAGCATGAGCTTGGTGGCCTTGTCCTTGGAGTAGCCGAAGTACGACTGGAAGACGTACGTCACATAGCTCATGAGGTTGACGGGGTCGTTGTGGACGATGGTGACCCAGGGGACGTCCGGCTCGGGTACGGCGAAGACCTCCTCCGCCGACTCGGTGCGTTCGATCTCTACGGGAGCGGGTGACGTCACAGGGCCCATGCTGCCACGCACGCCATAAATCGTCACACTGACGCGAATGGGAGTACCATCCCTTGCCATGAACACAGCGGACCTAGGGCTGCCGGTGGATGTTCCCTCTACCGCGCTCTTCACGGACCAGTACGAGCTCACGATGCTGCAAGCCGCCCTGAAGGCGGGTACCGCCGAACGGCGTAGCGTGTTCGAGGTCTTCACGCGACGGTTGCCGCATGGTCGCCGATACGGCGTGGTGGCGGGCACCGGACGCGTGCTGGACGCGGTCGAGAACTTCCGCTTCGACGCGGACGTCCTCGGTTTTCTGCGCGAGAACGCGATCGTCGACGAGGAGACCCTCCAGTGGCTCGCCTCCTACCGCTTCAGCGGTGACATCTGGGGTTACCCGGAGGGCGAGGTGTACTTCCCCGGCTCGCCGATCATCCGGGTCGAGGGCTCCTTCGCCGAGTGCGTGCTCCTGGAGACGGTGATCCTCTCGATACTCAACCACGACTCGGCGATCGCGGCGGCGGCCTCCCGGATGGCCTCCGCCGCCGGCGGGCGCCCGCTGATCGAGATGGGCGCCCGCCGCACCCACGAGTTGGGCGCGGTGGCCGCCGCGCGCGCCGCGTACGTCGGCGGCTTCACCACCACCTCCGACCTGGCGGCCGGCTTCCGCTACGGCATCCCCACCGTGGGCACCAGCGCACACGCCTTCACCCTGCTGCACGACAACGAGCGGGACGCCTTCCAGGCCCAGGTGAACTCGCTGGGCCGGAACACCACCCTGCTCGTGGACACGTACGACGTCACCGAGGCCGTGCGTGCCGCCGTCGAGGTCGCCGGGCCCGAGCTGGGCGCCGTGCGGATCGACTCCGGCGACCTGCTGCTGGTCGCGCACCGGGTGCGGCAGCAGCTGGACGAGCTGGGCGCGAACGACACGAAGATCATCGTGACCTCGGACCTGGACGAGTACGCCATCGCCTCGCTGGCGGCGGCGCCCGTGGACGCGTACGGCGTCGGCACCCAGTTGGTGACCGGCTCCGGGCATCCGACCTGCTCGATGGTCTACAAGCTGGTCGCCCGCGCCGAGTCCGCCGATCCGAAGGCCCCGCTGGTACCGGTGGCGAAGAGGTCGACCGGCGGCAAGACCTCCATCGGCGGCCGCAAGTGGGCCGCGCGGCGCCTCGACGAGTACGGGGTCGCGGAGGCCGAGGTCATCGGCACCGGGCAGGTGCCGGGCGAGCTGGCCGACCGGCAGCTCCTGGTCGAGCTGGTCAAGAGCGGCGAGGTCGTCGCCCGGGAGCCGCTGGACGTCGTACGCGACCGGCACGCTCAGGCCCGCGGCAATCTGCCGCTGTCGGCGACGCAGTTGTCGCGCGGGGAACCGGTGATTCCCACGGAGTATGTGCACGTGCGTACGGGTAGCTAATGCGCGTGCTCGATACGGCTGTTGCGGGTTCTGGACGGGGGTGCTCCACGCGAGTGCGCCCGCTCGCGCCCGCTGCACCCGGTGATGCCCCTTCCCGCCCCGCCCCCGCAGTCCGTAGGCTCGGAGGTTCACCGGCCGGGCCCGCACCCCTTTTCCTTCTCCACCCCGACCCCATAGTCGAAGGACACCGACCATGCGCCGCGCCTTGATCGTCGTAGACGTGCAGAACGACTTCTGCGAGGGGGGCAGCCTCGGGGTGACCGGGGGTGCCGATGTGGCCGCCGCCGTCACCGAGCTGATCGGGCAGGCGGCGGGTTCCGGCTACCAGCATGTCGTGGCCACCCGGGACCATCACGTCGCGCCCGGCGGCCACTTCGCCGACAACCCCGACTACGTCCACTCCTGGCCCGCGCACTGCGTCGCGGGGACCGAGGGCGTGGGCTTCCATCCGAACTTCGCCCCCGCGGTCGCCTCCGGCGCGGTCGACGCCGTCTTCGACAAGGGGGCGTACACCGCGGCGTACAGCGGCTTCGAGGGCGTGGACGAGAACGGCGTCTCCCTCGCGGACTGGCTGCGCGCCCGGGAGGTCCGGGAAGTGGACGTCGTGGGCATCGCGACCGACCACTGTGTCCGCGCCACCGCCCTGGACGCGGCCCGGGAGGGCTTCCGTACGCAGGTCCTGCTGGACCTCACGGCCGGGGTGGCCGAGGAGACCACCGACCGGGCGCTGGAGGAGATGCGGGAGGCGGGCGTGGAGCTCACCGGGAAGCCTGTGGTCTGAGGTCCAGCGGTATGGACAGGGCCGGCGGGACCGGTCATGCCGGGGCCGCCGGGCGCCTCAGCAGGGCCCTGATCGGGTGCCACAGTTCCTGGACGAGTTCCGGACCGCCCAGGACACCGTTGTCAGGTGCCGTGCGCCATATCAGGCCGTCCGGATGGTGCAGCACCGCGGTGATCTCGTCCGGGGTGGGCGGGGCCGCGTTGCCCCGCAGGTAGATCGCGCGCAGGCCCAGGTTGCGCAGCCTGGTCAGGGCGCGCGCCCGGTTCTGGGCATGCACGAGCACGCGTACGCAGCCCGTGCCCTCGGCGGTGGGGCTGGGCAGGTTCAGCGCCACCACCACGCTGCCGGTCGGCAGCTTGCAGAAACCTCCTGCGGCCATGCGGTCACACCCCCGTGTGCGTCGGTGTCAATAAGAGAGCCACAGGACGCACCTAAACACGATCGGCGACGACCCGCCAGAGGGTCGCCGCCGATACGCTTGTGACCTGCGGAGATGCTGTCTACTTCGCGGACGGTCCGACCTGGACCGAGATCGTCGAGCCGTCGGCCGGCTCCTTTGTGATCTTGATTCGGGTGTCGGTGTCAGTGACCTTGACGCCCGCGAACGGGTTCGAGGCGTCGTAGTAGCTCGACGTGCCGTCGTCGAAGACCGGGACACCGACCCGCGACCTGATCGTGGTCGGGGCGCCCGCCTGGTGCACCGTGATCGCGTCCGTCCGCTGCCGGGTGAAGGTGGAGTCGAAGGCCTGGATGCGGTTCGGTATCAGCGTGCCGTCGGACCGCTTCAGCGGCGTCGGATGGGAGTCGATCGGCAGGATGAGACCCGTGCCCGGGTGCTGACTGGTGTTGTCGTCGGCCTGGGAGGTGTCCCACTTCCAGATCAGCAGGCCGTTCTGGTACGGGTAGTGCTCCACCCACTGCGGATTCGAGAAGCCGAAGTGGTACGGGCCGACCTTGAGGACCTTGTCGTACGACACGTACTGGCGGTTCTCGGCGATGTAGTACTGCGGGTAGTCGTCCGTGATGGACGCGCCGATGCGGCTGAAATCGCTCGCCGTCCAGGCCGCGTCGGCGGACTCGGCGTTGTCGGAGAACAGGGCGGCGCCGTCGGCGGTCACGGTGATCCCGTCGGCCGTGAAGCCCTTCTGGACCACCGCGCCGTCGGTCTGGTAGCGGAAGCGCAGCCCGATCTTCTGGCCGGCGTAGGCGTCCAGCGGGAACGACAGCTTCTGGTGCGCGTCCACCGTGCCGGTGAGGGCGGGCTTTCCGTCGTCGTCACGCGGGATGGCGCTGCCGTCGGCCAGCTTGCCGTCGACGGGCGTCCAGTTGGCGCCGCCGTCCGTGGAGACCTCGGTGTACAGGTAGTCGCCGTCCGCCTCGATGTCCCACCAGCCGTCGAGGGTGAGGCTCGCGGACGACTTGCCGGTCAGGTCGACCGTGCGGGCAAGGGAGTTGCTCAGGTTGTTGCCTTTGCCGCTCCACCACTGCCTGGTGGCCTGCGCCGGGGCGACGATCTCCGTGGTGACCGCCTTGTCGGGCAGCTGGACCACGAGGGCCTGCGGGTTCTTGGTGCTGTACTCGGCGGCACCGAGGGTGTGGTTCGACTTCACGCCCGCCTGGGCGATGTCGTAGTCGAGCCAGCCCAGTTGCAGCTTGTCCCAGGCGTTCATGTCACCGGGCAGGTCACCGATGACGTCCTTGCCGGTGCCGAGCCAGTTGCCGTTCGACATCACCGTCCAGAAGCCCGTGGAGTTCGCGCCGCCGCCGGAGGTGTCGTACTCGTCGGGCAGGCCGAGGTCGTGGCCGTACTCGTGGGCGTAGACGCCGAGGCCGCCGTTCTCCGGCTGCATGGTGTAGTCGCCGACCCAGATGCCGGTGTCGCCGATCTGGGTGCCGCCGAGCTTGTTGGTGTCCGGGCCGGTGGAGCCGACGTCGGTGTTGAAGGCGTACCAGCGGTGGGCCCAGATGGCGTCCTCGCCCTGGGCGCCGCCGCCTGCGGACTCGTCCTCGCCGGCGTGCACGATCTGGAAGTGGTCGATGTAGCCGTCGGGCTCGTTGAAGTCGCCGTCGCGGTCGTAGTCGTAGCGGTCCCACTGGTCGAACTCGGCCAGCTCCGCCTTGATCTGGGCGGCCGTGTCACCGGCGGCCTCCCGCTCGGCGACCCAGGCGTTGACGCCGTCCTGCACGGCGTACCAGGCACCGGTGGACGCCTTGTTGGAGCCGTAACGGGCCTCGTTGTAGGGGACCTTGACCCAGTCGGCGATCTCGCCGTCCACCGAGTAGCGGCCCGAGGACTGCTTCTCGTAGTACTTCTTCAGCGACTCGGTGTTCTCGCCGGTGCCGAAGTAGAGGTCCTGGAAGTGTTTCTGGTTGTAGTCCGCCTGCCAGTCCGTGGTGTTGTTCACCGAGCGGTCCGGCTGGGCTATCCGGTTGTGCAGCGGGCCGGGGGTGCCGCCGTAGCGGCTGTCGACCTGGTCCCCGAACTCGACCAGGATCGTGAAGATCTTGTCGGTCTTCTCGCGGCCGAGTTCGACGTACTTGTCGTCGCCCTTGAGCTTGACGACCTTGGAGCCGTTCCGGTCCCGGACCTTGGCGGAGCCGGATATGACCTGGTTGAGCGCCTCTTCGCGCTGGGCCGCCTGGGTCTTGGACAGCGGACCGTCCAGGTCGTGAGCCTTCATCTTGGCCGGCTGCGGGTCGTGCCCGTCCGCAGCCGGGGGTACGGCGGTCGAGTCGGCCTGGGCCACCGTGAAGCCCGAGAAGGTGGCCGTGGCCGCGGCGAACGCGACGAGTGTCGCCGCCGTTCTGAACTGCCAGGATTTGCTGGTCACTTGAAATCCTCCTACGCGTCTGGGCGCGCGGAAGGAGGGGGGTCCTGAGCCTGATGAGTCCGCGCGCACTATTCAACGCGCTCAGTCAAGTGACCACATTTGACTAGAGGTTGAGGAGAAAAGACAGATCTTGACTTTGGCAAGCCAGTCTGAGCAACAGGAAGTTGGTGTTCCGCTTTACGAAAGCCGGGCCACCGCACGCGTACTCACGAAGGACGGCGGCGCCCCTCGAACGGGCGCGCGGTTCCGTCCACTTACTGGACGCCATGACCCCGTGCGCCCCCTGTGCTCCGGCACTGTTGGTCAGGTCACGCTTACTGTTCGTTCCACTCGGGCATGCAGGCGATTAGAGTCGCTTGGCGGATCGCCCCTAAATCGGCGGAAAGCCAGGCCGACGCCCCCGTGGACCCCCACTTCCGAGGACACGATTGCCATGCCTCGTCCGACTGTCACGCCTCGCCCGACGGCCGCACAGCTCGCCTACGGTTCGTGCACCGTGATCTTCTCGACACTCGCCATGCTGCTGCTGTCACAGACGAGTTCGGGCGTGGGGATCGCGATCATCGCCGTCTCGGCACTCGCCCTCGGACTGCTGGTCGCCATGACCGTTCCGGCGCCCAAGCCACGCGTGGTCGCGGTGAACCGGCCCGCCGCGGCGCAGGCCGAGAAGACTCAGACGCCGGTGCCGGCCTCGATCGCCGCGGTGGCGTCCGAGCACGTGCGTGAGCGTCCCGTGCATGAGCGCGCGGCTTCCTGAGGCTCGGTCTGTCAGTTGATGCGGACCACCACCGTCTTCGCCGCCTTGTCGTGCAGGCCCTGCTTGTAGGGCTTGTCGAAGAAGCTCCAGCCGCCCGAGATCGCCGTCCAGATGCAGGCGCAGCAGAACGCGAACGGGATCCACAGCACCGCCGAGCGGATCAGCGTGCTCTGCACGGAGGGGGTGGCGCCGTTGTCGAGGTTGGCCACCCGCATGCCCAGCCACTTCTTGCCGAGCGTCTGGCCCGACTTGGTGATCATGAAGGTGTCGTAGCCGATGTAGAGCACGGCGGCGACGACCGACTGCCCGAGCCCTCTGCCGTACGAGACGTCGTCGTTGTCCACGTTGTACTCGGTGACGTTGAGGCCCCAGGTGAGCAGCCAGACGACGATGCCGACGAGGATCATGTCGATGATCCGGGCGAGCGTGCGCTTGCCGCTGTCGGCGAGCGGGGGCATACCGGCGAGCGGGTCGCCGGGGTATCCGCCGCCGCCGCTGCCGCTGCCGTAGGGCTCACCGCCGTACGGACCGCCGCCTGGAGGAGGGGGCTGACCACCGTACGGCGAGTCGTACGGTGAGCCCGAACCCTCGGCAGGCGGGGGCTGCTTCCTGAAGGGGTCGTCTTCCGGTGGCTCTTGGCCTGAGCCGGGGGGCGGTTCGGTGCTCATGGCCCGAGTCGACCGCGAACGCCCCGGCTCCGCATCCGGCGAGCGGCCGTCCGGGGTACCGAATCGTCTGGGCCCGTTGCCCTACGCGGCCCTCCGCCGGATGCCGTCAGCCCGCTACGAACGTATGCGCGACCTTGTCGTGCCAGCACTGGTGCCACGGCCTGTCGAACAGGCACCAGGCGACGCCGACGACACCGATGGCGAGCAGGCCGGGCACGCTGTAGACGAGCCAGCGGCGCAGGGCCGCGCCGAAGGACGGGGGCTCGTGGCCCTCGATGTCCCGTACGTCCAGACCGAGCAGCTTCTTGCCGAGGGTGCGGCCCCACTTGGCGGTGGGCAGCGCCTCGTACAGGACGCCGAAGAGGAGCAGGACGGCCAGGACGATGCCCAGGTACGTCGTCGTCGTGCCGTCGAGCAGCCAGATCGTGACCGTCTCGCCGGACAGCTTGGCCGCGTCGATCTTCTCGTTGACGTGGTCGAGCGCCTTGATGCCGAGCGGTACTGCGACCACGGCGGTGACGCCCCCGAGGACGACGGTGTCCACCAGCCGGGCCGCCAGGCGCTTGCCGAGCCCGGCGGGACGGGCCGAGGACTGCCGCCGGGCAGCCGCCTGGAAGATGTCGTCGACCGGCGGCTTCCAGGGCGCGACGGGCTGGTCCTCGTCGGACGCGCCCGCGAGCCGGTGCACCTGCTGCGCCCAGGACGGCTGACCGCCGCCGACGCCGGTGGCCATGGGGGCGGAGGCGGAGGCGGCGGCCTGCTGCGGCACGTTCGGAGCGGGTGCCTGAGCGGGGGCCGGGGCGCCCGCCTGCGCGGCTGCCGCACGATCGGCTGCGGCCTTTCCGGCACCGAAGCCGGGGGTGCCGGGCTGGGCTCCGGCGCCGGGCGTTCCCGAGCCGTCGCCCGGACCGGTCGCGGGCTGCGCTCCGAAAGCGGGCGTGCCTGGGGCGCCCGGCCGAGCGCCGGCACCCGGCATTCCCGAGCCATCACCCGGACCGGCCGCGGGCCCGAAAGGAGCCCTGCCGGGGGCGGCCGGCGACGTGGGGCCTCCGGTCGGCGCGGACTGGGCGCCGAAGGGGCCCGCCGTCCCCGGCGTGCCCGTGCTCCCCGGGGGCGCCCCCGCCCGGTTCTGCTGTGCCGTGCGCGGGGAGAGCGCGCGGAAGGTCATGGTGCCCTCGTCGGCCGGGGGACCACCGGGGCGCGGGACGCCGGGCGTTCCCGTACCCGCACGGCCAGCCGCACCCGGCCCGGAGCGCGGCCCTGAGCGGTCGGCGGCACCACTGCCCCCTGCCGCTCCCCCGGGTCCCGTACCCGGGCGGGAGCCGTCGGCGGCACCGCTGCCTCCTGCGACTCCCCCAGGTCCCGTACCAGCATGGCCTGCCGCACCGGGACCAGAGCCGTCAGCGGCACCCCGGCCGCCCACAGCTCCCCCGGGCCCCGCCGCGGGCCTGCGGAAGACGAACGTGTTGCCGGAGGCTACGTCGCCGGAGTCCCGCTCGGCGGGCGGGATGGTCGCGGTGCCGTCCGCACGGGCGGAACGGCCGGCCGGCTGAGACGGATCGTCGCCCGGTTCCGCCGCACGCGGCACCCTCGGATCGGCGCTCTGCGGAGTCCCGTGCTGGGCACCCTGGGGAGCACCTTGCTGAGCCCCCTGCGGAGCACCCGGCGGCGACCCCCACGACACCCGGCGGTCCTGGTCGCCCCCGAAGCCCGACTGGCGGGAACGGTCGGCGCCCCAGGCGGACGCGGGCTCGGGGCGGCTGCCGTGCTGGGCGTCGGCCGCGGAAGGCGTGCCGGACGCGCCCGGGGCGTCGACGGGGTCCTCGTCGAAGAAGTGCGGGCCCGTCTCCTCGAGCGGGGCGGCGGCCGAGGGCTGGGCCGGACCCGCGCCGGGCGGCGGAGCGAGCCGTTCGCCGTCCGTCGGTGCCGGACGGCTGGTGCCCGGTACCCAGGCGGCACCGTTCCAGTACCGGACATATCCAGGAATGGACGGGTCCGGGTAATACCCGTCGCGGGGCCTGTCGTCACCGGGTGCCGGGGTTGGGGCGCTCATGTCCGTCGTCCCGTATCTGCTCGGGGGTGAAATAGGGGGCTCCACATCTATCAGACCGGCGCAAGCCCCACCGCCAGTCCCGCCGGACCCACCCCTTTCCGGGCAAGGCCGTGCACCGGATTCACACGTCCGGAAAAAAATCCTCCGAACCCGCGTAATGGTGGCCGCCGCGCCGCCTCTCCACTCGTACGGGCCCACCGCCGGCCCGCACGAGACAACGCGAGAGAGGAACACCGCCATGCACTACACGGTTGTGGAGCGCGAACTGGAGCTCACACTCATCCTGTCCCCGGAGCGCAGCATCCCGGTTCCGGCCCGGCTGAGCTACCGCTCCGACGACCCGTACGCCGTCCATGTCGCCTTCCACGTCACCTCCGAGCACCCGGTGAACTGGACGTTCTCCCGCGAACTCCTGGTGGAGGGGGTGTTCCGGCCGTGCGGGCACGGGGACGTGCGGGTGTGGCCGAGGAAGTCGGAGGGGCGCAGCGTGGTCCTGATGGCGCTGAGTTCACCTGATGGTGACGCCCTGCTGGAGGCCCCGGCCGCCCAGGTGTCCGCCTGGCTGGAGCGGACGCTGCGGGTGGTGCCCCCGGGGTATGAGGGCGAGCAACTGGGACTCGACGACGCGCTCGACCAGCTGCTCGCCCAGTGACCGTGCCGGGGCCCGCGTCGGAACCCGTGCCGGGACCCGTGGGTCAGAACAGTTTGCCCGGGTTCAGGATGTCCAGCGGGTCGAAGGCCGCCTTGATCGCCCGCTGCATCTCCACTCCCACCGGGCCGATCTCCCGCGCCAGCCACTCCTTCTTCAGGACGCCCACGCCGTGCTCCCCGGTGATCGTGCCGCCGAGTTCCAGGCCGAGGGCCATGATCTCGTCGAAGGACTCGCGGGCGCGCCGGGACTCGTCGGGGTCCTGGGCGTCGAAGCAGACGGTCGGGTGGGTGTTGCCGTCGCCGGCGTGGGCCACGACGCCGATGGTGAGCTGGTACTTCTCGGCGATCCGCTCGGTCCCTTCGAGCATCTCGGCGAGCCGCGACCGGGGCACGCACACGTCGTCGATCATCGTCGTGCCCTTGACCGCCTCCAGCGCGGTGAGGGACAACCGCCGTGCCTGGAGGAGGAGTTCGGACTCGGCCGCGTCGTCGGCCGGGACGACCTGGGTGGCGCCGGCCGCCTCGCACAGCGCGCCGAGGGCGGCGAGGTCGGCGGCCGGGTCCGTGCTGTCGAAGGCCGCCAGGAGGAGGGCCTCGGTGGTCTCCGGCAGGCCCATGTTCGCCAGGTCGTTGACCGCCTTGACCGTCGTACGGTCCATCAGTTCGAGGAGCGACGGCACGTGGCCTCCCGCCATGATCCGGCACACGGCGTCGCAGGCGGCGGCGCCGGACGCGAACTCGGCGGCCAGCACCAGCTGCTGCGGCGGCTGCGGCCTGAGGGCCAGGATCGCCCGTACGACGATGCCGAGCGAGCCCTCGGAGCCGACGAACAGGCGGGTGAGGTCGTACCCGGCGACGCCCTTCGCCGTACGGCGGCCGGTGGTCATGAGCCGTCCGTCGGCGAGGACGACGTCCAGTCCCAGGACGTACTCGGCCGTCACCCCGTACTTCACGCAGCACAGACCGCCGGACGCGGTGCCGATGTTGCCGCCGATCGTGCACATCTCCCAGCTGGAGGGGTCCGGCGGGTAGTACAGGCCGTGCTCGCCCACCGCGCGGGAGAGGGCCGCGTTGATGACGCCCGGCTCGACGACGGCGATGCGGTCGACCGGGTTGATCTCCAGGATCCGGTCCATCTTCGTCAGCGACAGCACGATGCAGCCGTCGGAGGCATTGGCCGCGCCCGACAGGCCCGTGCGGGCGCCCTGCGGGACGACAGGGACGCACAGCTCGGTGGCGGTGCGCATGACGTGCTGGACCTGTTCCACCGTGCGCGGGAGCACGACCACCGCGGGGGCGCCGGCCGGGCAGAAGCTGGCCATGTCGTTGGCGTAGGAGGCCGTGACGTCCGGATCGGTGAGGACGGCCTCGGCGGGCAGGCCGTCCAGTAGGCGGTCGAAGAGGTTGCCGGTCGCTTCGTCGCGAGGCGCTTCGATACGGCTCATGATCACAGCCTCGCACCCGGCGGCCACCGGTGTGAACCCCCGTGTACGGCGGTTACAGGTTGCCGCGCTTGGCCTGCTCCCGTTCGATCGCCTCGAACAAGGCCTTGAAGTTGCCCTTGCCGAAGCCCATCGAGCCGTGTCGTTCGATGATCTCGAAGAAGACCGTCGGGCGGTCCTGGACCGGCTTGGTGAAGATCTGGAGCAGATAGCCGTCCTCGTCGCGGTCGGCGAGGATCTTCAGCTCGCGCAGGGTCTCGACGGGGACGCGGGTGTCGCCCACCCACTCGCCGAGGGTGTCGTAGTACGAGTCGGGCGTGGCCAGGAACTGGACTCCGGCCGCGCGCATGGTGCGTACGGTCTGCACGATGTCGTTCGTGTTGAGCGCGATGTGCTGGACGCCCGCGCCGCCGTAGAACTCCAGATACTCGTCGATCTGGGACTTCTTCTTGCCGAGGGCGGGCTCGTTGATCGGGAACTTGACCTTGAGGGTGCCGTCCGCGACGACCTTCGACATCAGCGCGCTGTACTCGGTGGCGATGTCGTCGCCCACGAACTCCTTCATGTTCGTGAAGCCCATGACCTCGTTGTAGAAGCCGACCCACTCGTTCATGCGGCCGAGTTCGACGTTGCCGACGCAGTGGTCGATGGCCTGGAAGGTGCGGTGCGCGGGCGGGGCGACGAGGGGGCTCGCGGCGGAGAACCCGGGGAGGTACGGGCCGTCGTAGCCCGTGCGCTCGACCAGGGTGTGGCGGGTCTCGCCGTACGTGGCGATCGCGGCGAGGACGACCGTGCCGTGCTCGTCCTTGAGTTCGTACGGCTCGGCCACCGAGCGGGCGCCGTGCTCGACCGCGTACGTGTACGCGGCGCGCGCGTCCGGGACCTCGATGGCGAGGTCGACGACGCCGTCGCCGTGCTCGGCCACGTGCTGGGCGAGGAAGTGGCCCCAAGGGGTGGCGGGCTTGACGACCGAGGTGAGGACGAAGCGGGCGGAGCCGTTCTCCAGGACGTAGCTCGCGGTCTCGCGGCTGCCGGTCTCCGGTCCGCAGTAGGCGACCAGCCACATGCCGAAGGCGGTGGAGTAGTAGTGCGCCGCCTGTTTGGCGTTGCCCACGGCGAAGACGACCGCGTCCATTCCCTTGACCGGGAAGGGGTCGGCCTGCCGGGCGGTGTGGGGAGTGTGGTGTGTGTTCGCATAAGTCGCAGCCATAGGGGAAGCGTCGCTCCGTGGCGCAAGGTGCGCAACAGTTCGCGTTTTCGCTGCGCAATGTGCCCAGTCGTGCGAGCGTCAGTATGGGGTTTCTGTACAGGGTGACCAGTGCCGGGAGGCGTCGTGGCGATCGATCATCTGGACGGGCGGATCATCGGGCTGCTGGCCCGGGAGCCGCGGATCGGGGTGCTGGAGATGTCCCGGCGGCTGGGGGTCGCCCGGGGGACCGTGCAGGCGCGGCTCGACCGGCTTCAGTCGAACGGAGTCATCCGGGGGTTCGGTCCCGAGGTGGATCCGGCGGCGCTGGGCTATCCGGTCACGGCGTTCGCGACGCTCCAGATCAGGCAGGGGCAAGGGGCGGACGTACGGGCGCACTTGGCGACCGTGCCGGAGGTGCTGGAGCTGCACACCACCACCGGTACCGGGGACATGCTGTGCCGGCTGGTGGCCCGCTCCAATGCCGATCTTCAGCGGGTCATCGACCGGGTTGTCGGTTTTGATGGGATTGTCCGGGCCTCTACCGCGATCGTCATGGAGAACCCCGTTCCGCTGCGGATCATCCCGTTGGTGGAGCAGGCGGCGGAGGACCGGGAGCGCATGTAACCGACCTGGGGTGAGCGGCCGTGAATTTCTGGGAGTACCTGGGCAACCGCCACCAGCAGCTGCTGACGGACGCCTATCAGCATGCGAGCGCCGTCTTCCAGTGCATGGTCGCGGCGACCCTGATCGGCGTGCTGCTCGGCATCGTCACGTATCGCAGTGAGTGGGCCGGCAACCTCGCGACCACGAGCACGTCGGCCATCCTGACCGTTCCGTCGCTCGCCATGATCGGTCTGCTCATCCCGATCGTGGGCCTGGGCGTCCCGCCCACGGTGATCGCGCTGACGCTGTACGGGCTGCTGCCCGTCGTGCGCAACGCGATCGTCGGCCTGCGCGGGGTCGATCCCTCGCTGGTGGACGCGGCGAACGGCATCGGGATGTCCCGGATGACGCGGCTGGCGCGGGTCGAGCTGCCGCTGGCCTGGCCGCCGATCCTGACCGGGATCCGGGTCTCGACGCAGATGCTGATGGGCATCGCGGCGATCGCGGCCTACGCCTCCGGGCCCGGCCTCGGCAACGTCATCTTCCGCGGCCTCGGCTCCCTCGGCAGCAAGAACGCGATCAACCAGGTGCTCGCGGGCACGCTCGGGATCATCGTCCTGGCCCTGCTGTTCGACGCCGCGTACGTCCTGATCGGGCGGCTCACCATTCCCAGGGGGATCCGTGCCTGAGACGGCGCATGAGACAGCTGAGGCAGGGGCGGCCTCCGGCGCCACCATCGAGCTGGAGAACCTGACCAAGCGGTATCCCGGCAATCCGCAGCCGTCCGTCGACAGCGTCAACATGGAGATCAAGGCGGGCGAGCTGGTCGTCTTCGTCGGCCCGTCGGGATGCGGCAAGTCCACAACGCTCAAGATGATCAACAGGTTGATCGAGCCGACGGGCGGACGCATCCGTATCAACGGCGAAGACGTGACGCACATGGATCCGGTCAAGCTCCGCCGGAGGGTCGGGTACGCGATCCAGGCGAGCGGTCTGTTCCCGCACATGACGGTCGCCCAGAACATCGCGCTCGTTCCGAGGATGACCGGCTGGCCGAAGGCGCGGATCAGCGAACGGGTGGAGGAGATGCTCGACCTGGTCGGCCTCGACCCCGGCGAGTTCCACGGCCGTTACCCGCGTCAGCTCTCCGGCGGCCAGCAGCAACGGGTGGGCGTGGCCCGGGCGTTGGCGGCCGATCCGCCGGTGCTGCTGATGGACGAGCCGTTCGGGGCCGTCGACCCGATCACCCGGGATCACCTCCAGGACGAGTTGATCAGGTTGCAGCACGAGTTGCACAAGACGATCGTCTTCGTCACGCACGACTTCGACGAGGCGATCAAGCTGGGCGACCGGATCGCGGTGCTCCGGGAGCGGTCGCACATCGCTCAGTTCGACACCCCGGAGGCGATCCTCACCAACCCGGCCGACGACTTCGTCTCCGGTTTCGTGGGCGCCGGGGCGGCCCTGAAACGGCTGAACCTGACCCGCGTACGGGAGGTGGGGATCAGCGGCTATCCGACCGTGGCCATCGACGACCCGCTCCAGGAGATCTTCAACACGCTCCGTACCAGCCGCACGAACGAGATCCTGCTGCTCGACAAGCGCGGGCGGCCGTACAAGTGGCTCCGGCGCGGCGATCTGATGCGCGCGAAGGGCTCGCTGGCGCGGGCCGGCACGCTGGTGATCGACACGGTCGCCCAGGACGCGACGCTCGGGGAGGCTCTGGAGGCCGTACTCACCGACACCGCGGGGCGGGTCGCGGTCACCGGGCGGCGCGGCGAGTACCTGGGGGTCGTGGACGTGGAGTCGCTGATGAACTCCGTGCACGAGTTGATGGAGGCCGACCGGCTGGAGGCGATGGAGGCCCGGCACGGGCTGGAGGAGCTGCGGGCCGCGCAGACGCACGCCGAACAGGAGGGCGCCGCCGGAGGGGAGAGGAAGGCGTGACGACTCCCGAGCCGTCCGCACCGGCCGAGCTGGAAGAGACCGAGACGCCTCCCCCGCCTCCCCCGAGCAGACGCGTCACCTGGCAGAAGCTGACCTTCCTGCCCGCCGTCCTGGTGGCGGTGCTGCTGGCGACCTGGCTGTGGTTCGAGCAGGCCGACCTCGACCCGCTCTCCGAGAACGCCCTGTCGAACGGGCAGGTGTCCAAGGCTCTGTGGCGGCAGATCGAGCTCGTCGCGATCTCGACGTTCTTCGTGCTGATCATCGCCATCCCGCTGGGCATCCTGCTGACCCGCGAGGCGTTGAGGAAGGGGACCCCGGTGGCGATGGCGGTCGCCAACATGGGCCAGGCGACACCGGCCATCGGCCTGCTCGCCCTGCTGGTGATCTGGCTGGGCACGGGGATGAAGGCGGCCCTGATCGGCATCATCGCCTACGCCGTCCTGCCGGTCATGTCGAACACCGTCGCGGGCCTGAAGGCCAACGACCCGACGCTGCTGGAAGCGGCACGCGGTATCGGCATGTCCCCGCTGGAGGTCCTGGCGCGCGTGGAACTGCCGCTCGCCGTCCCGCTGATCCTGGCGGGCGTACGGACGGCGCTGGTGCTGAACGTGGGCACGGCGACCCTGGCGACCTTCGGCGGGGGCGGCGGCCTGGGCGTCCTGATCACGACCGGCATCACCAACCAGCGGATGCCGGTGCTGATGCTGGGCTCGATCCTCACGGTCGTCCTCGCCCTCCTGGTCGACTGGCTGGCGTCCCTGGCCGAACTCCTGCTGCGGCCACGGGGGCTGGAGGTGGGGACATGAGCCGTCGTACGTGTCCGCGGCTCGCCGGGGCGCTGGTGCTGGCCTCGGGGGTGCTGACCTCCGGCTGCGGGCTGACCAGCGGCTCGCCGATGGCCGACGACGTCGAGCCGGGCTCCATCGGACGGGGCGAGCCGCTCAAGGGCGCGGACCTCACCGTCACATCCAAGTCGTTCACCGAGCAGCTCATCCTCGGCGCGATCATGGGCATCGCCTTCGAGGCGGCCGGCGCGGACGTCCTCGACCGCACCGGCATCCAGGGTTCGATCGGCGCCCGCGAGGCCGTCAAGGGCGGGGACGTGGACGGCATGTACGAGTACACGGGCACCGCCTGGATCACCTACCTGGGCAACAGCGACCCCATCGCCGACCCGCTGCGGCAGTGGCGGGCGGTGCGCGACGCCGACCTGAGGAACGGCCTGACCTGGCTGGCACCGGCGTCGCTCAACAACACCTACGCCCTGGCCATGAACCAGGCCAACCAGAAGAAGTACGGCACGAAGACGCTCTCGGACGTGGCCGCGCTGTCGAAGTCGGATCCGGGCGCGGTGACGCTGTGCGTGGAGAGCGAGTTCGCCAACCGGGCGGACGGACTGCCGGGCATGCGGCAGGCGTACGGAATGAGCGTCCCGGCGAAGAACATCACGCAGATGGACACCGGGATCATCTACACCCAGGCGGCGAAGGGGAGTTGCGTCTACGGCGAGGTCTTCACCACCGACGGCCGCATCAAGTCGATGAACCTCGCGGTGATGGAGGACGACAAGAAGTTCTTCCCCAACTACAACGTGGCCCCCGCGATCAACTCCAAGGCCCTGAAGAAGTGGCCGGCCATCGCGGACGTCCTCGACCCGATCACCAGGAAGCTGACCAACTCGGTGGCGCGGACGCTGAACGCGAAGGTGGACGTGGACGGGGAGGATCCGCACCAGGTGGCCTTGGACTGGATGGAGGCGGAGGGGTTCGTGAAGGAGGGTTGATCAACACAGAAGAGTGCGTGGACTGGGTTACTGGGTTGATCAACAGCTGGGTACGGAGCCCGTCCCCTTCTCCAGGGCCGTCAGGGCGTTGACCGCGCTCTTCAGGGTGGTCACCGGGATCAGGCGCAGCCCCTTCGGCAGTTCGCCCTTCGCGTCCGAGCACTCCGCCTTGGGCACCAGGAAGACGGTCGCCCCGTCCCTGCGCGCTGCCTGCGTCTTCAGGGCCACTCCACCGACCGCGCCGACCGTGCCGTCGGCGGTGATCGTGCCCGTGCCGGCGATCTTGCGGCCGCCCGTGAGGTCGCCGCCGCTGCCGTCGCCGTCGAGCTTGTCGATGATGCCGAGGGTGAACAGGAGCCCGGCGCTGGGGCCGCCGACATCGGCGAGCTTCAGCGTGACCTTGACGTCCTTGTCGCCGAGGTCCAGGTAGTTCAGCGCGGCCTGGGTCGCCGCGCCCTGGGACTCCCGCATCTCCTCGGTGTTGTGCTGCTCGATCTCCTTGACGTTCTGGCCGCTCGGGTAGACCGCGTCACGCGGCATGACCGCCTGGTCGGTGCGGAACCAGGAGTCGATCACATCGCCCAGCGAGACGCGGGCGTCCGGATTGGTCGCCTCGATGGTCGTCATCCGCAGCTGCCCGCTCGTGGCACGGGTGGGCGCCCCGGAGATCGTGATCACCGGGGTGCCCTTGTTCTCTCCGAGCACGTTCGCCGTCAGACCGGGCTGCGTGAGCGAGAACGGCAGCGGCGCGAACACCGCCGTGGCGATCAGACCCACGACGGGCAGAGCGCAGACGGCGACGGCCTGGGGGCGCGTGAGGCGAGAGAGCACGGGATCAATCTAACGTGGGGGTGATTTCCGGCCGGGCGCAGGTCGACGGACCCGCGCCCGCCCCCACCTCGCCCCGCGCTCACCGCAACGCCTCGGCCACCTCCCGGGCCGCGTCCATGACCCGCGGTCCGACCCGCTCGGGCACCGCGTCCGCCAGCATCACCACTCCGACGCTGCCCTCGACCCCCGTGACCCCGAGCAACGGCGCGGCGGCTCCGCTCGCCCCCGCCTCCAGCTCCCCGTGCGTCAGGGTGTACCCGGGCTCGTCGACGGCCCGCTGCCGCGCGGCGAGAATCGCCCGGCCCGCGGCCCCGCGGTCCAGCGGATGCCGGAACCCGGCTCGGTAGGCGACGTGATAGTCGGTCCACGTCGGCTCGACGACGGCCACGGCCAGCGCCTCCGCCCCGTCGACCAGCGTCAGATGGGCCGTCGCCCCGATGTCCTCGGCCAGTGACCGCAAGGCCGGCAACGCCGCCTCCCGTACCAGCGGATGCACCTGGCGGCCCAGGCGCAGCACTCCCAGCCCGACCCGGGCACGTCCGCCCAGGTCACGTCGTACGAGCGCGTGTTGTTCGAGGGTGGCGAGCAACCGGTACACCACGGTCCGGTTCACGCCCAGTTTGTTGGACAGCTCGGTGACGGTCAGCCCGTGGTCCGTATCGGCGAGCAGTTTGAGGACCCGCAGTCCCCGGTCGAGCGTCTGAGAGGTCTCCGCGGTCACGACGCCCACTCCTTAAGTGGTGAGGTCGGCAGCCCCCGTCGCGGCGGATGCGTCGCCGAGTCCCGTCAGCGACGCACTTCAGAGGCCGCCGATCGGCCGGCGGCCCGGCATGTCCGGACCGCGTCGCTTCACGGCTGCGCTCCGCGGCGGCGCTGCCACGGGGCGTATGCGTAGCGTGACAGTAGCGAAGGGGGTTCGCTGAGCGGAAGGCTGCGTCCAGAATCCGGGCACTGCCCGGTACGGACCACTCCGGTTTAGCCGGATTTACGGCATGTGACGCGCCCCGAAGGGGCGCGGGGAACGGCGCGACAAGCCCCCACCGGCCCGCACCCGAAGCACGACAGACGCCCCCGCCTCCAAGAAAGCGGTCCTGGCACAGCGCCCAGCGTTCCTCACCGCATCCGCGTGGCCCACTCCTGCACCTTGGCGATCCGCTGCCGCAGCTGCCCGGCCGTGGCCTCGGCGCTCGCCGGCCCGCCGCACACGCGCCGCAGCTCGGTGTGGATGACCCCGTGCGGCTTGCCGCTCTGATGGACGTACGCGCCGACCATCGTGTTGAGCTGCTTACGGAGCTCCATCATCTCCTTGTGCGAGACCACCGGACGCCGCTCGGCGGGCACTTCGAGCAGGTCGGCCTCCTCGTCCGGCTTCTTGCGGCTGTGCGCGATCTGCCGGGCCTGCCGCTTCTGGAGCAGCAGCTGCACCTGATCGGGTTCGAGGAGCCCGGGGATCCCGAGGTAGTCCTGTTCTTCCTCACTGCCCGGGTGGGCCTGCATGCCGAACTCGGCGCCGTCGTAGAGGACCCGGTCGAAGACGGCGTCGGACTCCAGCGCCTCGAAGGCGAACTGTTCCTGCTCGCCGGTGTCCTCGTCCTGCTCCTTGTTCGCCTCCTCCATCTCCTTCTCGGACTCGGCGTACGGGTCCTCCTCGCCGTCCTTCTTCGGCTTGTCGAGCGCGTGGTCGCGCTCGACCTCCATCTCGTTGGCGAAGGTGAGCAGGTCGGGCACGGTCGGCAGGAACACGGAGGCGGTCTCGCCGCGCCGCCGGGACCGTACGAAACGGCCGACGGCCTGGGCGAAGAAGAGCGGGGTGGAGATGGTCGTGGCGTACACCCCGACGGCGAGCCGCGGCACGTCCACGCCCTCGGACACCATCCGCACCGCGACCATCCACCGGTCGTTACTGCCGCTGAACTCGTCGATCCGGTCGGAGGAGCCGGTGTCGTCGGACAGCACGAGGGTCGCCTTGCTGCCGGTGATCTCGCGGATGAGCTTGGCGTAGGCGCGCGCGGAGTCCTGGTCGGTGGCGATGACGAGCGCACCGGCGTCCGGGATGGCCTTCCTGACCTCGGTCAGCCGCTGGTCGGCGGCGCGCAGCACGCTGGGCATCCACTCACCGCGCGGGTCGAGAGCGGTACGCCAGGCCTGCGAGACGGCGTCCTTGGTCATGGGCTCGCCGAGCCGGGCGGCGATCTCGTCACCGGCCTTGGTCCGCCACCGCATGCTGCCGCTGTAGGAGAGGAAGATGACGGGCCGCACGACGCCGTCGGACAGGGCCGATCCATACCCGTAGGTGTAGTCGGCGGCGGACCGCCGGATCCCGTCGTTGCCCTCTTCGTACGTCACGAAGGGGATGGGGTTGGTGTCGGACCGGAAGGGCGTACCGGTGAGCGCGAGCCGGCGGGTGGCGGGCTCGAAGGCTTCGAGGCAGGCCTCGCCCCAGGACTTGGAGTCACCGGCGTGATGGATCTCGTCGAGGATCACGAGGGTCTTGCGCTGCTCGACGCGATTGCGGTGCAGCATGGGCCGTACGCCGACACCGGCGTACGTGACGGCGACCCCGTGGTAGTCCTTCCCGAGCGGCCCCGCGCTGTACTCGGGATCCAGCTTGATCCCTATCCGCGCGGCCGCCTCCGCCCACTGCTTCTTCAGGTGCTCGGTCGGGGCGACGACGGTGACCTGCTGCACGACGTGATGGTGCAGCAGCCAGGACGCCAGCGTCAGCGCGAACGTCGTCTTCCCGGCGCCGGGCGTGGCGACGGCGAGGAAGTCACGCGGCTGCTCCTGGACGTACCTCTCCATCGCCCCTTGCTGCCAGGCACGCAGCTTGTTGGCGGTACCCCAGGGGGCGCGGCCGGGGAAGGCGGGGGAAAGGTGGTGGGAGGAGGCGGCGGTGGTAGTCACGGTCTCCGTTGTGGGGTTGGGCAGCTGGGCTGGCGGGGTTCTGGCGACTCAAGTACGTATGACAACCGGGCCACCCTATCGGCGGGCGGCGGGGGCAACGTGCGGACGGTGCCGGGCTGTCCCAGGATGGGATTCAGGTCACATCGCCCAGCGGTCAGCGCGCGAAGCGCGGCAGTTGGGCGGCGATCTTGGGCACGTCGAGAGCGCCCTGGCACACGTCCAGCACGAATTCCTCGGCCTCGTCCACGGTGAACTCCGCGTCCAGCGGATGGCCGTTCATGTGCAGGAAGACCCAGGTCGCGTACCAGGCGACGGGCTTGTTGCCGTCGACTAGGGCGCGGTTACGGGCGAGCGATTCATGAGCGCCGCGGCCTTCTGCCACACGTCCGGATACGCGTCCTGCCCGAACACGCTCGACCGCGGGCGGGCCAGCGCCGAGTCCAGAAGCCCGCTCGGAACTGGCCTTCAGTACGTGATCGGCGGCCTCGTCGAACAGCCGGGAGTGTTCGTTCATGGCCGAGATCACGGCATAGTGCGCGAAGGCCTACATACTGCGCCCCTCCGCTGCCGCACGCTCGCGCAGCGCATCGAGCTCGACGGTACTACGTGGTACCACTCGGTCTCATCGGGGAAGCTGCCCGCACCCGAGTAGTCACCCAAGCCCCCACCAACGCCACCCCCGCCATAGGCAGGAACACGGCGACGAAGGCGGCCGGATGCGAGCCGGTGGCCCCCGTCGCCGCATGCGCCACCGTCCCACCGCCCAGCGCCGCGAACGCCGCGCCCCCCACGGCCAGCAGGACCACATTGGACAGGGCGTCGGATATCTGGAGGGCGGCCGAGTTGGTGCCGGCCTCCTCCGGGGCGGAGAGGTGGAGCAGCAGCACGCTGGTGGAGGAGATCACCAGCCCCATCCCGAAGCAGCCGAAAGCCCAGGCGACGGCCAGGGTCCAGGCCGGCACGGAATCGATCAGCACGCTCGGCGCGGCGGCGATGGCGGCGGCCACCAGCACCATCCCCACCGTCATCAGGCGGACCCGGTACGGCTCCACCCGTGGCCGCGACTGCAGCCACGAACCCAGCGCCCACGTCCCGCCCCCCGCCGCGAGCGAGAACCCGGCCAGCGTCGGCGACAGCCCCCGCTGAGTGACCAGCATCAGCGGCACGAAGGACTCGGCGGCGATGAAGGACCCCGCGGCGACCCCGCGCAGCAGCACGACGGAGGGCAGCCCGCGCGTCGCCCGGTACGTGCCGCGCGGGAGCAGCCCGAGGACGGCCGGGACGAGCAGCGCGGCGCCCGCGACACCGGGGACCAGGGAGATCCAGCGCAGGTCCTGGGCGGCGTACTGGAGCAGCCCCGCGCCGAGGGAGATGCCGAGGGCGAGCCGGATGCGGCGGCGGTCGAAGGAGGCGTCTTCCGCCGAGCCGTCCACCGGACCGGCCGCCCGGCGCCGTATCTGAGGCAGTGCGAGCGCCAGCGGAAAGACGACGAGCACCGGAATCCCGAGGAACACCCAGCGCCAGCCCAGGTGTTCGGTCACCGCTCCCGAGACGAGCGGTCCCACGATCGACGGCACGACCCAGCTCGCCGCGAACGCCGCCATGATCGCCGGCCGCAACCGCTCGGGATAGGCCCGCCCCACGACTACGTACAACGCCACGATCACCAGCCCGCCACCGAGCCCCTGCACGGCCCGCCCGAGAATGAACAGCCACATCGCCCCCGCGGTCCCGGACAACACCAGCCCCGCCGTGAAGGCACCGATCCCCGTGGTAAACGGCCCGAGCGGCCCCCTCCGGTCGGACCACTGCCCGGACAACACCATCCCGAACAGCGAGGTAGTGAAGTACCCCGAGAAGGCGAACGCGTACAGCGACACCCCGTCCAACTCCCGCGCCGCGACCGGCATCGCCGTACCGACGGCGGTCGCCTCGAACGCGATCAGCAGCACGACGGAGACGATCCCGATACTGAGCGCCCGATACGAACGACTCAGCACGGTCTCGTCCCGCGCGGCGCCGGCGGACGGGAGGGCGGTGTGCGCGACATCGGTGTCACGCGGTTCCTGGGCAGCCATGGTCGCCAGCGTAAGGCGCACGGCCCGCCTTGACCCTGTCGCAGGTCAGACCTTTCATGAACGGGGTGTGGCAGTCCCATTGCAGCACCCGGGATTCCCTTGAGGCCCTCCCCGCCGCGCCATACGGTCGTTTCACCAAGTCCGGAACGGATCACCGGAATCCACCGACCTGGCCGTGTGCCCGAGTGGTTGAGGGACTCGCCTGCAAAGCGAGTTACGCGGGTTCGATTCCCGCCACGGCCTCACGTGCCTTGACGAGGCAAAAGGAAGGGCGGCACCCCGGCAGGGTGCCGCCCTTTTTAGTCCTCCGTCTCAATTGCCGTCTCAGTTGGCCGGTACGAGGGCGCCGGCGGCCCCGTCGTCGTCATCGCCCGGCCGGTCCGCCTTGGGCTTCCAGATCAGGCCGTCAACCTGCTTCGCGACGTCCGTCCGCACGGCATCGACCATGTGCTGATACCTCGCGGCCATGGCCGTGGTAGACCACCCCATGAGGCCCATGACGGCACGCTCGGGGACACCCAGGATGAGTAGGACCGTGGCGGCCGTGTGGCGCGCGTCGTGCAGCCGACCGTCCCGCACCTTCGCCTCAGCCAAGAGATCCTTCCACTCAGTCCAGTCCCGACGGTGGGACGGGCTACGTCCGTGCTCATCCGGGAAGACCAGGCCGTTCTCCTCCCACCGCTTCCCGGCCTCTTCCCGCTCGGCTTCCTGCGCCTTGAGGTGAGCCCGGAGTAGGTCAACGAGCTGTTCGGGGAGTCCGACCGCGCGACGGCCGGCGCGCGACTTGGTGACGGTCAACTCCGGGTTGGTCCGTCGCTTCTGCGGGCAGTACCCGGCGGCCTTGCGTCCGCAGGGTTCGGGGCACCCGTGGGCGTATTGCGGCCGGTGGCGGCTACGGCGGACCACGAGGAACCCGCTGTCAAGGTCCACGTCCGCCCACTGCAATCCCAGCACCTCCCCCTGCCGCAGACCGAGCGCGAGGGCGACGGCCCACCGTGCGGAGTTGCGGTGCTGGTCAGCGGTCTTCAAGAGCCGCTGTACCTCCTGGACGGTGTAGGGCTCCACCTCGTGATCCCCCGTCTTGGGCGCCTTGGCCAACTGAACCGGGTTCTTGCCGAGATGACCGCGCCGCACGGCCTCGTTGAGCGCGGTCCGGAAGGTGCGGTGCACCTGGTGAGCGGTCGCGGGCTTGCTGCCGTTGGCCTGCATCTTGGCGTAGAACACCTCGATGTGCTCGGGCTTGAGCCTGTCGAGCCGGTGAGCCCCCAAGCCAGGAATGAGGTGCTTCCGGACGGCCACGCGGTACCCGACCATCGTGTTGTCGTTGACGACGAGGGGCGCGACGTTCTCAACCCAGTGCGTCAGCCACGTCTTGACGGTCCACGCCTTTCCCGGCTTCCGCACCGTCTTCGCGTCACGCTGCTTCTCCAGTTCGCGCACGGCGGCGGTCACCTCAGCACGCGTCTTGCGTTCGACGTGGCGGCGGTCCGGCTTGCCGTCGTCACGGATGCCGACGGTCACGCGGCCGTGCCACTTGCCGTCGTTGCCCTGGTAGATGGAGCTGCGGCCGTTGGGCTGTCGGGTGCGCTTCTTGTCTTCCGCCACGGGCGGACTCCTTCAGGTTGAAACGGGCGTCAACGACCGGAGCGCCACCCGTGGCGGGGTGGCGCTCCGGCGGAGGATGGGTCAGGCCGCCTGCCGCTCGGCGCGGCGGCGGGCGAGGTAGGCGGCCGGAGCGTCGGCAGGGACGCGGCGAAGTCCGCCGACCATCAGAGACTCCAGCTCACCGGTGCGAATGAGGGCGAAGCAGGTAGTGCGACCGATGCGAAGGCAGACGGCGGCCTCTTCGACGGTCAGGAGAACAGGGGCCGGACGGTTGACCTTGACGGATCGAGCGGTGTCCAGGTTGGTGATGCTCATGTAGGCACTCCTGTAAGGCAGTTCATCCAGGACCTGTGTCAGGGCTCTGTGTGTCCGAGGTTCGGATTTCTGCGTCATCGCGTCACGCCCGTCATTTGTGGCTCTGACCTGTGGTTATGCGATGACGCGGGCAGTTTGGGGCGTGTCATAGGACGGGGCGGGGCTCTGTCACCTGTGACGCGGATGACGGGCCGTGACGCTGGGTTCGGCCGTCTGCGTCACGGTCGTAACCGCTGGCCAGTGACTGGGTTCGGGTGGCTGGTGACGTGGGTGACGCAGGGTCTCTTCTCTTAGGAAAAAGGGAGGGGTGGTGTCTGTGGTGGTGCGGCGCGTCTCAGAACGCGAATGCGGAGCCGCGCAGCGGCACGCCTGTGCAGCGGCGCCGCCGCCGGAACAACAAGAGGAGCACCATCCGCCGGGCGGGGTGCTCCTCTTGCTTGTCCGGCCGGTGCGGTCAGAACGCCGCTTCCTGCTGATTGAGGGCGAGCGCGGCGGCCCGGGTCATCTCGATGTAGCGGGCGGCGCTGGTGCGCCCCCAGTCGACGAGCACGCCGCGTGCGGCAAGGGTCGGTTGCAGCCGCTTGAGACGGTCGGAGAGGACCTTGCCCGTGGTGGGCCAGCCCTTGGGCAGAGGACGGCACTCCTCACCGCTGTAGAGGGTGGTGAGGCAGTGCAGCCACTCCGAGGACGCCATACGGACTTCCGCTCCCGCATCGAGCCCGGCCGCGTGCTTCAAGACCGTCTGAGCCAGCAGGTCACCTTCGATGACGTCGTCGTTGAGGTCATCGAGACTGGCCCGGTACGCGGCCAGCGAGCCGAGGCCGATTGCCGCATCGAGCTGTGCGCACAGGTGGGCGAAGTCGGCCATCCGCAGGTCGGTGGGGGTATCCGCCTGAGCAGCCCGCACCTTCACCGTCAGGTCCAGCAGGGAGCCGAGAACGACCGGCAGGATCTCCGCGTACTCCGCCCACAGCTCTGCCTCGGTCCGCCGCACCCGGGGCCGCACGAGACGCAGCGGGAGGAGGCGTTCGGCGAGGTCGGGCCGGATGACACCGACGTCGATACCGGTCAACAGCATGGGGCGCCGGTAGCGGGAGCGGACGACATCACCATCGGTGAACAGCGCGCGCTTGATGCTCTCGGCACCAGTCACGATGCAGCACATGAGGTCGGACAGGTCCGGGGGCAGGTGGGAGAGGTTGTCCAGGGCGGTGACCCATCCGGCAGCGACGGCCGTGATCATGTTCTCCTCGTCCTTCGGGGCCCGGCGCAGGTCGCCGCTCATCCCTTCGATGATGCGCACGAGCATGCGTCCGCCGGTGGACTTGCCCGCCCCCTGGGGGCCGGTGAGGAAGGGCGCGGGAACGGGCACGGAGGGTTCCAGGCAGCCGATCAGCCAGGCGATGGCCAGGCATTCGGTTTCGGCGCCGGCGAAGTTGCACAGGCGGAGCAGGAGGTCGATGCCTTTGCCGTTGGTGTCTTTGGCGGGCAGGGGGAGTTCCCCGGTGAGCTGGGTGCGCCTCCAGCAGACTTCCTGCGGGTCGGGGGTGAGGATGTCCCAGCCGGTGGGGTGGATGCGGACGGACTTGCCGTCGTTGCGGCCCAGGTCGAGCCAGGTCGCGCCGTCGAATCCGGGCGCGACGCGGATGTGGGTGGGCTGTACGTCCTCGGTCAGCGCGAGTGCTTCGATCAAGTCCAGTGCCTCCTTGAGTGCCGTGCCGTTGAACACGCCAATCCCGTCCTTGTAGAGGCCGACCATGAGTTCCTGGCGGTGGCTGCCGGTGGTGCCCTGGGAGCGGATGGGCCGGGCGACGGGGTGGCCGTTCTTCTGCGCGTAGACGGTGCCGTCGATGGTGCGGAAGTACCGGAAATGCTGCTGCGCGTAGTCGGTGATGATCTGGCGGGCCGGAGTCTTATCGTCCTCGGACACGGTCACATCCCCAGTGCGGTGCGGGCGTTGGTCCACGCGTCGGTGCAGTGCCGCACGGATTCGCCCTTGGCCTGCGCGGCGGTGAACAGCCGGGCGACGTGCGTGTCGGTGAGGCAGCCGCATCGGCCGTGGGTGGACAGCACGGCGAGGAACGTCCGGTAGACGGTCGCGTGCACCGCCTCCCGGGCGCCGGTGATCTGCTGCTCGGCCATGGCGATCCCACGGTCCAGGAAGACGGGCGTGCGGTGACGGCACTCCCCGCCCTGGCCTCCCAAGGGCGCTGAGACGGTCTGTGGCGCCCTACGGGCCGGAGAGGGGTCCGTTAGTGCCAGGGCGCGCACAGAGCCCGGGAGAGCGGCCATGGCGCCGCTGCCCCATCCGAGCCAACGGGCGTACGCCATATGGGACTTGATGTCGACCCCGGGCCGTACGGCGTTGGCGGAGGGCATGACGCCCCGGTAGATCCAGTGCTCACCTCGGGTCGTCGGCACGGTCCGGGTCGCGGGCAACGTCTCGCGTGCCCACGCGATGGCTGCCGCGTTGTCGAGGTCGACGACGGTCAGCCCGGCGCCGCCAGGGTGGTAGGCGACCGCCGCCGCCTGCCGCCACGCGGTAGTCCACTGGGGGGAGTTGAGGACGTGCGGCTCGGTGGTGGCGGCGGCCCACGCGTGGCAGACGTCGGGGCAGTGGCAGGGGCCGGGGGTCTTCATGTTCGGCCGGCCGCCGCACGCGTTCTTCGCGCAGGCACGGCAGTTGCCGAACGGGACCTTTCCCACCCGCAAGGGAAGTACGGGGATGCCGTGCCCGGCGAGGGCGAGCGCGGTGTGCACTCGCCGGATGTCAGTGGGTTGGGTCATGCTGGAGGCCTCCAACAGGTCTGTTGCGGACTGGTTGGCAAGGGCGGCCCCGGACTTTGTCGAGACGGGGGCCGCCCTTGGCGTAGCTAGAAGGGCGGTTCGTTGCTGTAGCCGGGCGGGGTGCGGTGCAGCCACTGGGGCAGCGGCAGCAGGGGCAGGCACCATGCGGTCCAGCAGGGGCAGAACTCGTAGTTGGTGCCCTCGTACTCGCCGGTCTCGGGGTTGCCGTAGTCGTGGGCGATGCCGCCCACGCCCTGGCAGTCGGGGCAGTTGGGGCGGGGGGTGTCGGTCAAGGCCAGCGCCCGACGGGGGCAGCCGATGACCTTGAAGCGGAGTCGGAGCATGGGTGTGGCTGTCCTCTCGTCAGGCGGCGTCGAGGTAGGGCTGTTGCCAGGTGGGTATGGCGTCCAGGACGCGGGTGCGCCAGCGCAGGGCGTAGGGCAGGCAGTTGGCGCAGTTCTTGTGCGGGTGGCCGGGCATGGGTGGTCTGCGGCGGGCGTGATAGCTCCAGGCCGCAGAGTCGGCGGAGGCGAGCAGGTGGCCGACTTGTTCCAGGCCGAGGGTCTTGAAGCCGAAGCCGTGCAGCCTGATCCCGTGCGCGGCCATCGCAGTCACGATGGCGGCCCCTTCGCGGGTGGACTGCAAGCGGCACACTGAGCCGAGCCCCACCGTGGGTTCCCGGGTCAGGTCGACTCCGGCCCGCTCGTAGAGTTCCCGGCATCGCTCATAGTCCGGGACGGTGCGGCCCTGGAGGACTGGCGTGATGCGCAGTTCAGGGGCCAGGGAGCGCAGTTCGAGGAAGTTGGCGACGGTGCGCCGCTGGTGTTCGGCAACGCTCAGGCCGGTTCCGGCGAAGGTGAGCGGTCCGGCACTGCCGCCGTGGATGATGAGGTCTTCACACATCCAGTCCTGCGGCGCAGCCCAGTCATACGGGCCAACGCACTCCCAGATGCGGCGCAGATCATCGACGTACTGACGTGGGGTGCGCGTCCAACGGCCGTGGCGCTGGAGCTCCGAGAAGCCGCCGGAGTCCACCGCGTACGGGCCGCGCGCCTCATCCAGCTTGACCGCGCTCGTGAAGTGCTCCGACTTCAGGAACAGCGGCACGTCGGTCAGCCGGACCCAGTGGCGTTTGTGGGTGGTCAGGTAGAAGCGCAAAGCGGCTCCCCTCAGCCATGGAAGTGGTTGCGCTTGATGACGGCCTTGCGGATGTTGAAGGTGTTGCCGCCCTGGTGGCGGCGTGCGCTGAACACCTGCACGGCGATCCAGCCGCCGAAGATCACAGCGGCGAGCGTGATGAGCTGAGTGATCAGCGCGGTCAGTGCGGCGATGAACGAGGTGAGCAGGAGCAGTCCGCCGCATACGGCGAGGAATCCGACGCCTCCGAGTGCGACGTTGACGGCCGCGCGGGAGACGGCCGGCTTGGCGGCGACTGGTTCCGGGCGGGCGTGGTCGATGGCGTAGCCGGTGACGAGACGGCCGTCCGGGAGGACGACGCTCGCTACCGCCGGGACGTGGCCCGGCTGGACGGGAACGACCGGCGCCGGGTGCAGCACGGCCGGGGTGAGCGGGGTGGGCTGGTGGACTTCCACGGCCCGTTCGGCGGGCGCGCGGTGCGGGTTGTCGGGGTACATGCGGAATCCTTCCGGCAATGGGTTAGGGAGGCGGAGATACCCCCTTGCGGGAGGCTCCTGGAGGGGGTTTCAGGGGTGCTGACCTGCGGGCCTCCCTGCCTCCCTGAACGATCATTTGTGCAGCTCAGGGCCAGGGAGGCGGGTCAGGGAGGTGGTCAGGGAGTTCTCCCTGCCTCCCTGACCCGCCGGGGGGCGGCTCCCTGTCATCCGTCGGCGGAAGCGGAACCCTCGTTGTCGCGGTTGGCGAGGGCGCGGGCCACCCGGTCATGGGCGACGACCATCACGCCGTCGGACTTGTACGGCTCCGCGCCGGCGTCGTCCAGGACGCGCTTGAGGTCGATGAACGACCAGCCGCCGTAGGCGTCCGCGTTCCGCGTGGCGAGCCGCGCCAGCACGTCCTTGGTCCGCACGCGGGGGGCGTCGCCGATCACGGCGGCGATGTCGGCGAGCGGATCGTGTCCCTCGCCCCGCTCGATGGCGTGCAGGGTGGTCACGCCATCGCGCAGGGCCTTGGCCCGGTCGGTGACGGCCTCGGCTGCGTCGTCGTCGATGTAGTGCGTGCGCACCGTGATGGACGACTGTCCGGCCGGGATGGTGACGCCGTCGGAAGCGACGACCAGGGTTCCCCGGTCCAGACCCGGACGCAGCAGGTTCGGAGCAGCACCCCCGTCAACGGCCTTGTCTCCCAGGGCCATGCGGGCCTGCGACTCGGTGCCCAGCGCGAGGGAAGCGCGGGTGTGGGCGCCCTCGCGGACCAGCTTGGGAAGGTTCTCGTTGGTCGGGTCCTGGGTGCCCTGCCACATCAGCACGTTCACGGCCCGCCCCTGGTTGTGGATCTTCCGGACGGCCATGAAGTACCGGGAGTTGGCCTTGGAGCCGCCATACGGCCGCTTGTCCTCGTCCTTGGCCGGGCACATGAACGCCACCTGCGCTTCGTCGACCAGCACGATCAGCGGCGGGAACACGGTGCCGGGCGGCGCCTGGATACGGCGGTTCATCTCGTCGACGGCGCCCTCAACCATCTCGGTCACCTGGATCACGTGCTCATCCGTCGGCCCCTGGATCAGGGTCGTGGCGAGCCCATCGAACATGGCCCAGTCGCCCACGCCCTTGAGGTCACCCATGAGGAACTGCACCGACTTGTCCAGCGACAGCCACAGGGCCAGAGAGCGCAGGGCCACGGTCTTGCCCTGGTTGGACAGGCCGGTGATGAGAAGGTGGCGCTGGTACAGGCTCAGCGCGGCGGCGTCCCCGCGCAGGTCCTGACCCCAGGGCGCCTTGCCCTTGGTGTAGTCGGCGGTCATCGACTCGTCGGTGACCAGCGGGGACGGGCCGATCGGCTCATCCAGCGCCCCCGAGTCCGCGATCCACAGCCGCACCGTCCGCGCGGCCTGCGGGATCGTGATGAACACCTCGTGCTCGTGCCGGGTCAGGTTCTCCGCAAGCTTGCGCCGCTTGCCCTGCACCTCGTTCGTGGCCACCCCCGAGGGCAGCGTGACGTCGACTTCCACGCCGCATCCGGCGATCCGGATCGGTCCCAGCATGGAAGCGCCGGCGTCGCCCATCTCCGTAATCGCCTTGCGCAGCGCGGGCACCCCCAGGTCGCGCAGGGCCTTGACGACGATGGACGGGGTGATGGGCTCACCCTCGCCGGAGCGGACGTTCGCCGGGAGCGCCCACTGGGGGGCGGCCTGCTGCTTGTTGCCGACGGTCCACAGGGCGAGCAGGGCCAGGAACGGGCCGATCGTGAGCATCGGTCCCCATACGACCTGCACGATCCGGATCAGCAGGTTGATGAAGTCGATCGTGGCGTCCAGGGGGGTCAGCACGTCGACGGGGCGGCCGGTGTTGATGGCCATCACGATCCCCAGCGCGATCAGAGCGCCGATGCTCACGCCTGTCCCGACCGCAAGGCCCTTGGCGGCCTCAACCGGGGAGTGGAGCAGGTCCATGCGGCGGTGGTGGCGGGCCTGGCGGAAGCGCTGCAACCGCTCCTCCCACTCCTCGGCCGCTTCCAGGTTCCCCGCGGCTTCAGCGGTACGGATCATGCGCTCGTAGCGGGCGCCGGTGCGGCCGTCCCAGGTGCGGCGGGCCACGATCCGGCCCCCGTTGACCGTGTACAGGCCGTGGCGGGCCACCGCGCGGACGGTCGCCTTGGTGCTCTCGTGCGTGACCACGGTGCGCACGGCGCGGCCGGAGCGCACCCACAACGGCACGGGCCTGGCCGAGGCGGGGTCGGGGACGACGGTCAGCGTGGTCACGCCGGCCGTGCCTGCGGGCGGTTCGGGGTCGGGGCTCTTGTGGAGGCTGATGACGTTCTCGGACATGCTGAACGTGCTCCTGACTACCCTGATCAGGGCGGGAGTTGAAGGAAGAGAGCCGGGGTGGCCGGGTCCGTGGCAACAACGGCCACCCCGGCGGTAGTGCGGGTCAGCGGCCCTGCCGGGCGCGGTTCTCGGCACGGCTGAGCTGGGAGGGCTCGGTGCGCGGGCCGTCGAGCCAGCAGAACGGGCGGATGCCGTCAGAGGCCGTGAAGGTGCGGATGGCGGCGCCGGGCGGGGCGTCGTCGAGGGCGTGGACACGGGCGCCGTCGACGGAGGCCAGCAGCCGGGCGCCGTGGTGCTCGCACCCGTCGGCCCCCGCGCCGGCCGCGTCCAGCACGGTCACGGCGAGGGGACCGACGCAGGGCGTGGGGTCGTCCGGGTGGGCGGCCGGGCAGCGGGGGTCCATGCTCACCACCACCCCGAGGACTTCTTGGCGGCCTTTTCGCGGGCGGCTTCAGTGATGAGTCGCTGCTTCTCGCCATGCAGGGCGGTCAGTTCCGCGTTCAGCCGGGCCGTGATGGAGGACTCGATGGAGTCCATCCGGTTCTCGGCTCCGGTCGTGCTGCGGCCCTGGTGGACGCTGCGGGCACCACTGGCCAGCGCACGCGTCATCGAGAGGCGTTCACGCCTGGTCAGCGGCCACCACTCACCCCGCTGCACAGCTTCCAGCTTGGCAGCGGTCTTGCGGATCTCGCGGTCCAGGCGGCGGAGCTCGGACTTGGACATGCTCAGACGCCCTTCGGGGTGGGGTCGGGGTAGGTGGGGATGCCGTAGCGGGCGCCGGTGGGGTCGAAGCACGTGCCGAACGCGGCGGACATCACGCGGCCCCGGAGCGCTCGGCAAGCAGCGTGTCCCGCAGCTTCCGCGCGTTCACGGGCGAGGTCCGCACCTCACGCCGGATGCCCTCAGCAGTGATCTGCCGATCGGGCCAATCGGCCGTCGCCTTGCGCGCCTCATCGAGCAACTGATCCGCCGTGCGCTTCGGTCGGGGCGACCGGGCCACGTCGGGAACCCGGCCGGTCGCCCGACGCGATCGGGGCGACTCGGCAGCCACCGTGTGCCGCTCGATCGACGTGACCGGGGCCGACTCGACCGGCGCCGCGAGCGCGGGAACCGGCTTGAGCGCAAGCGTCGACTTCCCGAAGTCGACCGGCACTGGATCGGGCACCCGCACCACCGTCGCCGTGATCGGCGCGTGGGTCGATTCCAGCAGGTCAGCCGTAGACCGATTCCTCATCGTCTCGGTAGATTCCTCCGCATTCGCGTCCGGGGCGGGGGCCGGGTCGGTGCCGCCGAACATCGACAGGAGCGCGGCGTTCGCACCGGCGGTGACGCGGTCGCGCTGCACGTCCAGCAGCCTCGATCCGAGCGCCGTGTCCCCGACCCCGGCTTTGCGGGCCAGACGCCATGACGCCCGGTCCGACCGCTTCCGTACCCGGCTCACCGGGTGGTGGGCGGCACGGGCGCGGTGGTAGGCGAGGGCCTGCACGATGTCGGCGGTGTGCCGTTCGTGCTCCGCGTCGCGGCCGTCGGTGTGGACGACGATCCGGCGGGCGAGGAACGCCATGCCCTCGGCAGAGACGGACATGCCCATCGGGGTCAACGCGTAGACGACGGTGCGGCCCGCGTCCGGCGCGGCCATCGCGCCCATGACGGCGGCGGCGGCCGGTAGTGCCCACAGTCCGAGCCGTACGACGCGCGGTGAGGACTGGCCCAGCATGGTCAGTCCCAGCAACACCAGGGCGAGCACGGCCGTGGCGCCCTCACCGGCACCGAGGGCTCCCAGCGCGGTCCCCTTGCCGTAGGCGTGCCCGATGTTGCTGTACGTGCCGATACCGCCGACCACGCCCGTGGCCAGCATCGGCACGAACGCAGCCGTCAGCACACCGATCTGAACATTCGTCAGAGGCTTACGGGTCTCGCTCATGCCGCACCTCCCAGGGCGAACACGACGGACAGGACGACCAGGGCACCACCCGCGCACGTCACGTCGACCGCGCGGCGCAGGCAGGTGAACTTCACCACCGCGAGCCGGGACAGCCCGGCGACGTCGGCCGCCAGGTTGCGGGCGGCGGTCGTAGCGGTGATCTCCTCGGCGGTGAGCGTCGCCCACAGCGGGAAGCCGTGCCGGCCCTTCAGGTTCGGGCGCACCGACCGCAGCAGCAGACCGGCCGCCCCGACCAGCAGCGCCACCCCGGAGCTCCCGACCACCACGGCGGGGATGTTCAGGGGCAGGTCGCGGGCGACCGTCCAGGTGCCGGCCAGGACCGCACCGACGAACGCCAGCAACAGCCCCGTCTTGGTGTCGGTCCGCGCAATCTCCGCCTTCACCTCAGCGTGCGCGGCCGTCAGGTTCTGCTCACGGGTGGCGCTCATGCGGCACCCCCGGCGGTGTCCGTGGCGCCCTGGTTGGCCAGGTCGCGGCGCGCGGTCAGGACCCGGCGGAGGGCCCGGCGGATACGGCGGACGTCCAGCTCGGTCGGCGTGCGGTCAAGCGTGATGATCTGCGCGTCCAACAGGTCGACGTCCGCCAGGATGACGGGCATCTCCCGATCGATCGCGTCCAACTCCGCATCCGTCGGCTCCATGAAGTCGGCGAACGCGGTAACAGCGTCCTGAACAGTGACGATGTGGTTCATTGGGTCGTGGTCTCCCTGCAAGGTGGAAACGGCCCGAACAGCGCCCCCGGAGGGCCAACTCCGGGGGCGCGCCGTTTCAGGTGGATGGGGTTGGTCTTGCCCGTCAGATCCGGGCAACCGCGTCGAGGATGTCGGCGTGGTCGAACGCGAGCGGCGGCAGGTCGCTCAGGGGCCACCACTGGGCGTTGGTCGCGTCATCACCGGCCTCGACGATCGTGCCGGGGATGACGGTGAGGTGGTAGGCGACGGTGACGTACCTGCCGCGCGGGTCACGATTGGGCTGGTCGAACGTGCCGATCTGGTCCAGCTCTTCCGGTGCCGCGTGCACGCCGGCCTCTTCGGCGAGCTCACGGGCAGCAGCGGCGCGACTCGTCTCACCGGGATCGACGTAACCGCCGGGCAGCGCCCACTGACCCTTGAACGGGTCCCAGCCGCGCTCGATCAGCAGGACGTACCCGTCGGTCGTGGTGACGACGACGTCGGCGGTGTAGCGGATGGTCTCGAAGGTCTCGGTGCAGGTCACGTCAGCTCCTGATCTGCTCAGTTGAAGTAGCGGAGTCTCCGGCTCCCCGCACTCCCGTCCGTACGTCCTCGCACACGGCGGGACGGACGGGCGGGAGAGGCAGCCAGCCGCAGCGTCCAGCGCTGCGAGCCGTGGCGGACCGTGCTTGCTGTCCAGGCGCCGCCGGCCGGTCCGAGCGGCGGCGCCCTTGGTATGTCGTCGGTTCACGACCGACCTCCCGCGTTCGCAGGGACACGGCTTTCACCGGTGCTCCGTTGCCACGGGGCACCGGTCCCGAGCCGGTGAAGCCGGGTGCGTCATCGTCACTGCTCTGACGCCAGCAGGGCGGCCCACACCGGGCGGAACCCCAGTTCAGGGGTTGTCTCCGGAGCCGGTGGGCTTGGCATTGCCGCCGACGACATCACCCGGTCGTCGCGGGGGCGGTCTCACTCTTGCCGCCACGTGCGTTGGGGCCCCGCTGTACTTCCCCACACCCGAGACCGGGTGGCGCCTGCCAGGCGCGTAGGGGGAGAGCCACGGTTCACCACGGCGGTTTGCCCCCGGAACCTCGCCCTGGGCACCTGCCGCGACCGCCGCTCTCGCGTCAGCCCCGCACGATCACTGTTCAGTTCTCAACCAAAGCGCGCTCACTTCGTACTCACCCCCTGCGGGGGCTTTCCTTCGGGCACATCCCTAAGGTTCCCTAGGGTTCCCTGCGGTGTCAAGCGGTAAGCTAGGGAACCTCAGGGAAGTCGCGACAAGGAGCGGACAACATGGCAGGCCAGGCCGACAATCGGGCGCCGTACGCGAAAATCGCCGCCCACTACACGGAGCTGATTACGTCTGGTCAGCTACAGCCGGGCACCCTCTTGCCGAGCATCAAGAACCTGTCGGAAGAGTGGAAAGTGAGCACAGCGACAGCGGAGAAAGCCCTGCGCAAGCTGCGCAACGAGGGGCTTGTCCGTGGCATCCACGGCATCGGGACCGAGGTATTGGACCAACCGGCCCCCATGTCGTCAGGGTCCCAGCGACAGGACCGGGGACGCCGCACCGGATCAAGCTGGGGGGCAGGCGAGCGGTCCGACTCGCACCAAGCGGCCGTGGTGCCCGCACCTGATGAAGTGGCGCAAGCGCTGGACGTTCAGCCTGGCTCGGACGTGGTTCGCCGGAGCCGCGTGTACAGAGACCGGCACGGCATCGTTGCTCACAGCACGTCGTGGATTCCCGCTCGGTACGGGAAGCTGATCCCTCAGCTTGCCGAGAGCGAGCGACTGACGGGGGGCACCTCGCTTCAGCTCATTGCCCAGGTGACCGGCCACCCGATCAGCCACCGCATCGACACGGCTTCAGCCCGTCTGCTGACGCCGGAGTACGCGCGACTCTTGGAGCTGGACCCCGACAACCCGCCGGCGGACCCGGTGGTGGTCATGACTGCCAAGTTCGTGGACAGCGAGGGGAACATCGTGGAGTACGGCGTGGATCTCGGGGGTCCGGGCCGGACGTGGCGCACAGAATCGGAGGTGGCCTCGTGACCGTCGCGGATGACACGCTCGTGAGCGTGCTGGAAAGCCGCCTGGACGCGCTGCTCGCGGCCCGTAGGGCTGGCACAATCACGCCCGAAGCCGAACCGGAGGTGTCCGCCATCTCCCGAACCATGACGAGACCGATGTCCCCACACCCGCCGTTCTGTGTCCTGATGGCCGGCCTTCCCGGCTCCGGCAAGACAACCCTCTCCCGCACTCTCACCGCTCGCGGCTTCGTACGGCTGTGCCCGGACGAAGAGATGTTCCGTCGGCACGGCGTCTACGGGGTGGACTTCCCCCGGGGCGCCTTCCCCACCCTTGAACGCCCCGTGCTCGAAGACGTGGCGGCCGACCTGCGAGAGCAGCTCAAGGCCGGGCACGACGTCGTCGTCGACCACGGCTTTTGGACGCCGGAGGACCGGGCGAAGTGGCGCGCGACCGCGACCGACGCCGGCGCGACAACCGTGCTCGTGTACCTTGCCGCCAGCCATGACGAACTATGGGCGAGGATCAGCAAGCGCAACGAGTTCCATGCCAACGACCCGAATTCGATCTACTTCTCTGAAAGAGATCTACAGCGGTACCGCACGCGGTTCGTCCCCCCGGGAGCGGATGAACCACACGTGTTGTACGACGGTGACCCAGCAGCCGTGATCGCGGCTTTGGACGCCTCGCGACCTTGACACCGAGAGAGACAGACGCGCAGGTCAGCCGGACCATGCCCCGTCTCAGTTTCCGTCTCGTTCACCACCGTACGGAGCCGTTCAGGAGCGTTCGCCCAACCGTCACGCCCCCTGCGTGCGGACGGGAATGAACGCCCTTGAACAGGTCCGGATCATGCCCTGACCAGCCTGGACAAACCTGCAAAGCGAGTTACGCGGGTTCGATTCCCGCCACGGCCTCCAGTGCCCAAACACGTATTGCATGAAGATTCGAGCTCATGCATACTCATACCTATGTCCAAAGTACTCTCCTCTCTCCCTGTCGGTGAACGTGTCGGGATCGCCTTCTCCGGGGGGCTCGACACCTCGGTCGCGGTCGCCTGGATGCGCGAGAGAGGGGCGGTGCCCTGCACCTACACCGCCGACATCGGTCAGTACGACGAGACCGACATCGCCTCGATGCCCGAGCGGGCCGAGGCGTACGGTGCGGAGGTCGCGCGGCTGGTCGACTGCCGGGCCGCCCTCGTCGAGGAGGGGCTCGCGGCCCTGGCCTGTGGGGCCTTCCACATCCGGTCCGGGGGACGCACCTACTTCAACACCACCCCGCTCGGACGGGCCGTCACCGGCACGCTGCTGGTACGTGCCATGCTCGAGGACGACGTGCAGATCTGGGGCGACGGCTCGACCTTCAAGGGCAACGACATCGAGCGGTTCTACCGTTACGGCCTGCTCGCCAACCCCTCGCTGCGGATCTACAAGCCGTGGCTGGACGCCGACTTCGTGACCGAGCTCGGTGGCCGCAGCGAGATGTCCGAATGGCTGGCCGCCCGCGACCTGCCCTACCGGGCCAGCGCCGAGAAGGCCTACTCCACCGACGCCAACATCTGGGGCGCGACCCACGAGGCCAAGGCGCTCGAGCACCTCGACGCGGGGGTCGAACTCGTCGAACCGATCATGGGCGTGCGGTTCTGGGACCCTGCCGTCGACATCGCCGCCGAGGACGTCACGATCGGCTTCGAACAGGGACGTCCGGTCACCCTCAACGGCAAGGAGTTCCCCTCCCCCGTCGACCTGGTGCTGGAGGCCAACTCCATCGGCGGCCGGCACGGCATGGGCATGTCCGACCAGATCGAGAACCGGATCATCGAGGCCAAGAGCCGGGGCATCTACGAGGCACCGGGCATGGCCCTGCTGCACGCGGCGTACGAACGGCTGGTCAACGCCATCCACAACGAGGACACCCTCGCCCTCTACTACAACGAGGGACGGCGGCTGGGCCGGCTGCTGTACGAGGGCCGCTGGCTGGACCCGCAGGCCCTGATGATCCGCGAGTCGCTCCAGCGCTGGGTCGGGACGGCGGTCACCGGCGAGGTGACCCTGCGCCTGCGGCGAGGAGAGGACTACTCCCTCCTCAACACCTCCGGACCGGCCTTCAGCTACCACCCCGACAAGCTCTCCATGGAACGCACCGAGGACTCCGCCTTCGGTCCGGTCGACCGCATCGGCCAGCTCACCATGCGCAACCTCGACATCGCCGACTCCCGCGCCAAGCTCGAGCAGTACGCCGGACTCGGCATGGTCGGCAGCTCCCACCCGACGATGATCGGCGCGGCCCAGGCCGCCTCGACCGGGCTGATCGGCGCGATGCCCAAGGGCGGCGCCACGGTGATCGCCTCCCGCGGCGAGGCCTCCGGCGACGACGAACTCCTCGACCACGCCGCGATGGAGTCCGGCACCGACTGACCTCTTTGCCGTCAGCTCTCGCGGTGCAGCAGCCAGAGGGTGAAGGCGAGGGTGGAGACATCCGTGGTCAGCGGGTACAGAGCCGCCTCGGGCCGGCTCCAGTGCAGGACCGCGCCCGTCTCGCCGTCGAGCACCAGGCTGTTGCCCTCGACGAGGTGGCCGAGGCGTATGAGGTGGTCGGCGCGGTCCGGAAGGCCGTTCGCCCGGCTGTCGGCGCAGCTCTCGGCGAGGGTCGGCAGCGGAACGTCCATGTCCAGGCAGAAGTCCAGGGAGAAGAGCGTGCCGTCCTCGGGCAGGCCCGTCTCGCGCAGGAAGCGGCGGGTCGGCTCGTGGGTGAGCGTCACGGGGAAGTCGATGTCCTCGAAGCGCATCACCTTGCCCCGGCCGAACTCCTGGTCCAGCAGCCGCGCGGGCAGGTCCATGGCCAGCCCCGACGCCTCCTGCGCCGCCTTCGGCCCGAAACGGCCCGCGTAGGAGGCGAACCCGCCACGCAGCGCCGCCAGTTCGTCCGCCGCCGTCGGGAATCGCGCCAGCGTGATGTTCGGATCCAGCTCGTCCTCGGTCAAGGTGATCGCCGCGGTGGCGACGTCGGTCGTGCTCATGGGCTCCCCCGCATGTGCATGTGCTTGCTCAATCCCCGCGCAGGGCACGCCCGGCCGACCCCAGGTCCGGCAGCCGTCCCCACTGCCCAAAACACTACGCGGCACCACTGACAACGCCCCGGACCTGCGGCGCCACCGAGCACGCCCCCAGCCCAAGACACGCCCCCAACCCAACAGACGCTCAAACCACCCTGGCCCGTTCCCTTCCCACCACGATCGCATCCACCGTCTCCGCCACCGTCAGCTGGGAGGTGTCCAGCCACAGACCGAGCCGCGGGGGCGATACCCGCAGCGCCCCGTCCAGTTCCCCGACCGTCCAGGCCGCGCCGTAGCCGGTCTTGGCCCGCCCCGCCTCCCGGGAAGCCACGACCTCGGCGCTCGGCGCCAGGACGACGACGTACAGCGGACGTGTGCGGACCAGTCCGACGTACGCCGCCAAGTCCTCGCCCAGCACCACGTCCTGCACGACCGCCGTGAACCCGGCCCGCGCATACGCGTCCGCGTCGCCGCCGACAGCCGGTACCGCAGCCGGAGTTGGGCCTCGGCCTCGCCGCCGGGCTCTGCTCCGGGAACGTACTCCTCGCGCCCCGAAACGATCATCCGCCGGAACACGTCCCCACGGACGTGTGCGGCCCGCGGCAATCTCTCCGCGAGCGCCTGCGCCACCGTCGACTTCCCCGCCGCCATCACCCCGGTGACGACCACCACGCCGCGCATCACGCGAAGTGCACGCCGCCCAGCACCACCGACAACAGGAGCTGTTCGTCGGTGCCCGGCCCCGGTGCGCTCACTGCCCCGTCACCACCGCGGCCTGCGGCCGGATCGGGAGGCGGTTGACCGGGCGGCCCGTCGCAGCGCGGACCGCGGAGGCGATGGCCGCCGGGCAGGTCACCACCGGTACCGCGCTGGCCGCCTTCGCCCCGAAGGGGGCGACGACGTCACGTTCCTCGACGAGTTTGACGATCCGGATGTCCGGCGCGTCCAGGGCCGTCGGCAAGGCGTACCCGGTGAGGTCCGGGTGGCGGACCAGGCCGCGCCCGGTGCGCAGGTTCTCGGTCAGGGCGATGCCCACGCCCTGCGTGACACCCGCCTCGATACGCGCCGTCAGCTGCGCCGGGTTCAGCACCCGGCCGACGTCCTGGGCGAGCGCCAGCTCCACCACGCGTACCGAGCCCAGCTCGATGTCGACGTCGACCACCGCGCGGATCGCGCAGAAGGCCATACCCACGAAGGCGTCGCCCTGACCGTTCGCGTCCAGGGGTTCGGTCGGGTGGGGGCGGCACTGGGCCGTGGCCCACAGTTCCTTGCCGTCCAGCGCCTCGGTGACAGTGGTCGACAGGACTCCGTCGTACGACGTGATCTTGCCGTCGGTGATCTGGAGCAGCTCGGTGGACATGCCGAACTTGTGGGCCAGGGGTTGCAGCAGCTGCGTACGGACCATCTTCGCGGCCCGTTCGACCGCGCCGCCCGACACCCAGGTGTGGCGGCCCCGGCAGCCGGGGCCGGCCGGGGGCTGGTCGGTGTCGACCGGGGCCACATGGACCTCGTCGATACCGAGCGTCTCCTGGACGATCTGCCGGGCCAGCGTGGTGAAGCCCTGGCCCGACTCCACCGCCGCGCACAGCACCGTCGCCACGCCGTCCTGGACGCGGACCGTCGCCGTGGAGACCTCGTCCGCGCCCTCCGCGCCGAGCATGTGCACCATGCCCAGGCCGTAGCCGACGCCCCGGCGCACCGCGCCCGGTTCGCCCGCGCCCTCGGGGCCGCCGGGCAGCAGCCACTCGTCCTCGGGGGTGTCCTTGGGCAGGGCCGGCAACGGGAAGTCCCGTACGGCCTGGAGCAACTCCGCCACCGGCGCCGGGCAGGTCACCGTCTGGCCGGTGGGCAGGACGTCGCCCGTGGCCAGCGCGTTGCGCAGGCGCAGCTCCGCCGGGTCGACGCCGAGCTTCTTCGCGAGCTTGTCCATCTGCGCCTCGTAGGCGGCGCACACCTGCATGGCGCCCTCGCCGCGTACGTGGCCGGAGGGCGGGTTGTTGGTGCGGACGGCCCAGCCCTCGATGAAGGCGTTCGGGACGACGTACGGGCCGCAGGCGAACCCCACGGCGGCGGCCAGCGCCTCCGACGAGGTGTCGGCGTAGGCGCCCGCGTCGAGCAGGATCTGCGCCTCGACCTTCACCAGCTTGCCCTCGGCGTCGGCATGGTGGCGGTACCTCAGGAGGGTGGGGTGCCGGTGGACATGCCCGAGGAAGGACTCCTCGCGCGTGGCGGTCAGCTTCACCGGGCAGCCGGTGGTGAGCGCCAGCAGGCCGAGCGGGAGCTGGAAGCTCTGGTCCTCGCGGTCGCCGGTGGCGCCGGGGACGCCGGTGACGACGACCTTCACGCGCTCCGGCTCCAGGTTGTAGCAGGCGGCGGCCGTGTCGCGGTCGGCGTGCGGGTCCGTGGACGCCACGTACAGCTCGACGCCGCCGTCGGGACGCGGCACGGCGAGGCCGGCCTCGGCGCCGATGGGGGCCGGGTCCTGGCGGCCGATGCGGTACAGGCCCTCGACGACGACCTCGCCGGCCGCCTCCGGGTCGCCGTGGTGCAGCGGGATGTGCCGGATCAGGTTGCCGTCGGGGTGCAGCGGCTCGGCCTCGAAGGCCTGCTCCGGGTCGGTCACCGGGTCGAGTACCTCGTACTCGACGATGACGGCGGCCGCGGCCATCCGCGCGGTGTCGGGATGGTCGGCGGCGACGGCCGCGATGGCCTCGCCGTGATGGCGTACGACCTCGGAGGCGAACACCGGGCGGTCGGCCTTGCCGCGGCCGAGCACCGGCTCGCCCGGCACGTCCTCATGCGTGACGACGGCCCGTACGCCGGGCATCTCGCGCGCGTGGGAGGTGTCGATGGACACGATGCGCGCGTGCGCGTGCGGGGAGCGCAGCACGGCCGCCCACAGCAGGCCCTCGGCCCACAGGTCGGCCGCGTACGGGAAGGTGCCCTCGGTCTTGGCGCGGGAGTCGGCGGCCGGGAGGGACGCGCCGAGGCCGTGCGGGATCGACTCGGGGGCGGGGGCTGCCTCCGCGGTGCTCGTAGCGGTGGCGGCTTCGTTGCTCACGCCTGGCCTCCGTCCTGGCCCTGTCCGAACGCCTGGTCATGCGTTCGGTCGCGCGGGGTGGCCGGTTCGAACGCCGACGGGTTCACGCCGCCGGCGCCCGGGCCCGCCTGGTGAGGGATACGTGCCTCGTCTCCCTCGTGTTCGGAATCACCGGCCGCGGAGTGCGCCTCACGTTCGGCGACGACCTCCTGGACCGCGTCCACGACGCCCCGGTAGCCGGAGCAGCGGCAGAGGTTGCCGCACAGCGCCTGGCGGGTCTCCATCTCGGTGGGCGCCGGGTTGCCCTCCAGGAGGTCGTGCACGGTCATCGCCATGCCCGGCACGCAGAAACCGCACTGCACGGCGCCGCACCGGGCGAGCGCCCGCTGCACGTCCGAGGGCTGCCCGTCGACGGCCAGGCCCTCGACGGTACGGACCTCGCTGCCGGCGGCGGTCACGGCGGGCACCAGGCAGGAGGCGACGAGCCGTCCGTCGACCTGGACGTTGCAGGCCCCGCACTCGCCCTGCGAGCAGCCGTCCTTGGCGCCCGCGAGACCGAGCCGCTCGCGCAGCACGTAGAGCAGCGACTCGCCGATCCAGGCGTCGGTGACGGGGCGTTCGACGCCGTTGACGCGCAGGACGTAGGAGGCGAGGGGGTGTTCCTCGCCGGAAGGCGGGGGTGCGGTGCCATCGGGCGCCTCCGCCTCCGCCTCCGCGTCCGTCTCCGGGTCGGTGGCGGCTTCGGCGGCGGCCTCCGCTGAACCGGGCTCGGCGGCCTCCTCAGCGGCTTCCGCGCCCTCCGGGGCCTCTTCCGCGTCATCGGCCCCGTGAGCGCGCTGTGCGGCGGCTACGGCGGCTTCGGCGGGCCTTTCCGCGTACGGCTTTGCGGGACGCTGCGAGGCGTGCGGCTGGGGCTGTTCGGCAGCGTGCGGCTGGGGCTGCCCGGGCATGTGCGAGTGCGGCTGCTCGGGGTCGTGCCCGACCGGGGGGCTCGCCTGCACGGGCGCGTGCGCCTCGGACGCGGGTTGCTGCCCCGGCATGTGGTGGCGCTCCGGCGCGTGTCCTACCGGCGGAGCGTCGGTGTGCGCCCCGGGCTGCTCATGCGCGGACCGGGTGGGCGCCGACTGCTCGTGCCCGGGGCGGGTGGGCGCCGACTGCTCGTGCCCCGGCCGCCCGGCGAACGCCGTCTGCCCGTGCGCGTGACCGCCACCGGCCGACTGCTCATACGCCTGGCCGCCATCCGCCGACTGCTCATACGCGAGCCCTGTCTCCCCGGCCCGCTCATGCGCACGCTCGGCACCCGCGGGCCGCCCGGCGTCGTATCCGGTTCCGGCCGACTGCTCGCGCGTGCCTCCCGACCCCGCCGACTGACCATGAACCTGCCCGGCACCCGCAGCCCGCCCGGCGTCATACCCGGTTCCGGCCGGCTGCTCGCGCGTGCGCCCCGACGACGCCGACTGCTCCGTCTCGTACCCCGCCCCCGCGGGCTGCTCGCGCGCGCCCGGCGACTGCGACTGACCGTGGAGGTGCTCGGCACCCGCGGGCCGCCCGGCGTCGTACCCGGTTCCGGCCGGCTGCTCGCGCGTGCCTCCCGGCCCCGCCGACTGACCATGAACCTGCCCGGTGTCATACCCGGATCCCGCCGACTGCTCCCGCGCGTGCCCCGACGGCCCCGACTGCTCCGCCTCGTACCCCGGCCCCGCCGACCGGTCGTGGCCGTGCCCGGCGCCCCGCCCCGGCTCGTACCCCGTTGCCGTCGGGTCATCAACTGTCTGTCCGGCCGGTCCCGGAGGAGGCTGCTCGTATCCAGGCCCGGTCGTCTGTTCGCTCGCCCCCGGCTGTTCCTGGCCCCAGGGGCGGCCCGCCGCCTCCGTCGCCCAGGGGGCGGGGGCGCCGCCGGGGAGTGTGGCCGGTGGGGTGCCGCCCCACTGTTCGACCAGGGACGATGTGGTGAACTCGCCCGATTCGTCCGGGAGGTCACCACCGGCTACGGGGATCGACCACTGGCCGGTCACATCGTGACCCGGCGCGGGAGCGGCCGGCGCGGACTCGGGCGCCGTCGATCGCGTCTCCTCGAAGTTCCACTGCCCCGTGGCACCCGGTTCGTACGTGAAACGGTCGTTCCCGACGTCCTGGGGCATGGCGTTCGGGTCGGGCCACTGGACGCCCTCGCCAGGTGCGGCGGGCATCGCCCAGGAACCCGTGGCCGCCGGGTCGGTCTCTCCGGTCGAGTTCGGCGTCACCGTTATCTGCGGCGGCACATAGCCCTGCCCGGGCGCGGCGAGCGGACTGTCGGCGGAGGACAGGAGCGCGTCGACGCCCCCCTCCGGGAGTTTCACGAAGGCGGTGGCGCCGTCGTCGTAGTCGCCCTGGGGCAGCGGGTCCCAGCGGCCCGCACTCCGGGGCGTGCCCTCTTCGTGCTGGTCGTGCTGGTCGTCGGTCACGACAGCGCCCTCCCCAGTGCTCGTCGGGCCAGCGCGGCGACGGTGCGCCGCAGGTGCAGTACGGCGGGCGGATGCTGTGGTACGGAGCCGTCCTCGGCCGGGGCTGGGTCGGGGATGCAGGCCGCGGAGACGTACTCCCCGAAGGCGCTGAGCGCCTCCGGCACGATCGCGCGGCCGTTGTCCCAGTCGATCAGCCGGGCGACCCACTGCTCGGCGTCCAGGGGCCTCAGCGGCATCGGAGCTATGGCACCGACGGCGCACCTGACTCCGCGCCGGGCGGGGTCGAGGACCAGCGCGACGGAGGCGACGGAGCGGCCGGGGCCGGTGCGGCCGGTCGCCTTGAGGAAGACCTGCGGCGCGTGCAGCAGCGGCACGCGCACGTAGCCGATGAGTTCGCCGGCGCGCAGCATCTCCATGCCGGCCAGCAGGTGCGACACCGGGATCTCCCGACGGGCTCCACCCGGGCCCGCGATGATCAGCGTCGCCTCCAGGGCGGCCAGTACCGGAAGCGCGTCCCCCATGGGGGCGGCCGAGGCGATGTTGCCGCCCAGGGTGCCCGCGTTACGGATCTGCGGCGGCCCGGCGGCGCGCGCGGCGGCCGCGAGCGCCGGGATCAGGGCGGCGAAGTCGGGGCGGCCCATCCGCGCGTGGGTGAGGCCCGCCCCGAGCAGGGCGTGGCCGTCCAGGTACTGCCAGCCGCGGATCTCGCTGATCCGGCCGAGGCCGACCAGCGCGGCCGGCCTGAGCTGCCCGGAGTTGACGGCGGCCATCAGGTCCGTACCGCCCGCGACGGGCACGGCGGCGGGCATGGCGGTGAGCGCCGCCACTGCCTCGTCCAGCGTCGTGGGCAGCGTGACGGCCTGCGCCGCCTGCGGTGCGTGCGTGGTCAAACCGGCTGCCCCTTCCCGCTGCCCCACCTGGTCCCACCTGTGTTGCGCGTACGGTACGTGCTGACAGGGCGGACGTGGCAACTCTGGCACATCTTCGCAGGGAGCGAAGACAGGGGTCCGCTAGGAGGCATTCGCCCACCTCACCAGGGAGATGGTCCGTTTTCGTACGGCATCACCGGTGCGTACTCATTGACACTCTTCGGTGATAATTGCGGTTTTTTCCACGACCTGTTCCCTCAGCTGTTCCCTCACCTGTTCGGGGGCGGGCCCTCGATCGGCCGGCCGAGCACACCGGGGCGCTTCTGCCACGGCAACGGACCCGTCGGCGGCCGGTAGGCGACCCCCAGGGCGTCAAGTCGCCCGTAATGGACGGCCATCCGCCGCTCGAAGTCGGCGAAGTCCCGTTCCGCCGGGGCGGGCAGCGCGCTCCAGGCCACCTCGGCGAAGGCCGCGAGGCGCGGGAACGTCTGGTAGTCCACGCGCGCGTGGTCCTCCATCACCTCGGTCCACACGTTGGCCTGTGCGCCGAGGACATGCCCGGCCTCTTCGGACGTCAACTCCGAGGGAACGGGCTCGAACCGGTACACGTCCTCCAGGGTGCGGACGTAGGCGATGGGGACCGGCTCGTCCGCGCCCGCGTCCTGCCGGTAGTCCAAGTACACCTGCTGCTCGGGGCACATGACGACGTCGTGGCCCGCGCGGGCCGCCGCGATCCCGCCCTGATATCCGCGCCAGGAGGAGACCGCCGCCCCGTCCGCGAGACCGCCTTCCAGGATCTCGTCCCAGCCGATGAGCCTGCGCCCGCGCGCGGAGAGCCACTTGTCGAAGTGTGCGATGAACCACGACTGCAACTCGTCCTCGTCCGCGAGGCCGAGTTCCTCGATCCGGGCCTGGACGAGGGGCGACTCCCGCCACTGCTCCTTGGCGCATTCGTCGCCGCCGATGTGGATGAACTCGGAAGGGAACAGCTCCAGCAGTTCCTCGAACACCCCCTCGTAGAAGCGCAGGGTGTTGTCAGTGGGGGCGAGTACGTTCAAAGAGATGCCCCAGCTGTCCCAGACCGAGAGGGAGGTCGTGTCGATGACGTCGGTGTTGCCGAGTTCCGGATACGCGGCGATGGCGGCCTGCGAGTGGCCGGGTATGTCGATTTCGGGGACGACGGTGATATGCCGCTCGGCGGCGTAGGCGACGATCTCCCGGATGTCGTCCTGGGTGTAGAAGCCACCGTGCGGCTTCTCCTCCCACAGCGGTGAGGCCCGGTGGCCGAATTTCGTGCGCGCCCGCCAGGAGCCGACCTCGGTCAGCTTCGGGTATCGCTTGATCTCGACGCGCCAGCCCTGGTCGTCCGTCAGGTGGAAGTGGAAGACGTTGAGTTTGTGCGCGGCCATCAGGTCCAGGTAGCGCAGGACACCGTCCTTGGGCATGAAGTGCCGGGACACGTCGAGCATGAGACCGCGCCAGCGGAAACGGGGACCGTCCTCGATCGTGACGTGCGGCACGGCCCAGGTGCGGTCACGACTGAGCGGGGCCTTCCGGTACGCGTCGGCGCCGAGAAGCTGCCGCAGCGTCTGGGCGCCCCAGAAGACACCGGCCGCACTGCCGCCCTCGATGAGGACGCCGGAGGAGTCGCTGACGAGGCGGTACTCCTCGGGACCGAGTTCGGGGTCGAGCTGGAGCCCGATGCCGTCGCCTCCGGCGTCGTCGAGTTCCACTGCCTCGCGCAGCGGCAGGCCGGTGGCCTGCCACAGGACGGTGCGCAGCCAGTGACCGACGCCCGCCAACGCGGCGTTGGCGTAGAGCTGGGAGTGCGCCGTCAGCCGCACGTTGCCGGAACCGGCGACGAGGCCACGGGGTGCCGGAATCAGTTCAGTCACGTCAGTCCTTTACCGCTCCGCCCAGCCCGGAGACCAGTCGTCGCTGTACGAGTACGAAGAAGATCAGCACCGGAATCGTCATCACCGTGGACGCGGCCATCACACCGCCCCAGTCGGGGTCGTCTGGTTTGTAGAAGACCAGCAGCGCCATCGGCAGGGTGGACTGGGAGGTGTCACTGATGATGAACGACTTGGCGAACAGGAAGTCGTTCCAGGCCGAGATGAAGGAAAACACGCTGGTGGCCACCAGGCCGGGGAAGACCAGCGGGAAAAGGATCTGCCACAGGAATCGCGCCCGGCTCGCCCCGTCGATGTACGCGGCCTCCTCCAAGGCCTCCGGAACCGCCTTCACAAACCCCCGCAGCATCCAGATCGCGAAGGGCAGCGAGAAGGCGATGTGGGGCAGGATCAGCGAGCCCAGCGTGTTCAGCTGGCCGAGGTCCCGCATCTGGAAGAACAGGGGGATCGTCAGGGCTTCCACGGGCACCATCTGGGCCACCAGAAACATGATCAGCAAGGTGGTCCGGAAGCGGAACCGGAATCGCGTCACGGCGGTCGCCGCGAGAAACGCGATCAGCGCCGAGACGATCACCACACTGCACGCCACGACCAGGCTGTTGAGGAAGTAACGGCCGAATTCCTGCTGTCCGAAGACCCGCCGGAAGGAATCCAGGGAGGGCGCGAGCGTCCACGGCCTGGGCTCGGCCGACTCGATCTCGCCGGCCGGTTTGAAGGCGCTGAGCACCATCCAATAGAGGGGAAAGGCGACGACGACCGCGATCAGCAGCGCGGACGCCTCGGCGGCCAGCCGCCACGGACGTTGCAGTTGACCTCGGAGCAGGTTCACAGTTCCTCCCCCTGCCGGCGCAGCAGCCGCAGGTACACGAGCGTGGCGGCGAGGAGGATCAGCAGCATCACGATGCCGATCGCCGAGCCGAGGCTGTACTGCGAGGACGCGAAGGCCTGCTGGTAGGCGTACACGTTCAGCACGAGATTCTGCCCGGCGATGCCGCCGCCGTTCGTCATGACGTAGATCTGCGTGAAGACCTTGAAGTCCCAGATGACCGACTGGATGGTGACGACGGTCAGGATCGGCCGGAGCATCGGCGCCAGGACGGAGCGCCAGATACGCCACTGCGAGGCGCCGTCCAGGGCGGCGGCCTCCAGCACCTCGCCCGGTACGGCGCGGATGCCGGCGTACACCGTGACCATGACGAACGGGAAGGAGCACCACACCACTTCGAGCAGGACGAGGAAGAAGGCGCTGTAGCGCCCGTACGTCCACGAGTGGTCGCCGAGCCCCAGGACCCGGTTCACGGGCCCGAAGTCCGGGTCGAAGAGCAGCAGCCACACCGTCGAGCCCGTGACGGCCGGGGTCGCCCACGCGCCCAGCGCGGCCAGCATCAGCGCGAGCCGGGGCACGGCACGCACGCGCGTGAGGAGCACGGCGAGCGCGCAGCCGACCGCCAGGGTCGACAGGACACAGGCCGCCGCGAAGAGGACCGTCGCCAGCAGCACCTGCCAGAACTGGTCGTCCCGGAACAGCTCGGTGTAGTTGCCGAAGCCCCGGAAGGTGGCCGGTTCGCCGCCGCTGACCTGGGCCTGGGTGTACTGGAAGAACGAGATCAGACCGAGCTGGTAGATGGGGTAGACGAGCAGCCCGCCGAGCACGACGAGGGCGGGCGCGAGGTAGAGCCAGGGAGCCATTTGACGCCGCGCACCCTCGCGCCCCAAGGGGCGCGAGGAACGGCGCGACCGGCCACCGACGACCCGCAGCCGCCGACGATCCGAAAGCCCCGAGCTCTCAGGCACCGGCGTCACCCGGCGGAGCCAAACGCATCGTTCATCTTCGTAGCCGCATCCTTGGAAGCCGTAGCCACATCCTTCTTGCCGCTGATGACCTCCTGGAGCATGGTCGGCAGCACCAGCGAGGAGTCGATCTGCGACCAGGCGGGCGTGGCCGGCACGAACTTGGTGTCCGCGGCGAGCGTCTGCACGAAGGGCTTCGTGTAGGGCTCCTGTGCGGCGACCTGCTGGCGGACGTCCGTGAAGGTCGGCAGGAAGCCCATCGCGCCGAACATCTCTTCCTGCGTCTTCTTCGACGCCAGTTGCTCCATCAGGTCCACGGCGAGGGTGCGGTGCGAGGTGCTCTTCAGGACGCCGAGGTTGTTGCCGCCCGCGAAAGCCGGCGCGATCGAGCCGGAGGCCACGCCCGGCAGCGGTACGACCGCGTACTCGCCCTTCACCTTCCCGGCCTCCACGGCCGCGTGGTTGAAGTCGCCGCCGATCGCCATGCCGGCCTGGCCGGCCGCGAAGGCGGTGATCGTGTCGTTGCCGCCCATGCCGGCGCACTTGGCGGCGGGACAGTTGTCGTCGCTGAAGAGGGAGGTGTACGCCTTGATGCCCTTCTGGGCGGCGGCGCTGTCGATGGCGGAGGCGTACGAGCCTCCCTTACCGGTGGCGAGCTCGCCGCCGCTCGCCCAGATGAACGGCATCGCGCCGTAGGTGAAGGCGCCGCCGACCACGAGGCCGTACAGCTTGGGCTTCGCGGCCCGGATCTCGCGGGCGGTGGAGGCCAACTCGGCCATGGTCTTCGGGACTTCGAGGCCCAGTTCCTTGAAGACGTCGGTGCGGTAGTACAGGGCCCGGACGCCGACGAAGTACGGCGCGCCGTAGATCTTGCCGTTCACCGTCACCGACTGTTTCGCGGTCGGGTCGGTGTCCTTGGCCTCGCTCCAGGACGCGAAGTCCTTGGTGACGTCGGCGAGTCCGCCGTCCTTCACATAGCCGGCGGTGTCGGTGTTGCCGTACTCGACGACGTCGGGTGCGCTCTTCGGGTCGTTGAAGGCGGCCTTCATGCGCTGGGCGCGGGTCTCGACGGGGATGTACTCGACGGTGACCTTGGTGTCCTTGTGTGCCTTCTCGAAGTCGGCGAGGACGGAGTCCACGACCTTCTGCTTCGGCGTGTTGTTGACCTCCTGGAAGAGCCAGACACGCAGGGTGCCGCTCTTCTCGTCCTTGTCGGAGGAGGCGTTGTCGGAGGTCTGGGGGGCGCAGGCGGTGACGACGACGGCGGCGGCCAGCAGAACGGCCAGTCTGGGGGCGAGCTTCATGGAGTGACCCTCCGGTGCGTTGCAACATATGCAATGACGGTTTCGCTCTGCACAACACCACGGAGGCTAGAAGTACATGGACATGTCCACAAGAGGTCTCTACCACTCTGTGATCTGCGAGGGTCCAGGGCATGGACGCACGAGGGCCCCCAGGGGGCACGCCACAGCGTGCCCCCTGGGGGCCCTCAAAACCTCAGACGGCCGAACAGCCAGGGCTAGTTGTCGCCGCCGCCCTTGCCCTTGTCGTCGCCGCCGGCGCCCATGGACTCGTAGATCTCCTTGCACATGGGACACACCGGGTACTTCTTCGGATCGCGGCCCGGCACCCAGACCTTGCCGCACAGCGCGACGACGGGAGTCCCGTCGAGGGCGCTCGCCATGATCTTGTCCTTCTGGACATAGTGGGCGAAGCGCTCGTGGTCACCGTCGCCGTGGGACACCTGCGGCGCCGGCTCTACGAGTGTCCCCGTCCCAGTACCTCGCTGCGGCTGGGTCTCAGGCTCAAGAGTGCTCATGAAACCTAGGGTACTGAAGCTCACACGCATCAGTTGAGCGAAGGGTCATCGGGATACGTCGCGACCATCGCGAGCTCGTTGCGCTGGCGGCGCAGGACCTCGCGCCAGAGTCTTTCCGGGGACGGGGAGGAGACATCGCCGGGTTCGGATTCGACGACGTACCAGGCGCCTTCCACCAGTTCGTCCTCCAGCTGGCCCGGGCCCCAGCCGGCGTACCCGGCGAAGATCCTCAAGGAGCCCAGCGCCGAGGCCAGCAGCTGAGGCGGTGCCTCCAGATCGACCAGGCCGATCGCGCCGTGCACCCGGCGCCAGCCCAGCGGCGCCCGCTCGGCGGAGGCGCCGCCGGGGATGACGGCGACGCCGAGCGCGGAGTCCAGGGACACCGGGCCGCCCTGGAAGACGACACCGGGTTCGCCGGCCAGTTCCGCCCAGCCCTCCAGGATGTCGCCGACGTCCACCGGGGTCGGACGGTTGAGGACGACACCGAGGGAGCCCTCCTCGTCGTGGTCGAGAAGGAGCACCACCGCACGGTCGAAGTTCGGGTCCGCCAGGGCGGGTGTTGCCACGAGCAACCGCCCTGTGAGCGAGGACACCTCGGTCATGCCAGACATGATCCCGCATCTTCCCCGCACGCGGGGAGCCAATGCCAACTCGCGAGGGAATGCAGCTCAGGGTGCACCGGTGCGCCCCCACGCGCACCCTCCTCGCCGGTGACCCCATGTGCCCGGCGCGGAACCGTTCGTGTTGTGACACAGCCATGACGTACTGGGGCGTCCTCGGGCTTACGGAAGGGGGGTGCGTGGCGATTACCCTTTCCCTCCTGGCCCCTGCCCCACTCATCGGAACGCGAGATACATGACCGTCAATGGCACTGACGACGTACTGCTTGTCCACGGCGGAACCCCGCTGGAGGGCGAGATCCGTGTCCGCGGTGCGAAGAACCTCGTACCCAAGGCCATGGTCGCCGCCCTGTTGGGCAGCGAGCCGAGCCGACTGCGCAACGTTCCGGACATCCGTGACGTGCGTGTCGTACGCGGTCTGCTGCAACTGCACGGGGTGACGGTCCGTCCGGGGGAGGAACCGGGCGAGCTGGTGATGGACCCGTCGCACGTGGAGAGTGCGAACGTCGCGGACATCGACGCGCACGCGGGTTCGAGCCGTATCCCGATCCTGTTCTGCGGCCCGCTGCTGCACCGCCTCGGCCACGCCTTCATCCCGGGTCTCGGCGGCTGCGACATCGGCGGCCGGCCGATCGACTTCCACTTCGAGGTGCTGCGGCAGTTCGGCGCGCGGATCGAGAAGCGTGCGGACGGGCAGTACCTGGAGGCTCCGCAGCGGCTGCGCGGCACGAAGATCCGGCTGCCGTACCCGTCGGTGGGCGCGACGGAGCAGGTGCTGCTGACGGCCGTCCTCGCCGAAGGCGTCACCGAGCTCTCGAACGCGGCCGTCGAGCCGGAGATCGAGGACCTGATCTGCGTGCTGCAGAAGATGGGCGCCATCATCGCGATGGACACCGACCGCACCATCCGCGTCACCGGTGTGGACACGCTCGGCGGCTACAACCACGGCGCCCTCCCGGACCGCCTGGAGGCCGCGTCGTGGGCGTCCGCGGCGCTGGCCACCGAGGGCAACATCCACGTCAAGGGCGCCCAGCAGCGCTCGATGATGACGTTCCTGAACACCTACCGGAAGGTCGGCGGTGCCTTCGAGATCGACGACGAGGGCATCCGCTTCTGGCACCCCGGCGGCCAGCTGAAGTCCATCGCGCTGGAGACGGACGTCCACCCCGGCTTCCAGACGGACTGGCAGCAGCCGCTGGTGGTGGCGTTGACGCAGGCGACCGGGCTCTCCATCATCCACGAGACGGTCTACGAGTCCCGCCTGGGCTTCACCTCCGCGCTGAACCAGATGGGCGCTCACATCCAGCTGTACCGCGAGTGCCTGGGCGGCTCGAACTGCCGCTTCGGCCAGCGCAACTTCCTGCACTCGGCGGTCGTCTCCGGCCCCACCAAGCTCCAGGGCGCCGACCTGGTCATCCCGGACCTCCGCGGCGGCTTCTCGTACCTCATCGCGGCACTGGCGGCGCAGGGGACCTCACGGGTGCACGGCATCGACCTCATCAACCGGGGCTACGAGAACTTCATGGAGAAGCTCGTGGAGCTCGGGGCGAAGGTGGAACTGCCGGGCAAGGCGCTCGGCTGACCGCCGCCTCATCGCTCCGGCCGGGGCAGCGCCGGTCTCGGCTGGGGGTCCGGGGGTTATCCCCCGGATAGACACAGCATGGAGAAGCTCGTGGAGCTGGGTGCCAAGGTCGAACTGCCGGGCAAGGCGCTCGGCTGACAGTCCGTACGACGATGGGGCGGCTCCCGTGCGGGAGCCGCCCCATTCGCGTTACTGAGCCTCGTACGCAGTCCCGTCGCGTACGCGAAGGCTTACTTGCCCTTGGCGGCTTCCTTGAGCTTGCTGCCCGCGGAGACCTTCACGCTGTAGCCGGCCGGGATGTTGATCGGGTCGCCGGTCTGCGGGTTGCGAGCGGTACGAGCGGCACGGTGGGTGCGCTCGAAGGTCAGGAAGCCGGGGATGGTGACCTTCTCGTCGCCCTTGGCGACGATCTCGCCGACGGTCTCGGCGAACGCGGCCAGAACGGCGTCGGCGTCCTTGCGGGTCACCTCGGCGCGGTCGGCCAGCGCGGCCACCAGCTCACTGCGGTTCATGTTGTTACTCCCGTGTTCTTCTTGCCGTTGAGGCGTGCCACGCGGCGGAGCCGCATGATTCGGCACAGCGGTGCCGATGCTGTCAGGGTCCTCGGACTGGCCCCGGACCTGGGTCCGTCGTCAGACCCACGCGCCCAGGGACGCATCCTGCCCCTACCTGCGGCGGGAAAGCCAATCCGGCGCCCGTAGGAGTCGTGAGAACACCCTTGGGAGTCACACGAAAAGAGGCCTGAGCCTGCCGCCACGATAAACGGCCCCCAGGAGAGCCGGGTTCCGCGACGCGCCGATAGCAGGCCCACCGTGGCGATCCTCACAGCGAACGCGCACCGACCGGACGCTGACGGGCGCGTGACGACCCGGAGATCCGTCAGAAGGGCCCTAGGGCCGGGCTACGACGCCGAGACCGCCGCTCCGGCCGCCTTGGCGGCCTCCCGCACCGCACCCGCGACCGCGCCCGCGACCTTGTCGTTGAACACGCTCGGGACGATGTAGTTCGGGTTCAGCTCGTCCTCGGTCACCACGTCCGCGAGGGCCTTCGCCGCCGCGATCATCATCTCGGTGTTGACCGTGCGGGACTGCGCGTCCAGCAGGCCGCGGAAGACGCCCGGGAAGACCAGCACGTTGTTGATCTGGTTCGGGAAGTCGCTGCGGCCGGTGGCCACAACCGCCGCCGTCTGACGGGCGATTGCCGGGTCGACCTCGGGATCCGGGTTCGCGAGCGCGAACACGATCGCGCCGTCGGCCATGGCGGCCACGTCGTCGCCGTCCAGCACGTTGGGCGCCGAGACCCCGATGAAGACGTCGGCGCCGCGTACGGCCTCCTTCAGCGTCCCCGTCAGGTTCTCGGGGTTGGTGTTGTCGGCGATCCAGCGCAGCGGCGAGTCCGCGGCGGCGTCGACCAGGTCCTCGCGGCCGGCGTGCACGACTCCGTGGATGTCGGCGACGACGGCGTTCTTGACGCCCGCGGCGATCAGCAGCTTGAGGATGGCCGTACCGGCCGCGCCCGCGCCGGACATGACGACCCGGACGTTCTCAATTGCCTTGCCCACCACGCGAAGTGCGTTGGTCAGCGCCGCGAGGACGACGATCGCCGTGCCGTGCTGGTCGTCGTGGAAGACGGGGATGTCGAGGGCCTCGCGCAGCCGGGCCTCGATCTCGAAGCAGCGCGGCGCGGAGATGTCCTCGAGGTTGATGCCGGCGAAGCCGGGCGCGATGGCCTTCACGATCTCGACGATGGCGTCGGTGTCCTGGGTGTCCAGGCACAGCGGCCAGGCGTCGATGCCGGCGAACCGCTTGAAGAGGGCCGCCTTGCCCTCCATCACGGGGAGCGCGGCCTTGGGCCCGATGTTGCCGAGGCCCAGCACGGCCGAGCCGTCCGTCACGACCGCAACCGAATTGCGCTTGATGGTCAGCCGCCGGGCGTCCTCGGGGTTCTCGGCGATCGCCATGCAGACGCGCGCCACACCCGGCGTGTAGATCATGGAGAGGTCGTCACGGTTGCGGATGGGGTGCTTGGACTGCATCTCGATCTTGCCGCCGAGGTGCATGAGGAACGTACGGTCGGAGACCTTGCCGAGCGTCACACCCTCGATGCCGCGCAGCTGCTCGACGATCTCGTCGGCGTGCGAGGTGGAGGTGGCCGCGATGGTGACGTCGATCCGAAGCTTCTCGTGCCCGGAAGCGGTGACGTCGAGGCCGGTCACCGAGCCTCCGTGGGACTCGACGGCTCCGGTGAGCTGCGAGACCGCGGTTCCGCTCGCGGGCACCTCCAGCCGGACCGTCATCGAGTAGGAGACGCTGGGCGCCGTTGCCATGGCCGACTTCCTCTGCTTTCACCGAGTGACGCTGGATGCCGTCCGATGGTCGCACCTACCGTCGGGTAGGCGTTAGCCGGGTCTGGATTGCGAACCTTTTGTTCACGACGAGACGAGAGAGGTCCACGTCACTTCCGTGACGTGGACCTCTCGAACGTTCAGTGACACCGACCCGCCATGCTCGCCTCGCGGCAAGTGGTCGCTCGTAGCGACGAAGGTTGGGCCCGGGGGCTTGGATCGGGCCGGTGCCACACCCAGGCTAACAAACGGACGCCCGAAGGCCATTCCCGTCCGGGGAGTTCACAGGAATCAGTCCCGCAGCAGGTCCGGCACTCCCTTCGCGTCCGGCGCGTCCCGTTCCCCCGACACCACCGTGAGCTGCTGGGTCGCCCGGGTGAGGGCCACGTACAGCACCCGCAGTCCGGCCGGTGACTCGTCCGCGATCTCCGCCGGGGAGACGACCACCGTCGCGTCGTACTCCAGGCCCTTGGCCTCCAGGCTGCCGAGCGCCACCACGCGGTCGCCGAGCCCGGCGAGCCAGCGCCTGGCCTCCTCGCGGCGGTTCATGGCGACGACGACGCCGACCGTGCCGTCGACGAGGCCGAGGAGCCGGGCGGCCTCCGCCCGGACCGTCTGGGCGAGGGATTCGTGTACGACCGCGAAGCGGGGCTCCACTCCGGTGGAGCGGACCGCCGACGGGGACTGGGAGCCCGGCATGGCCAGGGCCAGCACCTTGGCGGCGAGGTCGGCGATCTCGGCCGGGTTGCGGTAGTTCACGGTCAGCTGGAAGCGGCGGCGCGGGCGGCTGCCCAGGGCCTCGTCGCGGGCCTGGGCCGCCTCGTCGGGGTCGGACCAGGACGACTGGGCGGGGTCGCCGACCACCGTCCAGGTGGCGTGCCGGCCCCGCCGTCCGACCATGCGCCACTGCATCGGCGTGACGTCCTGGGCCTCGTCGACGATGACGTGCGCGTACTCGGTGCGCTCCTGCGCCAGCCGCTCGGCCCGCTCGCGCTGGGTCTCCTCGCGGGTCGGCATCAGCTCCTCCAGGCCGGTGAGCTGGTCGAGCGGGTCCAGCTCGCGCCGCTTGCGGGGGCGGGCCGGGGTGCCGAGGATCGACTGGAGCTCGTCGAGCATCGCGATGTCGTGCACGGAGTGGCCGTCCCGCCGCAGGGAGCGGGCGACCCGGCGCACCTCGCCGGGGTTGAGGATGCGCCGGGCCCAGCGCCCCAGCCGCCGCTCGTCCGCCATGGCGTCGAGGACGGCCTTCGGGGTGAGCTCCGGCCACCAGGCGTCCAGGAACTCGATGAAGCTGTCCTCGGAAGCGACGTCCTCGTCGAAGGAGGAGCGCAGCTCGGCGGCCAGCTCCGGGTCGGTGTGGCGGCCGGCCTGGCCGGACCGCGTCCACAGGGCGTCCAGGAGCAGCTTGCGGGCGCGGGGGCGGAGCAGGTTGACGGGCGCGGTGCCGCTGAGGGCGTTGTGGCGGATGCGGTCCAGCTCGCCGGCCTCCAGTTCCAGGCGGCGCCCGAAGGCGACCACGCGGAGCCGGGTGGGCGGGCCGGCCGGCGCCTGCGGCCCCGGCTCGGTGTCATCGAGGGCCTCCAGGGTGAGCTGCCCGGAGGCGGCACCCGCGCGCGGGGCACCGCCCGAGCCCGCCTCCAGAGCGCCCCGCGCCGCCTTCCGCAGCACCTTGAGCATGCGGTACGACCCCTTCGCCCGCGCCACCGCCGGGGAGTCGTACAGCGTGGCCTCGGCGCCGTCGACGAGCGAGCCGATGGCGCGGATGGCGACCTGACCCTCCTCGCCGAGGGAGGGCAGCACGCCCTCGGTGTACGCCACCAGCAGGGGCGTGGGCGAGACGATCAGGATGCCGCCCGCGTAGCGGCGCCGGTCCTGGTAGAGGAGGTAGGCCGCCCGGTGCAGCGCGACGGCCGTCTTTCCGGTGCCGGGGCCGCCCTCGACGTACGTCACCGAGGCGGCCGGGGCGCGGATGACCAGGTCCTGTTCGGCCTGGATGGAGGCGACGATGTCCCGCATGGTGTGCGTACGGGCTTGTCCCAGGGCGGCCATCAGGGCGCCGTCGCCGATGACGGCCAGTGCCTCGCCGTCGAGGAAGGCCTTCAGCTCGGGGCGCATCAGGTCGTCCTCGACGCCCAGCACGCGGCGCCCCTTGGACCGGATCACGCGCCGGCGCACCACCCGCCCCGGGTCGACCGGGGTGGATCGGTAGAAGGGGGCGGCGGCGGGCGCCCGCCAGTCGATGACCAGCGGGGAGTAGTCCTCGTCGAGGACGCCGATACGCCCGATGTGCAGGGTCTCGGCGATGTCCGCGGTGTTGTCCTCCCGCACGGCCCCGTCGGCGGGCTCGACGGCCGTGTACGCGCCGTCGGGTCCCTTCTTGCCGTCCTTGCCGGGGAGCAGGTCGATACGGCCGAAGAGGAAGTCCTCGAACTCGTTGTTCAGGCGGCTGAGGTGGATGCCCGCCCGGAAGACCTGTGCGTCCCGCTCGGCGAGCGCGCCGGGTGTACCGACCTGGCCACGCTTGGCCGCGTCGTTCATGAGGAACTCAGCCTCGTGGATCTTCTCCTCGAGGCGCCGGTACACCTGATCCAGGTGTACCTGTTCGATGCTGATCTCCCGGTCCCGTACGGAATCCGGTGCGGAGTCCTGAACCGAGTCGACCGCGGTTTCCTGCTGAGCCTGAGCGGCCACCGGGCCCCCTATCTGACGTGCTGGGCAGCCGTCAACCGTACGCGAAGGGGGGCCCGGGAAGCTATGCGTCCGCTCTCAGTGATTTACGCGTCGACCTGGACGAGCTTCTTCCCGTCGAAGGTCATGACCTCGAAATGGTCGATCTCGTTCGGTGCCTGGGCCGCGCCGCCGCCGATGTAGAGCGGGTTCTTGGCCTTCTCGGTCTTGGCGTCCGGGAGGCCGTAACCCCAGGCCGGGACCTGCCAGGAGGAGAGCGTCTCCCGCTCGCCGTTCTTGCCGACGGCGATCAGGGAGCACTTGAGCGGGCCCTTGACGTTGCTGAGCTCGAGGATCGCCTCGGTGCCCCAGTCCTTCTCCTGCATGGCGACGGTCGCACTGACGTCCGTGGTCGGATCCGTCGCCGTGACCTTGTCGTCCAGGGCGTCGAACTGCGTCTTGGCCGGGCTCGCCGCGAGTGTTCTCGGGGCGTCGCCGCCCGAATCTCCGCCGCTCGCCGCCATCGCGGCGAACGGGCCGCCGACGATGAGCGCGGCCGCGGCCGCCACCATGTAGAAACTGCGGCGGCGCTTTTGGGCGCGGCGCTCGGCGACCTCGTCGACGAGCTTGTTCACCACTCTTGGGCTGGGCTTCGCGGACAGCGATTCACCGATGGCGGGCGTACCGGAGCCCGGCAGGTCCGCGAGCGCGGCCAGCATCGGCTCCATCCCGGCGAGTTCATCGAGCTGCTGGGCGCACCATTCGCAGGTGGCGAGATGGACTTCGAAAGCGGTTGCTTCGGCATCGTCGAGGATGCCCAGGGCGTAGGCGCCGACCGTTTCGTGCTCGTTCGGGCCTGGAGATCCCATCATGGGGCCAGACATACCCGTACCACCCGTACCGAATCCCTGCGATCCCCCGTACACACTCATCACGCCGTCACCCCCCGCTCCTCCAGAGCAAGCTTCATCGACCGCAGGGCATAGAACACCCGTGAGCGCACCGTGCCACTGGGGATGCCAAGCGTCTCGGCCGCCTCATTGACGGTACGCCCCTTGAAGTACGTCTCGACGAGCACCTCCCGGTGGGCCGGGGTCAGGTCGTCGAGCGCATCGGACAGCGTCATCAGCCACAGCGCCTTGTCGATCTCGTCCTCCGCGGGGATGACCTCCAGCGGCGACGGATCGACCTCCTGCGGCCGGGCCTGCCGGCTGCGGTGGCCGTCGATGACGATGCGCCGGGCGACCGTCACCAGCCAGGGGCGTACCGATCCGGTCGCTCGATTGAGCTGACCGGCGTTCTTCCAGGCACGGATGAGTGTCTCCTGCACGACGTCCTCGGCGCGCTGCCGGTCTCCGGCGACCAGCCGCAGGACATACGCCAGGAGAGGTCCGGCGTGTTCTCTGTACAGAGCACGCATCAGCTCCTCATCAGGTTCCGAGGGCTGGGACATGCGATGTCGGGCCCTCGATCCACGTTCATTGGCCACGACGGAATCCTTGCGCACGCCCACCTCCGATGTCCGGGGGTTCCCCCAGTCGGTCGCTCCTCCACGGGTACGGACGCGGTGAGTTGAGCGTTCAACGTGGGGTGACGGATTTCTCGTGGGTGACGTGACGAGGCCGGACATGGGCGCACATTCCCACCGCGCGACCTTTACATTTCCGCCACTGCGAAAAAATCAAGCCACGTGACCCCGGGTCCGAAAAGGTAAACGATGTGTAATCGAAATCACGTCAACGGCGGTATCACAGAAGGAACTTAACGGGCATTCAGGCGCGGGCGAGCGCCGCCCGGCGCCGGTGCCGGGCCACCCGCTCCCGGTTTCCGCAGACCTCACTGGAACACCAGCGCCGCCTGCGCCCCCGCGACGTGTCGAGGTAGACGATCGGGCAGTTGTCCCCCTCGCACTGCCGAAGCCCCACCCGCGCGACCGGATCGGTGAGCAGCTCGACGACGTCCCGCGCGACGGCCCCGAGCAGCGCCGCGCACTCCGGCGGCCCGCCCAACTCCCGTACGAGCGTGCCGTCTTCGCCGGGTACGGCACGGGGGGCCGGGGGCGCGGCACGGGCGATCTCGTTGACGTGGGCGAGCGCGAGTTCGTACGGGCGTCCCTGAGGCGCGAGACCTCCCGGCACCAACTGGCCGATACGGCCGCGCAGTTCCCGGAAACCGACGAGCCAGGACTCGTCGGCGTGCGTCAGCGGGGTGCCCGCCGGGACGAGTCCCGACCCGGTGATCCAGGCGCGCAGCACCTCGACGGAGTCGAAGCGTTCCTCTGGGTGGGTGGTCGCGAGGAGATCCAGGCAGATCCGCCCCGCATCGAACCGCAGCTCGTACGCGGCCGTGGCCGTACCCAGTGCCATGTGCCTGTCACCGCCTAGGGGTCACCCCTGTGGGGAACCGTGCCTCCAGTCCCCTCTAACAGTGCCTGCCCGTTCGCGCGGTCGGAACCCCTCGTTCGAGCGCCGGTCAGGCAATCTCAGCCTGTCCGGCGTTTGAGGACCGTGCCTCACACATCGGCGTACTTCGTATCGGCGACGGGGTCCAGCGCCAGGCGATACCCCCGCTTCACCACCGTCTGGATCAGCTTCGGCGCCCCCAACGCCGTACGCAGCCGAGCCATCGCCGTCTCCACCGCGTGCTCATCGCGGCCGGCGCCGGGCAGCGCGCGCAGCAGGTCCGCGCGGGCCACCACCCAGCCGGGCCGTCGCGACAGCGCCCGCATCAGGGACATCCCGGCGGGCGGTACGGGTTTGAGCTCGCCGTCCACCAGCACCGCGTGCCCGCGGATCTCCACCCGGTGCCCGGCGATCGGCAACGTCCGTGCCCGTCCCGGCAGTTCCTGGCACAGGATCTGGACGAGCGGGCCCAGCCGGAAGCGTTCGGGCTGGATCGTGTCGATGCCCTGGGCCTGGAGGGGCAGCGCGGTGACCGGGCCGACACACGCCGGCAACACGTCGTGGTTGAGGGCGGCGAGCAGCTCGGGCAGCAGACCGCGCTCCTCGGCGCGGGACAGCAGCGAGGCGGCCGCGGGCGCGCTGGTGAAGGTGAGCGCGTCCAGGCCGCGCGAGACGGTGGCGTCCAGCAACCGGTCCACCGGCCCGATGTCCTCCGGCGGCATCCACCGGTAGACCGGCACCCCGAGCACCTCCGCTCCCCCGGCCCGCAGCGCCTCCACGAAACCGGGCAGCGGCTCGCCGTGCAGCTGGATGGCGATACGGCGGCCCTCGACGCCCTCCTCCATGAGCCGGTCGAGCACCTCGGCCATGGACTCCGACGACGGGGACCACTCCTCCGTCAGCCCGGCGGCCCGGATCGAGCCCTTGACCTTGGGCCCGCGCGCGAGCAGCTCCACCCCGCGCAGCCGGTCGAGGAGATCCTCGCCGAGCCCCCAGCCGTCGGCGGCCTCGATCCAGCCCCGGAAACCGATCGCGGTCGTGGCGATCACGACGTCCGGAGACTTGTGGATGACCTCCTTGGTGGCCGCGAGCAGCTCACTGTCGTCGGAGAGCGGCACGATGCGCAGGGCGGGGGCGTGCAGGACGGCGGCGCCGCGGCGCTGGAGCAGCGCGCCCAGCTCGTCGGCCCGGCGCGCGGCGGTCACTCCCACGGTGAAGCCCGCGAGGGGTCCGTGGTCTGGTCGCTGCTGTTCGTCGTACATGGCTCTCGTCCCAGAGTCGTTTGCACCTACATGCGCTGTTGTCGCACCCTCATGCCGAACGAGCCTGTCAACGGCTCGTGACAGGCTCGGTTCGGCTAGATGTCGCTGGTGTTACGTCACACCTCGGCGTAGTTGAGCTGCGGCTTCGCCTCGGTGGCGGCCGTGGTCTGCGCCTTGCCGGTCGAGCGGCGAAGGTATACGGCCCAGGTAACCACGAAGCAGGCACCGTAAAAGGCGAGGAAGGCGACGAATGCGCCGGTGCCGGAACCGTAGGAGAGGAAGGACTGGCGGAAGGCGAGGTTGATGCCCACACCGCCGAGCGCGCCCACCGCACCGATCAGGCCCATGGAGGCACCGGAGAGGCGTCGTCCGTACGCGGCGGCTTCCTCACCCTCCAGCCCCTTGGCCAGGGCCTTGGTCTGGAAGATGCCGGGGATCATCTTGTATGTCGACCCGTTGCCGAGGCCGGTGAGGACGAACAGCACCACGAAGGCGGTGGTGAACAGGGCCAGCGACTTCTCCATGCTGGCGGCGATGAGGATCGCGGTCGCCACGCCCATCCCGATGTAGTTGTACAGCGTGATCTTCGCGCCGCCGTACTTGTCGGCGAGCCAGCCGCCCACGGGCCGGATCAGCGAGCCGAGCAGCGGGCCGATGAAGGTGACGTACGCCGCCTCCAGCGGGGTGCGCCCGAACTGGTTGGTCAGCACCTGTCCGAAGGCGAAGCTGTAGCCGATGAACGAGCCGAAGGTGCCGATGTAGAGGAAGGACATGATCCAGGTGTGCGCGTCCTTCGCGGCGTCCTTGGCGGCGCCGGTGTCGTTCTTCACGTTCTCGATGTTGTCCATGAAGAGCGCGGCGAGGACAGCGGCGACGACGATGAACGGGATGTAGATCCCGAGCAGGACCCGCGGCCCTCCGCTCGCCCCGATGACGGCGAGCGCGACCAGCTGGATGACGGGCACGCCGATGTTGCCGCCGCCCGCGTTGAGCCCGAGGGCCCAGCCCTTCTTCTTCAGCGGGAAGAAGGCGTTGATGTTGGTCATGGACGAGGCGAAGTTGCCGCCGCCGATACCGGCCAGCAGGCCCACCAACAGGAAGGTGTTGAAGGACGTGCCCGGCTCCATCACGGTGAAGGCCGCGATGGTGGGGACGAGGAGGAGGGCGGCCGAGACGATCGTCCAGTTCCGGCCGCCGAAGATCGCGACGGCGAAGGTGTACGGCACCCGGACGACGGCGCCGACCAGCGTCACCATCGAGGTCAGCAGGAACTTGTCCGCCGGGGTGAGCCCGTACTCCGGGCCCATGAAGAGCACCAGCACGGACCACATGGTCCAGATGGAGAACCCGATGTGCTCGGAGAGGACGGAGAAGATCAGGTTGCGGCGGGCGACCTTCTCTCCGGTCTCTTTCCAGAAGGTCTCGTCCTCCGGATCCCACTGCTGGATCCAGCGGCCGCCCCTGCTCGGGGGTGCGGGGGCTGTACTAGGGGCTGTCATGACGCCTCCACGGGGTACGGGGACTGCGAGCGGCTGAGTCCCGACGGTAGGGAGGGCGCGTTTCCGGTCTGTGGCACTGAGTGACCGGAAAGGAACTTTGCTCTCACCCCGAGGGAAAGCGGGATGAGAGGTCACGGCGACGTCGCGGCGGGGTGATGGGGGGATCGTCAGTGCTGCGGGGGCTGCCAGTGGGGGGTTTGCTGGGGGTGGGGGTACGGCTGCTGCTGAGGAGGAGCGTACGGGCCCGGAGCCTGTGGCGGCTGCTGGTACTGAGGCGGCTGCTGGTACTGAGGCTGGGGCTGGTACTGAGGCTGGGGCTGGGGCTGGTACTGCTGGGGAGCGTTCGGTCCCTGCGGTGGTCCATACGGCCCATACGGACCGGCGAACGGGTTCACCTGCCCCGGCGCCTGCGGAATCCGCGCCCCCGGCGGCAGGTAGCGCAGCCGGCCGGTCTCGTCGGTGACCGGCGTGAAGCCGGCCGCCCGCAGCCGGGCCGCGAACTTCGCGTTGCGCCCCCGCGTCACGGCGAAGCCGATGCCGATGACCGCCATGAGCACAGCCCACAGGATGCCCGCGATGACGAAGGCGACGCCGTCCCCGCCCGCCCGCACGGCGACGACCACGCAGCCGACGGTGGCGCCCAGGGCCCCGTATCCCATCCGTTTCTCGGCGTTCTTGCCGGTGAGGTCGAAGTTGATGCGGGCCTTGAGGAGCTCGAAGGCGTCGGGCACGACGGGCGGCAGCGAGACGCCGTCACCGGCGTTCGGGTACTGCGCCCAGTTCTGCGCGGCGCGGGCCCGGGCCTGCGGGCTGGGGTCGGGCTCGATCAGCATCAGGAGCGAGGTGTTCCGCCCGCCGCCCTGCCGTACGTCCGCGTACTCGTAGCCGAACTGCTGGGCGACGAAGGCGAGCCTGGCGAGCTTCTTCACGGACGCCATGGGGCTGGTGAGCTGGACAGGCTCTCCGCTCGCCATCAAGCGCAGCATGTTCTGTATCTGCCGCTTGCTCATCAGCACCTGCTCCCCACCGGGCCACCCGTTCACTTCCGCAACTCAGGCAGTCTCGCACGCCGCGGTGCACGCATCTCGGCCGCGTTGCCGGTTTCCCCACCGCCGGCATCTCTCACGCCGTCGGCCACAGTCGGGGCTTCCGCTTCGCCGCCAGGTCCTCGATCCAGCCCACCCCGAGAATCGCCAGCCCGATCAACGGCCAGACCAGGACGAACGTCCAGATCGGGTAGGTCGAGTCCAGCGCGGCCACCGCGGGGTCGCTCCGCAGGAACGGAAGCTCGTACAGCAGGTCGAGGATCGGGAACGTGGCCATGATCAGCATGTTGTGCCAGAGGTAGATCGTGACCGCGCGGTTGTTGGACAACGTCACCAGCTTGTCCCACCTCGCCAGGCGGCCCGGCAGTTCCGGCCAGGACGGGGAGTACTGGAGCAGGATCACGACGAAACCGAAGGACCAGGTGGCCTGGGCCAGCGGGATGTCGTTCAGGTCCCAGCCCGCGGGGCCGAGATGACCCGAAGCCCACCACAGGCCGAACGCCATCAGCGAGGTCGAGCAGGAGACCGCCAGGTAGCGCGGGACCTTCCGCAGCAGGCCCTCGTGGTGGGCGAGCCCCAGGACCCAGCAGCCGCCGTAGACCGCGAAGTCGCCGACGGCGTTGCCGGTTTCGCCCGGGATGGAGACGAGTCCCGTACCCACCACGGCCGTCAGTCCCAGCGGGGCCAGCACCGTCGGCCACGGTGCCCGGCGCAAGGCCCACAGCAACAGCGGCGAGGCGACGACGAACCACAGGTAGGCCCGCAGGTACCACAGCGGGCCCACCGCCTGCTCCGCCCACGTGGCGTCCAGCAGGCCCGACTCGGAGCCGATCTGCCAGGGGTAGGGCGGGGCACCGACCGGGATGACGTAGTTGGCCATCTCGATCAGTCCCAAGGCCCCGCTGTGGTCCGGGTCCTGCGACAGGTTCCAGCCACCCGCGAACATCAGCGTCAGGACGACCGCGCCGAACGCCCAGAGTGGGGCAAGCAACCTCCTTAGCCTGCCCCTGATCACACCCCACGCCGGCCGGTTCAGCGAGCGCGCCATCAGCGAACCCGCCAGCGCGAACATCACGCCCATGGAGGGGAACAGGACGGTCAGCCAGGCCCAGCCGAACAGGTGGTACACGACCACGCGGACCAGGGCGATCGAGCGCAGCAGGTCCAGGTAGCGGTCGCGGCCCGGTTGTCTCGGTGCCGGCGCCTCCTGCTCCGGCGCCCCGTACGACTGGGTGTGTCCCCGCGTCGTCATCCCACCGGCCTCCGATCGTCACCGCTGTGCGCCCGCTGCCGTGGCACCGGACCGCCGGGTGCCTCGACGACCCCCGTGCGCCGCAGCTTCTGCCAGCGCAGCCGGCCGCCGGTCAGGGCCGTGATCCAGGACTGGAGCAGGACGACGTACATGAGCTGGCGGTAGAGGATCTGCTGGAGGGGAAGCGAGACGAGGTGGGTCATGCGTTCGCGGTCGAGGCGGAAGGCGTACGCGGCGCAGACCGCCTGGATCGCGAGGACGCCCAGCCAGGCCAGGACCGTCTTCCGGGTGGGGCCGAAGACCAGGCCGTAGATCAGGAACACGTCGATCAGCGGGGCCAGCAGCGGTGCCACGACCATGAACAGCGAGACCAGGGGCAGGCCCACCCGGCCGAAGCGGCCCGACGGGCCCCGTTCCACCAGCGCCCCGCGGTGCTTCCAGATCGCCTGCATGGTGCCGTAGGACCAGCGGTAGCGCTGCGACCACAGTTGCTGGACGGACTCCGGGGCCTCGGTCCAGGCCCGCGCCTTCTCGGCGTACACGACCCGCCAGCCGTCGCGGTGCATCGCCATCGTGATGTCGGTGTCCTCGGCGAGCGTGTCGTCGCTCATGCCGCCGACCCGTTCGAGGGCGGTCCTGCGGAACGCTCCCACCGCGCCCGGGATCGTCGGCATGCAGCGCAGGACGTCGTACATACGGCGGTCGAGGTTGAAGCCCATCACGTACTCGATGTGCTGCCAGGCACCGATGAGCGAGTCCCGGTTGCCGACCTTGGCGTTGCCCGCGACCGCGCCGACCCGGGGGGCGCCGAAGGGCTGCACCAGTTCGCGGACGGTCGACGGTTCGAAGACCGTGTCGCCGTCCATCATCACGACGATGTCGTGCCGGGCGTTCGCCAGACCGCGATTGAGTGCGGCCGGCTTGCCCGCGTTCAGCTGGCGTACCACCCGGACGTTCGGCAGGTCCATGGCCTCGACGATCCGCGCCGTGCCGTCGCTCGAGCCGTCGTCGACGACGACGACCTCGATCGGATGCTCGCTCGCCATCAGCGAACGTACGGTGTTCTCGATGCACTTGGCCTCGTTGTACGCCGGGACCAGCACCGACACCGGTTCGGTGACCGGCGGGCCCCAGCGGAAGTCGCGGCGGCGCACCCTGCGGGCGTGGACGCCGGACAGGCAGAACATCAGGACCAGGCGGCCGATGACGAGGAAGCCGATGACCGCGAGGCCGACCACCAGCACGGCGGTGATGTTGTCCGAGGCGGTGACCAGGAAGATCCAGGCCTTGCCCTTCCACAGGTCGATTCCGGTGACCTGGGTGTGCGCGCCGGCCGTGCCGAGGGCCTCGGTGAGGGTGTCGAACTCGTAGCCCCGCGCCTGGAGTCGGGGCAGGAGCCTGTCCAGTGCCAGCACCGTCTGGTGGCGGTCGCCGCCGGAGTCGTGCATCAGGACGACCGCGCCCTTGCCGCCTTCGGGCGTGGCGTTGCGGATGATCCGCTCGATGCCGGGCTTGCGCCAGTCCTCGCTGTCGGTGTCGTTGACGACGGTGAGGTAGCCGCGAGTGCCGATGTACTCGGTGACCGGCCAGGAGTTGTTGTCCATGGCGGACGCGGAGGAGCTGTACGGCGGGCGGAAGAGCGCGGTGCGGATGCCGACCGCACCAGTGATCGCGAGCTGGCTCTGGGACAGCTCCCAGTCGATGCGCTTCTTCGACTGGTGGGAGAGGTCGGGGTGGTTGAAGGTGTGCAGGCCGATCTCGTGGCCCTCTTCGACGATGCGCCGCACCAGGTCCGGGTGGCGCGAGGCCATCGTGCCGGTGACGAAGAAGACCGCGTGGGCGTCGTGCTTCTCGAGCACGTCCAGGACCTTCGGGGTCCACTCCGGGTCCGGGCCGTCGTCGAAGGTGAGGACGAGCCGGTGGTCTTTCAGGCGCAGGCTCTGGCTGTGGCCGCCGCGGGTGTCGATGACCGGTCCGCCCTCCAGGATCCGCTGGGGCACTCGGTCGGAGGCGGCGGGTGCCTGGACGCGGTGGTCGGCGAGAATCTCGCTGTGTACGTAACCCCGCAGCATCAGCATCGCCATCAGTGCGACGAGAGCGAGCAGGGGAAGCAGCAGACGCATGGGCAGCGAGCGGCGGGAGCCGCCGAGGGCGCCGGTCCTGGCCCGAAGACGACGAGGACGGCGGGGACGGCGGGGACGGCGGGTGGGGCTGGTGGGGCTGGTGGGGCTGGTGGGGCGGGTGCGGGTTGCCATCAGAGGGCGCTCTCCACGGGCTGTGCGCCGGAGTTGACGGGCGTGGTGTCGCTCGCGCCGTCGGCCACCGTCTCAGTGCCGGTGCCAGTGCCGGTGCCGGTGCCGGTGCCGGTGCCGGTATCAGGGCCCGCGCTGCCGCCGGTCGGCGAATCGGTCGGGGCGGGGGGCGACGACGTACTGGTGGACGGCGGGTCGGGCGGGCCGCTCGTCGGCGGGCTCGTCGGATTCTGAGGGGACGGGGTGGGGCCGGTACTCGCGCCCGGGGCCGTCTTCGTCGCCGTCGGCCGTGGGCCGGCCGACGTGGCCGGATCCTTGGCGGTCACGGCGGGGCCGGGTGCGGTGGCACTGGCGCCCGGCGCCGGCGTCGCACCGTCGCTGCTGAGGGACGGCGTGACACCGGACGGGACGCTGTCGGCGTCGTCGGTGGGCTCGGCCGAGTCCGTGGGCAGCGGCGGGTTCTCGACCTGGCCGGCCTCCTTGGCCTCCTCCTGGCCCGGCACGGGAAGCCAGGGCGCGTGGGAGTTGCCGGACAGGAGGGTCGCGACGATGACCACCGCGTAGATCGCGCAGGCGGCGCCGACGGATATGCCGATACGGCGGTATCTGCGGCTTCGGCGGCCGGACTCGTCGACGAAGACCGGACCGTCGGAGCCGTCCGGGGCACCGCCGGCCTGGCCTGCGAGGTGGGTCTCGGCCTGCTGGGCGACCCCGTCGAGCTGGACGGTCACCTCATGCGGGTCGTGGGCGTTCTCCCACGGGTCACTGAGATCCGCGCCCTGAGAGCTCGCCGCTTCGGGCCATTCCGGTTGAGCGTCTTTCCGCCATGTTTTCTCGCGCACGCGCATTTCCCCCACGGGACCGTTCCGGGTGCGCACACGACTCCGAGCGCCTGTCGACCGGACCGAGCCCCCACTCGATCCGAGCGCCCCCATTGCCACACTGTGCTCGGGCGACGAACGTAATGCGTCCGTGGGTTATGCGATGTCCGTATGTCAAACATGGACATTTATCATCGTCAGTTCGAAATCCCGGACCCATGCGATGTCACATATGGGTCACGTATGGACACTCATCATCGCGATATCCGCATCCGGAGCCCATGCCCCCGCGGGCCTCCGCAGCCAGCCCTCCGCCGCCGAGAGCTCGGCCGCCGCACGTCGCAGAGCGTCGATTCCGGGGTGCACCAGTCCCTTGCGCCACACCAGGGACACGGGTGACAGGGGAACGGGATCGGTCAAGGGGCGCACCACCGTCGCGGGCATGGCCGGAAAACCCACCACGGCGAGGATCGGGTTGCGCGTCTTCGCCATGATCCGCTCGAATTCCTCGTCCCCGACGGCAAGCGGGGCGGGCGGCGCGACATCGATGCCGCGCCCCTCGAACAGGCGATGGGCCAGGTCGGTCCACTCCGGCGTGCGCGGATTCCCGGCGCCCGCGTACACGGACTCGCCCGCGAGCGCGTCGAGCGGCACCGCGTCCAGCGCCGCCAGCCGGTGGTCCTGGGGCAGCACGACCGCCATCGGCTCGTAGCGCACGGGCTGCTGCGCGAGGCCCGCCCGCAGGGCTGGGTCCAGTCCGGCGAACCGCCCGAACGACGCGTCCAGCCGGCCCGCGAGCAGCTCGCCCGCGGCATGGGCGAGCCCGCTCTCGTAGCGGGCCATCAGCTCGTGCTCGGGGGCGAGTTCGCGGGCCCGGTGCAGAACTCGGCGGCCGGTGACCAGTCCGGGCGAGTTGAGGTCGACCAGCAGAGAGCGGGCCTGCCCGAAGGCGGCGATCACGGCGTCCTGCGCGTCCAGGACGCGGCGGGCGTGCGGCACCAGTCGCTCGCCGTCGGCCGTCAGGGTCACCTGCCGGGTGGTACGCACGAACAACTCGGTCCCGAGGTCCCGCTCCAGCCGCCGTACGTCCCGGCTGAGCGCCTGCTGGGCGACGTAGAGCCGGGCCGCGGCACGCGTGAAGTGCAGCTCCTCGGCGACGGCGAGGAAGGCACGCAGGAGTCGGGGGTCGAGGTGGTGGCCGGTGGCGGGCATGCGGCGAACCTACAGCGGCATTGACAACAGGAGTGCGTCAATCGGCGAGGAGCAGGTGTTGGACCGCTTGCTCCGGTGCGGGCCACGGTTGCCCCATGCCGCGACCGACCCCCGGTACCTACCGCCGCCTCTTCGCCGTCCCCGGAACCCGGGCCTTCACCATCGGGAATCTGCTGGCCCGTCTCCCCATGGGCATGTTCAGCGTGAGCGCGGTCGTCATGATCGCCGCCACGCGGGGGTCGTACGCCCTCGCCGGCGCCGTCACCGCGACCGGTCTCGCGGCGACCGCGACAGTCGCCCCGTGGACCGCTCGGCTCGTCGACCGGTACGGCCAGGCCCGGATCGCCGTACCCGCGACGCTGCTCGCGGCGCTCGGCTCCCTCGCGCTGCTGCTGTGCATACGGCACGAGGCGCCCGCCTGGACCCTCTTCGCGTCCTACGCCGCCACCGCGACGACCCCCAATCTCGGCGGCATGTCCCGGGCCCGCTGGTCCCACCTGCTGAAAGGCGACGCCGACGCCCTGCACAGCGCGAACTCCTTCGAGCAGGCGGTGGACGAGCTGTGCTTCATGCTGGGCCCGGCGCTCGCGGCCTTCCTGTGCGGGACGTTCTTCCCGGAGGCGGGCACGCTGGCGGGCGTGGTGCTCCTGGTCACGGGCATGCTGCTGTTCAGCGCGCAGCGCTCGACCGAGCCACCGGTGACGGGGCGGACATTCACCCAGGCGAAGTCCCTCCTCCGCGCCCCCGGCATGCCCCCGCTGCTCGCCGTCTGCCTCGCCATGGGCGTGGTGTTCGGGGCGATGGAGGTCGTCACGATCGCGTTCGCGGACGCACAGGGGCACAGGTCGGCGGCCGGGGTGGTGCTGGGTCTCCAGGCGGCCGGTTCGTGTGTGGCGGGGCTGCTGTACGGGGCGGTGCAGCCGGCCGGTCCGCCGCGGAAGCGGTACGTGTGGTGCATCGCCGCGATGACCGCGCTGCTGACGCTGCCGCTGCTCGCCGCGTCCCTGACCGGCTCGCTCCTCACCCTGGCGGGCGCGCTGCTGGTCGCCGGGATGGCGACGGCCCCGACGATGGTCACGGGCATGACGCTGGTCCAGCGCCGCACGCCCGAGGGTCGGATCAACGAGGGCATGACCCTCGCGGTGACCGGCCTGCTCGGCGGGATAGCCTGCGGCAGTGCCCTCGGCGGCCGGCTGGCGGAACACGCGTCGGCCACGGCGGGGTTCGGGGTTCCGGTCGCGGCGGCGGCGGTGGCGCTGCTGATCTCACTCGTCCCGTTCGACGACACGAACACCTGACGCAATTCCCGCGCACCCCATTGACGCACTCACAGGCCCCACATACCTTCGCCCGTCGAAGCGCTTCGACATCATGCATCGAATCGATTCGATGAACGCTGCGTGATGTCTCCGATACCCATCCGACTCCCCTGGAGGCACTGGATGTTGACGGCACGAAGGCGTGTGACGGCCCTGGCCTCGGCCGCCCTGAGCGGAGCCCTGCTCCTGACCTCCTGCGGCGGCTCGGACGGCGGCTCGTCGGACGGCAAGACGCTGAAGCTCTGGCACTACGAGGCCCCGAACAGCGCCATGGGCCAGGCCTGGAACGAGGCCATCAAGGAGTTCGAGGCCACGCACCCGGGCGTGAAGGTGGAGTTCGAGGAGAAGGGCTTCGAACAGATCCAGAAGACCGCCCCGATGGTCCTCAACTCCTCCGAGGCGCCCGACCTCATGGAGTACAACAAGGGCAACGCGACAGCGGGCCACCTCTCCAAGCAGGGCCTGCTCACCGACCTCAGCGCCGAGGCGGCCAAGCGCGGCTGGGACAAGAAGCTCGGCGCGGGCGTCCGCACCACCAGCCTCTACGACGCCGAGGGCGTCATGGGCTCCGGCAAGTGGTACGGCGTGCCCAACTACGCCGAGTACACGATGGTCTTCTACAACAAGGACCTGTTCGCCAAGTACAAGATCCCCGAGCCGAAGACCTTCGACGAACTGACCGCCGCCATGGACACGTTCGTCAAGAACAAGGTCACCCCGCTCGCCAACGGGGGCGCCGAGTACCCCGCCCACCAGTACCTCTACCAGCTGGCCCTGTCGAAGGCCGACCGCGCCTGGGTCGACGCCTACGAGCTGTACAAGGGCAAGCCCGACTTCCACGACGCCGCCTGGACGTACGCGGCCGAGACCTTCGCCGACTGGATGAAGAAGGGCTACATCAGCAAGGACTCCACCAGCGCGAAGGCGGAGGACGCCGGGGTCTCCTTCCTCCAGGGCAAGTCGCCGGTCTTCTTCTCCGGCAGCTGGTGGTACGGCCGCTTCCAGGACGAGGCGAAGTTCGACTGGGGCACCTTCCTGTGGCCCGGCTCCAACCTCACCCTCGGCTCCGGCGGCAATCTGTGGGTCGTCCCCAAGGGCGCCAAGAACAAGGATCTGGCCTACGACTTCATCGACATCACCATGTCGAAGAAGATCCAGAACCTGCTCGGCAACAAGGGCGGCGTCCCGGTCGCGGCGGACGCGAGCGCCATCTCGGACCCGAAGTCGAAGACGCTCATCGACAACTTCAACACCGTCTCCGAGCGCGACGGCCTGGCCTTCTACCCCGACTGGCCGATCTCCGGCTTCTACGACGTCCTCGTCTCCGAGACGCAGAAGCTGATGACGGGCGGCGAGAAACCGGACGGCTACCTGGACGCGTTGCAGGAGGCGTACGACAAGGACGCGCCGAAGCGATGACGGTCACTGTCGAAAGCGGCGGGCGGGTGACCGGCAAGCAGGACCGCACCGGGCACCCGCCCCGCCGCCCCCGCGACTCCTACGCCCTGTTCCTGCTCCCCGGGTTCCTCGCCTTCCTGGCCGTCATCGTCGTCCCGTTCCTGATGAACACGGGCGTGAGCTTCACGGACTGGGAGGGCGTGGGCTCCCCCGACTGGACCGGGCTCGCCAACTACCGCGAGCTGATGGACGATTCCGAGTTCTGGGCGTCCTTCAGGCACAGCCTGTTCATGGTCGTCGCGATGGCGGCCGTACCGACGGCGATCGGGCTCGTGCTGGCCGCCGCGCTGTTCGACTACGTCGGCAGGCACTTCGGCAGCAAGGTCACGGCCGTGCTCCGCGCCTGCTTCTACCTCCCGCAGGTACTGCCGATCGCGGTCGCCGGCATCGTCTGGAGCTGGATCCTCGCGCCGGAGAACGGCTCCCTCAACGAGGTCCTCAAAGCCATCGGCCTGTCGTCCTGGCAGCAGGACTGGCTCGGCGATCCCGACATCGCGCTGTACAGCGTCATGGGCGTGATGGTCTGGGTGCAGCTCGGCTTCCCGCTGGTGATCTTCGTGGCGGGCCTGCAACGCGTCGACCCGCAGCTGCACGAGGCGGCCGAGCTGGACGGCGCCGGCTGGTGGGGCCGCTTCTGGCACGTCACGCTGCCGCAGATCCGGCCGGAGATCTACGTCGTGCTGACCTGGTGCACGATCGCCGCGCTCAAGGTGTTCGGCGCGGTGTACGTGCTGACGAAGGGCGGCCCGGGCGGGGCGACGAACGTGCCCTCCTACTTCTCCTTCACCACGTTCTTCGAGAAGACGCAGGCCGGCTACGGCGCCGCGATCTCCACGGTCCTCACCGTGATCATCCTCGCCCTCTCCCTGATCGGCCTGAAACTCCAGACCAGAGCCGAGGACGCCGAGGAAGGGACCCGCGTATGACCACCGCGCTCCGCCGCTACCCCGTCCTCGTGGCCCTGTGCCTCGCGGCCCTCTTCATGATCGTCCCGTTTCTGATCGTGGCCGTGAACGCGGTCAAGTCGCCGGCCGAGTACGCCCAGAACGGGCCGCTGAGCCTCCCCGACGGCCTCTACCTGGACGGCCTGAAGGACTTCTGGGAGCGCGTCGACTACTCGCAGAAACTTCTCAACTCGCTGGTGATCAGCGGGTCGGTGGCCGTTCTCGCGGTCGCCTTGTCCGTCCTCAACGCCTACGCGATCGGCATCGGCCGGATCAAGGGCCGCACCTGGGTGCTCGCCTTCTTCGTCCTGGCGAACATGCTGCCGCAGGAGGCGCTGGTCTACCCGATCTACTACCTGAGCAAGGAGGCCGGCCTCTACGACACGAGGCTGAGCGTGATCATCGTGTTCACCGTCATCCAGGCGGCCTTCGGCACGTATCTCCTCTCCTCCGTGCTCGGCCAGTTCCCCCGCGAGATCATCGAGGCCGCCCGGATCGACGGGGCGAACAAGTGGCAGATCCTGTGGCGGATCGTGGTCCCGGTCAGCCGCCCCACCATCGGCGTGCTCCTGGTGTTCTTCTTCATCTGGACCTGGAACGAGTTCCTGCTCCCCCTGGTCATGCTGATCTCCAACGACAACCAGACCGTGTCGGTGGCCCTCGGCGTCCTCCAGGGCCAGCGCCTGATGGACGCCACGATGACCAACGCGGCGGCCCTGCTCGGCGTCCTGCCCGCACTCGTCTTCTTCCTCGTGTTCCAGCGAACCCTCACCCGCGGCATCGCCGTGGGCGCCGTGAAGTAAGGAACCCCCACATGAAGTTCACCGACGGCTACTGGCTGTTGCGCGAGGGCGTCACCGCGGATCACCCCGCCGAGGTCCTCGACGTCACCGCGGCCGACGGCGCGCTGGAGATCCACGCGCCGTCGAGACCCATCCGGCACCGCGGCGACCTGCTGAAGGGACCGGTCATGACGATCAGCGCACACGCCCCCCTGCCCGACGTCATCGGCGTCACGTTCTCGCACTTCCAGGGCGAGCCCTCGCGCGGCCCCGAGTTCGAGCTGCTGGCGGAGGACGCCGCGTCGCAGGTGTCGTACGACGAGGAGCACGCCACGCTGACCTCGGGCGCCCTGTCGGTCAGGTTCGCCCGCTCGGGCCCCTGGCACGTCGACTTCCTCGCCCACGGCCGGGTCCTCACCAGCAGCGGCGCCAAGAGCATGGGCATCCTGCGGGACGCGTCCGGCGCCCACTACCTGCGCGAGCAGCTGGGCCTCGGGATCGGCACGTCGGTCTACGGTCTCGGCGAGCGTTTCGGACCGCTGGTGAAGAACGGCCAGGTCGTCGACATCTGGAACGCCGACGGCGGCACGACCACCGAACAGGCCTACAAGAACGTGCCGTTCTACCTCACGGACGCCGGCTACGGCGTCTTCGTCGACCACCCGGGCAAGGTGTCCTTCGAGGTCGGCTCGGAGGCGGTGTCGCGGGTGCAGTTCAGCGCCGAGACACAGGAGCTGACGTACTACGTCATCCACGGCCCGACCCCGAAGGAGATCCTGCGCAAGTACACGGCCCTGACCGGCCGTCCGGCCCTCCCGCCCGCCTGGTCGTTCGGTCTGTGGCTGTCGACGTCCTTCACGACGTCGTACGACGAGGAGACGGTGACCTCGTTCATCGAGGGCATGCGGGAGCGCGAACTGCCCCTGTCCGTCTTCCACTTCGACTGCTTCTGGATGCGCGAGCACAACTGGTGCGACTTCCAGTGGGACCCGCGCGTGTTCCCCGACCCCGAGGGCATGCTCGCCCGGCTCAAGTCGAAGGACCTGCGCGTCAGCGTGTGGATCAACCCGTACATCGCCCAGCGCTCCCCACTGTTCGCGGAGGGCAAGGAGCTCGGGCATCTGCTGCGCCGGCCGGACGGCAGCGTGTGGCAGTGGGACCTGTGGCAGCCGGGCATGGCGATCGTCGACTTCACCAGCCCGGCCGCCCGCGACTGGTACGCGTCCAAGCTGGAGGCGCTGCTCGCCCAGGGCGTCGACTGCTTCAAGACGGACTTCGGCGAGCGGGTGCCCCTCGACGTGACGTGGTCCGACGGCTCCGACCGGGAGCGGATGCACAACTACTACACGTACCTCTACAACCGCACGGTCTTCGACGTGCTGCGCAAGCACCGGGGCGAGCAGGAGGCGGTGCTCTTCGCCCGCTCGGCGACCACCGGCAGCCAGCAGTTCCCCGTGCACTGGGGCGGCGACTGCGAGGCGACGTACGAGTCGATGGCCGAGTCGCTGCGCGGCGGGCTGTCGCTGGGGATGTCGGGCTTCGGGTTCTGGAGCCATGACATCGGCGGCTTCGAGGGCACCCCGACGCCTTCGCTGTTCAAGCGCTGGCTGGCCTTCGGCCTTCTCTCCTCCCACAGCCGCCTGCACGGCAGCTCCTCCTACCGCGTGCCGTGGCTGTTCGACGAGGAGTCGGTCGACGTGCTGCGGCACTTCACCCGGCTGAAGCTGCGGCTCATGCCCTATCTGTACGAGGCCGCGCGCACCGCCCACACCGAGGGCCTGCCGATGATGCGGGCCATGGTGCTCGAGTTCCCGGACGACCCCGGGTGCGCGCACCTGGAGCGGCAGTACATGCTCGGCCCCAACCTGCTGGTCGCGCCGGTGTTCAGCGATGAGGGCGACGTCACCTACTACGTCCCCGAGGGCACCTGGACCCACTTCGTGACCGGGGAGACGGTGACCGGACCGCGCTGGGTGCGCGAGAAGCACGGGTTCGCTAGCGTGCCGCTGCTCGTGCGTCCCGGTGCGGTGGTCCCGGTCGGCGCGGTGGCGGACCGGCCCGACTACGACCACGCCGACGGGGTCACCCTGCGGGCGTACGGCATGGAGCGCGGGCAGCAGGTGACGGTGCGGGTCGGGGACGTGGCCTTCACCGTCGTCCGCGAAGGGGATCTGCTGCGGGCGTCGTGCAGTGACCCGGTGGCGCCCTGGAGTCTTGCCGTCGGTGAGCGTGAGGTGCGGGCGCAGGCCGGGACCGGCTTTCTGACGGTGGAGTGGGCCTGATGGTGAAGATCACGGATGTGGCGCGGCACGCCGGGGTCTCCCCGAGCACCGTCTCGTACGCGCTCAGCGGCAAGCGCCCCATCTCCGAGGAGACGCGGCGGCGGGTGGAGGAGGCCATCCGCGAGCTGGGCTACCGCCCGCACGCGGGCGCGCGGGCGCTGGCCAGCAGCAAGTCGAACGTGCTGGCGCTGGTGGTGCCGCTGCGGGCCGGTATCCATGTGCCGGTGGTGATGCAGTTCGCGGTGTCGGTCGTCACCACGGCCCGGCGGTACGACCATGACGTCCTGCTGCTGACTCAGGAGGAGGGCGAGGAGGGCCTGCGCCGGGTCGCCGACACGGCACTCGTCGACGCGCTGATCCTGATGGACGTCCAGCTGCACGATCCCCGGCTGCCGCTGTTGCGGGCGCTGGAGCGGCCGTCCGTGATGATCGGCTTTCCCGCCTCCTCCGAGGGTCTGACCTGCATCGACCTCGACTTCAAGGCGGCCGGCGAGGCATGCGTGGACCATCTGGCGCGGCTCGGGCACAAGGCGGTGGCGCTGGTCGGCTCGCCGCCGGAGGTGTACGTCCGGCAGACCGCGTTCGCCCAGCGCGTGGTCCAGGGCTTCACGGCCGCCGCCGACCGGCACGGGCTCGCCTCCTCCGTGCACCCGTGCGAGGCGGGACCGGGGGCCGCCCGTACGGTCGCCGAGCAACTGCTGCGTGAACAGCCCGCGTTGACCGGCGTGGTCGTGCACAACGAGCCCTTGCTGGAGCCGCTGATCGACGCCTTCGAGAAGCTCGGCCTGCGCGTGCCCGGCGATCTGTCCGTGACCGCCATCTGCCCCGACGAACTCGCCGAGTCCGCCCGCGTCCCGGTCACCTCCGTCGCCCTGCCCTCCGACGACATCGGGACGCGGGCGGTGGAGCTGCTGATGCGGAAGCTGGACGGCACGGACGTACCCGAGTCCACGCTGCTGCCGCCCCGCCTGACGGAACGGGCGAGCACGGCACAGCGGGCCGCCTGACTCCGCCCCCCACACCCGTATGCAAGGCCCTAACCGAAGGAGCCGTGGCATGAAAGGCAGAAAGAGACGTAGATCCACGTTCGTCCTGGCGCTGGCCCTGATCGCCGGCCTGGGCGCCACCGTCCCCGCCCACGCCGAGCCGTCCTACCCCTTCCGCGACCCGGCCCTCCCCGTGGACCGCCGCGTCGACGACCTGCTCGACCGGCTGACACCGGCCGAGAAGGTCTCCCTCCTGCACCAGTTCCAGCCCGCGATCCCCCGCCTGGGCATCCAGTCCTTCCGCACCGGCACCGAGGCCCTGCACGGCGTGGCCTGGCTCGGCGAGGCCACCGTCTTCCCGCAGGCCGTCGGGCTCGCCTCGACCTGGGACCCGAAGCTGATGGAGCGGGTCGGCTCGGCGGTCGGCGACGAGGCGCGCGGCTTCCAGCAGGAGCGTCCCGACGGCTGGGGGCTGAATCTCTGGGCGCCCGTGGTGAACCTGCTGCGCGACCCGCGCTGGGGCCGCAACGAGGAGGGCTACAGCGAGGACCCGGAGCTGACCGGCGCCCTGTCGACGGCGTACGGCGAAGGCCTCACCGGCGGCGACCCGGACCACCTCAAGACGGCCCCGACCCTCAAGCACTACCTCGCCAACAACAACGAGTGGCACCGCACCACCACCTCCTCCGACCTGCGCCCGCGCGTGCGGAAGGAGTACGACGAGGCGGCCTTCAAGCCGGCGATCGAGGCGGACGCGGCGACCGGCGTGATGTCCTCCTACAACCTGGTCAACGGCCGCCCGGCGACGGTGAATCCGGACCTGGACGAGGTCGTACGGTCCTGGACCGACCGCGATCTGCTGAACGTCAGCGACGCCTTCGCCCCGGGCAACATCCCCGGCGACCAGCAGTACTACCCGACCCTCGCCGAGGGCGACGCGGCGGCCCTGAAGGCCGGACTCGACAGCTTCACGGACAACAACGCCGACCCCGGTCCGACGATCAAGGCCGTCAACTCGGCCCTCCAGCAAGGCCTGTTGGAGCAGTCGGACATCGACGAGGCCGTCTCCCACATCCTGTCCGTGCGCGTCCGGCTCGGCGAGTTCGATCCCGGCGGCGGCCGGTACGGCTCGATCGACAAGTCGGTCGTCAACAGCCCGGCCCACCGGAAGCTGGCCCGCGAGGCGGCGACCGAGGGGGCGGTACTGCTGAAGAACCAGGCGGGCGCGCTGCCGCTGAAGAAGACCCAGGACGACGTGGCGGTCGTCGGCCCACTCGCCGACACCCTCTACACGGACTGGTACTCGGGCACCCTCCCGTACGCGGTCACCCCCGCCGACGGCATCGAAGCCAAGCTCGGAAAGCCGGTGACCGGCAGCGAGGCCGTCGACCGGATCACGCTGAAGGACGCGGCGACCGGCAAGTACGTCACGGCGGGGACGGGCCCGGCGGGCGCGCCCCTGAAGGAGGGCGAGTCCGCGGGAGTGAGCGCCGAGTTCGACGTCTTCGACTGGGGTGCGGGAGTGGTGACCCTGCGCTCGGCGGCCAACGGCAAGTACGTCGGCTACGGCGGCGCGGGCTTCGTCAACGACCAGGTCCAGCCGGGCGGTTGGTTCGTCCAGCAGCAGTTCGAGCTGGAGGCGCAGGCGGACGGCACCCACCTGCTGCGGTACGCCGGATACGAGACCGAGGAACCGTGGTGGTCCGCCCCGGTCTACCTCGGCCCGACGGACGCGGACGGCACGCTGGGCCTGGTGGACAAGGACCGGGCCGCCCACTACACGAAGGACGTCGTCCGCGACGGTCTGGCCGAGGCGGTGGCGGCGGTCAAGGGCAAGGACACGGCGGTCGTCGTGGTCGGCTCGAACCCGTCGATCAACGGCCGCGAGGCCCACGACCGCAGCGACATGGCCCTGGCCCCCTCCCAGGAGGCCCTGGTCAGGGCGGTGCGCAAGGCCAACCCGCACACCGTGGTGATCGTCGAGAACAGCTACCCGACCACCCTGGGCGCCCTCCAGAAGGAGATCCCGGCCCTGCTGTGGACGTCCCACGCGGGCCAGGAGACGGGCAACGCGCTGGCCGACCTGCTGTACGGCGACGCGAACCCGTCCGGCCGCCTCACCCAGACCTGGTACCGGTCCGAGGCCGACCTCCCGTCGATCCTGGACTACGACATCATCAAGTCCGAACGTACGTACCAGTACTTCGAGGGACGGCCGCTGTACCCCTTCGGCCACGGCCTGTCCTACACGACGTTCCGCTACGGCGACCTGAAGCGGACGAACGGCGGCTACGAGGTGAAGGTCACCAACACGGGCAGCCGGGCGGGCGACGAGGTGGTGCAGTTGTACGTGCACCAGCGCGCGTCCCGCGACCAACAGCCGCTGAAACAGCTCGAGTCCTTCGACCGCGTGTCGCTGAAGCCGGGCGAGACGAGGACGGTCCGGCTGAAGCTGACCCCGAAGGACCTGGCCCACTGGGACGTCACGCGCTCCAAGTGGGTGGTGGAGAGCGGCGGTTACGACGTCATGGCGGGATCGTCGGCGACGGACATCCGCGCCCGTACGACCTGGACGGTGCGCGGCGAAACGATCCCCGCGCGTGACCTGTCCCGCCTCACCCGGGCGGAGAACTTCGACGACTACGACGCGATCCGCCTGGTCGACGAGTCGAAGGTGCGCGGCACGGCGGTATCGGCGTCCGCCGACGGCGCCTGGCTGAAGTTCGCGGACACGCGACTGACCCCGGGCACCTCCGCCCTCACCGCCCGCGTCGCCGGTTCCGCCGGCCCGATCGAGGTCCGGCTGGGCTCCCCCACCGGCCCCCTCGCCGGTACGGCGCACTTCTCCGGAACGTCGTCGCCGTACACGTACGAGACGGTCACCGCGGACCTGAAGACGGCGGCGAAGGGCCGTACGGACGTGTACCTGGTGCTGGGCGAGGGCGTACGCCTGTCGACGTTCACGCTGCGCTGACGGGCGGCCCCGGTCGTCCTCCGCGTACCGGCTCCCTCATCCGGGCCGGTACGCGGGGTACAGCGGTGGGGTACCCGCTCCGGGTACCGCTCAGCGCTCAGTCGCGCGCGAGCAGTTCGAGCGTGTCGACGACTCGGTTGGAGAAGCCCCACTCGTTGTCGTACCAGGCCACCACCTTGACGTGCTTTCCGTCGACGCGGGTGAGCTCGGCGTCGAAGACCGCCGACGCCGGCCGGCCGGTGATGTCGCTGGAGACCAGCGGCTCCTCGGCGTACTCGAGGATGCCCTTGAGCTTGGCGTCGGCGGCGGCACGGTAGGCCTCGAGCACCTCGTCCCGGGTGACCTCGCGGGAGACCGTGGTGTTCAGCTCCACGATCGAGCCCACCGGGACCGGCACGCGGATCGAGTCGCCCGACAGCTTGCCGTCGAGGCTCGGCAGCACCCGGCCGATGGCCTTGGCGGCCCCGGTGGTGGTGGGCACGATGTTCACGCCGGCGGCGCGGGCGCGGCGCAGGTCGCGGTGCGGGCCGTCCTGGAGGTTCTGCTCCTGGGTGTAGGCGTGCACCGTGGTCATGAAGCCGTGCTCGATGCCGGCCAGGTCGTCCAGTACGGAGGCCAGCGGGGCCAGCGCGTTCGTGGTGCACGAGGCGTTCGAGACGATCACGTGCTCGGCGGGGTCGTAGTCATCCGTGTTCACCCCGTAGGCGAGCGTGACGTCGGCACCGTCGGAGGGCGCGCTCACCAGCACACGTCGGGCGCCGGCCTGGATGTGCGCGCGTGCGGCGTCCGCCGCGGTGAAGCGGCCGGTGGACTCCAGCACGAGATCGACGCCGAGCTCGGCCCACGGCAGGTCGGCGGGCTGACGCTCGGCGAGCACCTTGATGCGGCGGCCGTCGACCACGAGGTCGCTCCCGTCGACCTCGACCGAGCGGCCTATGGGGCCGAGCGAGCTGTCGTACTTGAGCAGGTGCGCGAGGGTGTCGGGGGCGGTGAGGTCGTTGACGGCGACCACTTCGAGGTCGCTGCCGCGCTGGAGGAGAGCGCGCAGGGTGTTGCGTCCGATACGGCCGAATCCGTTGACGGCGATGCGGGTCATGGAGGCTCCTTTCGTCCTGCCTCCATGGTCGGTACCCGGGTGCGGGCCGGACAGTGGCTGGAATGCCAGCAGGCGCAAGGTTCGCGCCACGCCCCTTATTCGGGGACTGCTTCGGAGACGCGGGGACGCTCAGGACGAAAAGGTGTGCCGGTATTCGGTCGGGGAGGTGCCGAGGATGCGCTGGAAGTGCAGGCGCAGGTTCGCGCCGGTGCCGAGCCCGACGCGGTCGGCGATCTGCTCCACGCCCAGATCCGTGCGTTCGAGCAGCTCACGTGCCAGGTCCACCCGCGCCCGGAGTACCCACTGCATCGGCGTGTAGCCGGTGTCCTCCACGAACCGCCGCGAGAAGGTACGCGCCGACACCCGCGCGTTGCGGGCGAGCGCTTCGAGGGTCAGCGGTTCGGCGAGGTGCTCCAGGGCCCACTCACGCGTGCTCGCGAACAGGTCGCCGAGCGGCTCGGGCACGCTCCGCGGGACGTACTGCGCCTGCCCGCCGCTGCGATAGGGCGCCGCGACCAGCCGTCTCGCCACGTGGTTGGAGAGCGCGACGCCGTGGTCGCGGCGCACCAGGTGCAGGCACATGTCGATGCCGGATGCCGCGCCCGCCGAGGTGAGCACATCGCCCTCGTCCACGAACAGCACGTTCTCGTCCACCCGCACGAGCCGATGCCTCTCGGCGAGCGCCCTCGTGTAGTGCCAGTGGGTCGTCGCCCGCTTGCCGTCGAGCAGACCCGTCGCCGCCAGCGCGAACGCCCCCGTGGAGATGGCCGCGAGCCGGGTCCCGCGCTGGTGGGCGGCCATGAGCGCGTCGACGACCGCGGCCGGCGGCCGGGTGGTCGCCGGCTCCCGATAGCCGGGGATGAAGACGGTGTCGGCGCCCTCGAAGGCCTCGATGCCCTCGGCCACGTGGTACGAGAGCCCGTCGCCGCCGGTCACCGGTCCGGGCACGGCACCGCACACCCGCACCTCGTAGGGCATGCTCGGCCGGTTGGAGAACACCTGCGCGGGGATGCCGACGTCGAGCGGCTTCGCACCTTCGAGCACGAGCACGGCGACGTGGTGGTTCTTCCGGCTCATCGGCCTCCTTCGACTCACATGGCAACGCATGGCAAAGGCCCCGCCGCTCGAAAGCGACGGGGCCTGTGCCCACATGGGGAACCCACCAGAAGTGGGTCAGTGGAGATGGCGGGAATCGAACCCGCGTCCAACGGTGCAGAATCAGGGCTTCTCCGTGTGCAGTTCGCTGTGCTTTTCTCGGCCCCGGCGATCACGCGAACAAGTCGCCGACGGGCTCAGTCACTGTTTGATTTCCCTCTTCACCCCGTGACCGGGATCAAGGTTTAGTCCCCTAGCTGATGCCAGGATCCGGGTCGGGAACAGCCCCGGGCTGACACTCCATTAAGTGCGGAGCAGTTGCCTAGCTACCTGGGTTCAGGCGGCCATGGCGTACTGCGACTGCACGGGAGAATCGCTCTTGAGAGTGGCGATTATTTTTTCGGCCTGTGGTTTACGAGATCATGGCCGCTTCCTCGACACGCTTCCCCTGCTTCGACAGCCGCTGTCGAAACCGATCATCCCCATGTTGATTTTTCAATACCCGCACCCTGCGTGGGGTGCAGATGCCATCGTACGTGACCAACGCGTACCGATGCCACCGCATTCCCGCGCTACGCCCGCTCCTTCCTCCGCACCGCCGAGATCACCCGCTCCGTCTCGCGCCGGTCCTGCTTCTCGCGGAGGGTCTGGCGCTTGTCGTACTCCTTCTTGCCTCGCGCCAGCGCGATCTCGATCTTGGCCCGGCCGTCCTTGAAGTACATGACGAGGGGCACGATCGTGTGACCCGTCTCCTGGGACTTCGACTCCAGCTTCTCGATCTCCTCGCGGTGCAGCAGGAGCTTGCGCTTGCGGCGGGCGCTGTGGTTGGTCCAGGTGCCCTGGCTGTACTCCGGCACGTGCACGTTGTGCAGCCACGCCTCGTGCCCGTCGAGCTGTACGAAGCCGTCGACCAGTGACGCCCGTCCCTGGCGCAGCGACTTCACCTCGGTACCGGTGAGGACCAGACCGGCCTCGTAGGTGTCGAGGATGAGGTAGTCGTGCCGCGCCTTCTTGTTCTGCGCGATCAGCTTGCGCCCTTTTTCCTTAGCCATAGTGCCGTCCATTTTCGCACTACGGAGGGGGTGAGCGGGAAACGGTTTAGTGCAGGCCCGCACCAGGGGGCGGCGGGGGCTACCGGCCCAGCCCGCTGAGCACCGTCTCCGCCCGCTCCAGCACGTCCTGCCCGACGTCCAGGTCGGGCGTGATGCCCCGCCCGTCGACCCCGCGGCCCAACGGCGTGCGGTAGTGCCCGACGGTCAGCTCGGCGACGGAGCCGTCGGGCAGCCGGCTCGGCATCTGCACCGAGCCCTTGCCGAAGGTGCGGGAGCCCACGACGACCGCGCGACCGCGGTCCTGGAGGGCACCGGTGAGGAGCTCGGCCGCGCTCATCGTGCCGCCGTCGACCAGCGCGACCAGCGGCCTGGTGGTGTCGCCGCCCGGCTCGGCGTGCAGGGCGCGCTGCTCGCCCTCGACGTCGTACGTGGCGACGAGGCCGCCGTCGAGGAAGGCCGAGGCGGCGGTGACGGCCTCGGTGACCAGGCCGCCGGAGTTGCTGCGCAGGTCGAGGATGATCCCGGCGCCGGCCGGGGCCTGGCGTACGGCATCGCGCACCTGCTCGCCGGAGCCCTTGGTGAAGGCGGAGATCCTGATGACGGTGATGCCGCCGACCAGTGTGCGCACTGTCACATCGTCGGTGGACAGGCGGGCCCGGTGCAGCGTCCGGCTCCACGCGCGCGTGCCGCGCTCCAGCCCGAGGCGGACGGTCGTACCGGCCGCCGCGTCCGTGGCGTCACCGCGCAGAAAGGAGACGACCTCGGTGACCGGGCGCCCGTCGACCTTCTTGCCGTCGACGCTGCGCAGCCGGTCGCCCTTGTGGATCCCGGCGGCGGCCGCGGGCGACCCGGGGGCCACGTTGGTCACCTCGATACGGCCGTCACGCTCGCGCCGCGCCCACAGGCCGACACCGGTGTACTGGCCGTCGAGGGCCTCCTCGAACTCCTCGTACTCGCCCTGGGAGTAGACGGCGCCCCAGCGGTCCCCGCTGCGGCTGACCGCGCGTTCGGCGGCCTCCATGGGGGACTTGCCGTCGGCCATGGCCGCCTCGGCCGCCTCGGCGACATCCTCGTGCGCCTTCGCGGAGACGGCCGAACGCCCCGGATCCGAGGGGGATTTCCGCTCCAGGCGGTCGACGTCCGGAAAGGATCCGGTCGCCGCACCGGCCACGAGCAGGCTCGCGAAGACCAATGTCAGGGCGGCCCCGCGGCGGATGCGGCGGGGCGGACAGAACAGGTCTCGGCCTGACATGCCGGTGAGTCTAGGACAACGCAAAGGGCCGCACGGCCGGTTGACCGTACGGCCCCCTTGGCGTGCGTCACACCTTCAAGTACTTGCGCAGCGCGAAGAACGCGGCCAACGCGGGCATCAGCAGACTCGTCGCCAGGATGAGCGGCAGCTTCGTCAGTACGGCTTCCCAGCCGATGAAGTTGATCAGGTTCAGCTTCTCGGACAGGGCCAGGCCGTGGTCGATGAGGAAGTACCGCGCGATCACCAGGAACCCGCACGCGACCGTGCCGCCGATCAGCCCGGCGACCGCGGCCTCCATGATGAACGGCGCCTGGATGTAGAAGCCCGAGGCGCCCACCAGGCGCATGATCCCGGTCTCGCGCCGCCGGCTGAACGCGGAGACGCGCACGGTGTTGACGATCAGCATCAGCGCGACCACCAGCATCAGCGCCATGACCGCCCGCGCCGCCCAGTTCATGCCGTTGAGCAGCCCGAAGAGGTTGTCGAGGATCCCCTTCTGGTCCTGCACGGACTGCACGCCGTCCCGCCCGTCGAAGGCGGTCGCGATGACCTGGTACTTCTCCGGGTCCTTCAGCTTGATGCGGTACGACTCCTGCATCTGGTCCGGCGTGAGGGAGCTGGCCAGCGGGGAGTCGCCGAACTGCTCCTTGTAGTGCTTGTACGCGCTGTCCTGCGACTCGTAGGTGACCGTCTGCACGACCGTCGACATCTTCTTCAGGTCGGAGAGGATGTCCTTCTTCTGGTCCTCGGTGACCGCGCCCTTGGCGCAGTTCGGGTCGGACTCGGCGTCGCTCTTGTTGCAGAGGAAGACAGAGACGTTGACCTTGTCGTACCAGTAGCCCTTCATGGTGCTGACCTGGTCGCTCATCAGGAGCGACCCGCCGAACAGGGCGAGCGACAGGGCGACGGAGACGATGACCGCGAAGGTCATCGTCAGATTGCGGCGGAGACCGACACCGATCTCCGACAGAACGAACTGGGCGCGCATGACGTCTGGTCAAGCCTTTCCGTGGACGGTCATCAGACGGCGGTCAGTGCTGGTAGCCGTAGACGCCGCGTGCCTGGTCGCGGACGAGGCGGCCGGTCTCCAGCTCGATGACGCGCTTGCGCATCTGGTCCACGATGTTCTGGTCGTGCGTCGCCATCACCACGGTCGTACCCGTCCGGTTGATGCGGTCGAGCAGCTTCATGATGCCGACGGAGGTCTGCGGGTCGAGGTTGCCGGTGGGCTCGTCCGCGATGAGCAGCTTGGGCCGGTTCACGAAGGCCCTGGCGATGGCCACACGCTGCTGCTCACCACCGGACAACTCGCCTGGCATCCGGTCCTCCTTGCCGCCGAGGCCGACGAGGTCGAGCACCTGCGGCACGGACTTGCGGATCTCGCCCTTCGACTTGCCGATGACCTCCTGCGCGAAGGCCACGTTCTCGGCGACCGTCTTGTTCGGCAGCAGCCGGAAGTCCTGGAACACCGTCCCCAACTGGCGCCGCATCTGCGGCACCTTCCAGTTGGACAGGCGCGCGAGATCCTTGCCCAGAACGTGCACCTGACCGTGACTGCACCGCTCCTCACGGAGGACCAGCCGCAGGAAGGTGGACTTTCCGGAGCCGGAGGACCCCACGAGGAACACGAACTCGCCCTTGTCCACTTCCAGGGAGACATCCCTGAGTGCAGGACGGGTCTGCTTGGGGTAGACCTTGGATACGTTGTCGAATCGGATCACGGATGCACCACGGGTAGCCGGGGGTAGATGAGCGTGACCATACGCGAACCGGGGACCTGACCGCAGTCACAGGTAACGGTTCCGTGAGGGTTGTGCACTTTTGTACCGGGCAACCTTTGAAAGGAACGGTACGTCTAAGGGGCGCGAGGCTGTGTCGATATGCGGCTCCGCCGCGTGGGCGCGACAAGCCCCCACCGGCCGGCAGCCGCGAAACAATGCGAGCCACCCCCCGAGAGCGACCGCCCGACCTCCGGAGGAAGAACCTGGCATGGTGGAGGGGGAACGTTCGCGCCGCCGCGAGCGTTGTGTACATGGAACCGGTGCAAGGAGGGCGAGCGCATGACGTACGACCGGCTGGTGTGCGCGAACTGCGCCGCGCCCGTGAGCGAAGGCAGGTGCCCTGTGTGCCGCGCCAACCGCGAGCGGCTGCAGCAGGACAACCTTTTCGCCGGAATGAACCCCATGGCGCTGATCGCACTGCTGGCAGTGCTGATCGCGGCCTTGGCGCTGCTGGCCCACCAGACCGCATAGAGGACATAAGAAGACATACGAGGGGCCCGGAGCGATACATCCGCTCCGGGCCCCTCGCCGCATGGCATGCGTACGTTCCGTACGCAGACGGCTACCGTCAGGCAGCCGCGCCGCCCCGGCCGCCCATCAGGCGCGGCAGGATACGGAAGCCGACACCGCCGGCGATCATCGTGGCGGCGCCGATCACCAGGAAGGTGGTCTGCGCGGCACCGGTGTCGGCGAGCTCGTCACCGCTGCCCTGGGCCGAGGTGTCGGGGGACACCGGGGTTTCCGAGCCGGTGTCGGTGAGGGACGAGGAGCCCTCTTCCTGGGCGGCAGCGCCACCGTCGGGGTCGGTGTTGCTGTTGCCGCCGCCGGCACCATTGCCGTTGCCGTTCCCGTTGCCGTTCCCGTTCCCATTGCCGTTTCCGTTCCCGTTCCCGTTGCCCGGGTCGGTCGGCGCGTCGGTCGGGTTGTCCGTCGGCTCCTCGGTGGGCTCCTCCGTGGGCTCGGTCGGCTCACCGGTGGGCTCGGTCGTCGGCAGGTCCGTCGGAATGTCGGTGGGGACCGGCGGCGTCGGGGTCGGGGTCGGCGACTCCGGGGCGCACAGAATGCCCAGGATGCAGTCGTCTTCCGGCTCGGCGGCGGATGCCGCGCCAGCGGCGGTCAGCGAGGCACCGGCCGCGATCACGGCACCGGCCGCTATCCGTGCGACACGGATCCGCGTCTTCTTGGTCATCTGGTTGCTACCCCCAGTAGCTCATCGTCGGTGAGGCGGCGCTCGGGGCTGTGATCGACGGAGATAGCCAGCTGCGCTGAAGCCCCCCGGTTCACATGCGCCCCAAAGATACGCATGCCGCGCATCACCCTTCCCATTTTTCAAACCAACGTCAAGGGCGTTGCGGGCGCGATGTCCAGCTACGGGATCTTTGCCAGAGATTGAAACCTGTGAGTGTGATGTAAAACCCAGACATCAGGCATTCAACCGGGCACGCAAAAGGCAACTGCCGCCGGAAGAGCGGCAGTTGCCTTGTCGACAAACTTACTTCTCCGTCTGCTTGCGCCAGCGAATTCCGGCCTCCAGGAATCCGTCGATCTCGCCGTTGAACACGGCCTCGGGATTGCCGACTTCGAAGTCGGTGCGCAGGTCCTTGACCATCTGGTACGGGTGCAGTACGTACGAACGCATCTGGTTGCCCCAGGAGTTGCCGCCGTCGCCCTTGAGGGCGTTCATCTTGGCCTGCTCCTCCTGGCGGCGCCGCTCGAGGAGCTTGGCCTGGAGCACGTTCATCGCGGTCGCCTTGTTCTGGATCTGCGACCGCTCGTTCTGGCAGGAGACGACGATGCCGGTGGGGAGGTGGGTGAGGCGCACCGCGGAGTCGGTGGTGTTGACTCCCTGGCCGCCCGGGCCGGAGGACCGGTAGACGTCCACCCGCAGCTCGGACTCGTCGATCTCGATGTGATCGGTCTGCTCGACCACGGGAAGGATCTCGACGCCCGCGAAGGAGGTCTGGCGCCGCCCCTGGTTGTCGAAGGGCGAGATGCGCACGAGCCGGTGGGTGCCCTGCTCCACGGAGAGGGTGCCGTAGGCGTACGGAATCTGCACGGCGAAGGTGGTCGACTTGATGCCGGCCTCTTCCGCGTACGACGTCTCGTAGACCTCGGTCTTGTAGCCGTGCTGCTCCGCCCAGCGCAGGTACATCCGCTGGAGCTTCTCGGCGAAGTCGGCGGCGTCGACGCCACCTGCTTCGGCGCGGATGTTGACGAGCGCCTCGCGCGCGTCGTACTCACCGCTGAGGAGCGTGCGGACCTCCATCTCGTCCAGCGCCTTCTTGACGGCGACGAGCTCGGACTCGGCCTCGGCCTTGGTGTCCGGGTCGTCCTCCTCCTCGGCCATCTCGAACAGCACGGAGAGATCGTCGATCCGTCCGCGCAGCGTCTCCGCCTTCCTGACCTCGGCCTGGAGGTGGGAGAGCTTGCTGGTGATCTTCTGCGCCTCGTCCGGGTTGTCCCACAGGGACGGCGCGGCCGCCTGCTCCTCGAGCACGGCGATATCTGCCCTCAGCTTGTCGAGGTCCAGAACGGCCTCGATCGACTCCATGGTCGAGGAGAGGGACTTGAGCTCTTCGGATACATCGACGACTGCCACGCCTCCAGCGTAACGGCTCCGCCAAGCGGGAACGCCGGGGACGGTGGCCTGCATACTTCTCGGCCGACCGAGTCGGGTGGCCGAGGGGTGGGCCACTTCTGCCCAACCGAGTCGGATGGCGGGTGGGCATAGGCCGGGGGTCCAGGGGGCGGAGCCCCCTGGTGGGGTCGAAGGGGCGAAGCCCCTGGCGTTCACGGTGTCGCCGGTGCCGAGTTCTTCGTGTCCTGGGGAGTCGCCCCCGCGTCGTCTCCAGAGGTCGCCACCCACGTACCGACCCCAGCCGCAGCCACCAGAACCGCCGCCGCCACCCCCAACACCACCCGCCGCCGCCGAGTCGCAGCCCGGTGCCGGGCGGAGCCAGGCCGCGGGGCCCCCGCAGCCCGCGGCGCCCGAGCGGTCCCCCGCGCACCCCCGGCCAGCTCATCAGGCCCCGGCACCCTCATCGACGTATGCGTGTCCCGGTTGGAGTCGGCCGGCTTCGCTCTCGGGACCAGCGGCACCGCGCCCCGGCGCACCCGGGCCGCCGAGGACGCGGCCTGCTGAGGCGGAGCCTCGCGTTCCTCCTCCGCGTCCTCCTCCGTGTCCGGCTCGTCCACGTCCAGCGGCGGCATGCCCGCCAGCATCGGCAGCAGCTCCCGCAGCCGCGCCCCCAGCTCCGAGGCCCGCAGCCGCGAGGCCGGCCCCTTGGCCAGGCACTGCACGATCAGCTGCCAGAGTTCGTCCGGGATGCCCGGAAGGGGGACCACCGTCTCCGTGACGTGGCGGCGCAGCACCGCGCCCGGGTGTCCCCCGCCGAACGGCGTGAAGCCCGCCAGCAACTCGTAGAGCACCGTGGCCAGCGCGTAGATGTCGACCGCCGCACGCGGCGGCAGCCCCTCCACGATCTCCGGCGCCAGATAGTCGGGCGTGCCGATGATCTTCGTCGCGCGCGTCCTGCGCGGCGAATCGATCAGCTTGGCCACACCGAAGTCGGTCAGCAGCGCCGGATGGGAGCCGCCCGGGCCCAGCGGGCCCTGCATGTCGAGGAGCACGTTCTCCGGCTTGACGTCGCGGTGCACGACCCCGGCCGCGTGCGCCGCCGCCAGCCCGTCCGCCACGTCCGCCACGATCGCGACGGCCGCCTCGGGCGCGAGCCGCTTCTCCCGGTCGAGCCGGGTACGCAGATCCGTGCCCCGGACGAGGTCCATGACCAGCGCGAGGTCGTTGCCGTCGACCACCAGGTCCCGTACGGAGACCACGTTCGGGTGCTCCAGGCCGAGCAGCGCCGTGCGCTCCTGCACGAAGCGTCCGACGAGTTCCTGGTCGGACGCGAGGTCCTCGCGCAGCAGCTTGACGGCGACGGGCCCCTCGGGTCCCTCGCCCAGCCACACCGTGCCGGCGCTGCCCCGCCCCAGGATCTGGTGAGCGGTGTACCGGCTGCCGATCTTCCGTGCCAAGGCTGCTCCTACCGACGCGTGTTGCCGATAAAAGTACGCGCCGGAAGAGCCAACCTTCACCGCGGAGGCAGAAACCACCCGCCAGGTGTCGACAAATCACCAACCTCGCCGTTACGAGGAGGAGCCACCGCCCAGCTTCTCGATCCACCCGGACGCCGTGCTGAACCAGTCGGAGAGCTGGTCCCAGTAGCCCTTGCCCGTGCCGATCCAGTCCTGGAGCGGGCTCAGCTCCCAGACCAGCCAGCTCGCGACGAACAGGATGACGATCGTGAACAGGCACCCCTTGAGGCAGCCGAGGCCCGGGATCTTCATCCGGTTGGCGCTGCGCTGCCGCGGCTCGCGGGGCTCGCGTACGGGCCGCTGGGGCTCCGGCTGGGCGGGCGGCGCGTACCGCTGCGGCTGCTGGTGCTGCGGCGGGGCGTACTGCTGCGGCTGTTGCTGCTGCGGATGGCCGTAGCCACCGGGCTGCGGGCGCTGCTGGGGCCTGGGCTGCTGCTGCGGCCGGGCGACCTGCCGCTGGGGGCGGCGGCGCAGCGGGTCCTGGTTGGGGTCGAGGTACTGGACCTGCGTCGGCTCGTTGCGATCACGGGCGGCGCGCAGCTGGTTCTGCCAGGGATGCGGTTCCTCGGGCTGACCGGGCTGCTGCCCGTGCTGCCCCTGCTGTCCGCCCGGCTGTCCCGGCGGCATCGACGGCATGACGGCGGTCGGATCGGCCGCGCCGCGATTCGGGAGCACGGCGGTGGGGTCGGCGGCGCCCGCGGGGCCGCCGGTGTGCGGCAGCACGCTGGTGGCGCCGTTCGGGTCGTACGCGCCCGCGCCGTGCTGGAACGCCTGGGTCGGATCGGCAGCGCCGGGCACGTCCGGGACGGCCGCCGGCGCCGGGTCGGGCACGAGCAGCATGCCGACCGACTCCGCGGCGGCGATCTGCGCGGAGTTCGCGTGCACGCCGATGCCCTCGGCGACGGTACGCAGGCCACGGGCCAGGTTCTCGGCGCTCGGCCGCTCGTCGGGGTTCTTGCGCAGGCAGCGCTCGATGACCGTCCACAGGGGGTCGGGGACCGTGGACGGGCGGCGCGGTTCGGCGCTCAGGTGCTGGTGCAGGACTTCGAGGGCAGAGCCGCCGGAGAACGGCGGACGGCCGGTGACCAGCTCGTACATCAGGATGCCGGCGCCGTAGACGTCGACGGCGGAGGTCTGCGGGCGGCCCTCGGCGGACTCGGGCGCGATGTACGCGGGCGTGCCGACGAACTCGTGCGTCCGGGTGAGTCCGGGGGAATCGGCCAGCCGGGCGATGCCGAAGTCGGTCAGCATCGGGTGCATCTGGCCGCCGTTCTGCTTGAGCAGGACGTTGGCCGGTTTCAGGTCGCGGTGGACGACGCCGTCGGCATGGCTGGCGGCGAGCGCGTCGGCGATCTGGGCGGTCAGCAGCGCGGCGCCGACCGGCGTGAAGGGGCCGTTCTCGCGCAGGTAGCGGTGCAGGTCCGGGCCTTCGACGAGGTCCATGACCAGGGCGAGCAGATCGCCCTCGACCACCAGGTCGCGCACGCGGACGATGTTCGGATGGGTCAGGCGGAGCAGGACGGACCTCTCCCGCAGAAACCGCATCACGATGTCCGCGTCGCTGGCGAGTTCCTCCTTGAGGACCTTGATCGCCACGGTCTCGCCGGGCTGGCCGGGCACGGCCGCCTCGGCGCCGGCGACCTCGCGCTGGCGGGCTCGCCAGACGGTTCCCGTGGCGCCCCGTCCGAGTGGCTCCTCGAGGAAGTACTTGCTGCCTACCGGCCGCACGTCATGCGCTCCCTGCTGCTTGCCTGTGTTCCGCCCTACTGTAGTGCCGCCGCGCTCGGCGGCACTCTGTCGTCTTTCTGTGCGTCTTACGTACCGGTTCTCGTACCCGTTCGAAGGAAAGACGCTCGGCTCGATCGGCTGGTTGCCGGACCCGGACGTGACTGATCTCAAGCGGTCACCGGTAAGGCACCGGTCAGGCACTTTTGCGGGCAGAGCCGACCAATCAAGATCATTTGGTGCCGGGCTGCGGGCGCGTTGTCAGTGGCAGGTGCGAGGATGCTTCCGTACTGGCCGACGTGCTCGTGGCGGTGGGGAAAGTCCGCGGTGGGGGACCGCGAGGCGGCTTCACCACCGCTTTCGGGTGCCCGCGCGAAGGGACCGCTGACGGCGATGCAGATCCGGCTGACCGTCGTAGACCCGCTGGGCCCGCCCGACCGGGCGACCGGCCGCGCCGCGAGCCGCGACGTGCTGCTCACGGCGCCCGCGGGCACGGCCCTGGCCGCGGTCGCGTCGGCGCTCTCCGGGGGCGAGGGCGCGGTCGTGCTGTACGCCGGTGCGGAGCGGCTCGACACCCAGCGCTGCACCCTGGGCGAGCCCCCGCTGATCGACGGCGCGGTGCTGTCCCTGGGCGCCCCCGGCGAGCCGGAGGCCCACCCCGAGCTGGACGGCGCCCCGGCCCAGCTCCAGGTGGTCGCGGGGCCCGACGCGGGCGGGGTCCACCTCCTCCATGGCGGCCAGATCCACATCGGCCGCTCCGCCGATGCCGATGTCCCGCTCGACGACCCGGACGTCTCCCGCCTGCACTGCGCGGTGACGGTCGCCGCCGACGGCCGCGTCTCGGTCGCCGACCTCGATTCCACGAACGGCACCACGCTGGACGGCACGCGCGTGGGCACCCGCCCGGTCCGCTTCACACCGGGCGCGCTGCTGCGACTGGGTGAGTCGGCACTGCGCCTGGCTCCGGCCGGCGGCCCGGGGGCACGCGTGCGGACGGCTCCGGACGGAGAGGGGCACGTGCGCGTACCGGCCGAGACCGGCGCCACGCAAGACGCCGGCCCCGCCGTCGTGCCCACCCCGACCGACCGAACCCATCACGCGTACGGCTCGGCAGGCTGGGGCGCCTCGACCGCCACCCCGGGCGCCCAGCCCCACGCCGCTGCCGACCCGCCGATCGTCGTACCCGGCCAGGGTGGGGCGCCGGGGATCGAGACGAGGGGGGCCAGGTCGTACGGCCGGACAGGGGACGTACGGCGGGACAGCTCCGGTGGTGACAGCGGAGAGACCCATGGAGGGCGGCTCGGGACCGGGGGCATCTCCGATGCGGGCCCTGGAGACGGCGGCCGGGGGCGCGGAAGGTCGTCCGGTGCGGGCTCGGCGGGAGGCATCTCAGACACGGGCACCGACGGCGGTGGCGCTTTCGGGGCGGGTACCGGTGACAGCGGGGAGATCCACGCGGGACGACTCGGGCCGGACGCGCCGACCGACGACTCCGACGGAGACTGCGGCTGGACGCACGGAGGACCGACCGGAGCAGCCGCGCCAGACGGGACTGCCAGCCCCCTCACCGGAAGGGACCGCCGGACGCGCGGAGGACGGCTCGGGGCGGGCACGGCAGGCGGCACCTCGGGCGAGACCGACGGGAACGACGGCCGGATGCACGGCGGACCGACCGGAGCAGCCGCGTCCGGCGGAACCCCCGGCCCGGCCACCGGAAACGACAGCCGGACACGCGGAGGACGACTCCCGGCGGCCACGCCAGACGGCACCTCCGGCGAGACCGGCCGAGACGACGGCCGGACACACCGAGGACCGACCGGGCCTGCCGCCCCGGGCGAGTCCCGCACCCCGGCCGCCGGAAACGAGGGCCGGACACGCGGAGGACGGCTCGGAGCGGGCACAGCACGCGGCACCTCCGGCGAGACCGGCGGGAACGACGGCCGGATGCACGGCGGACCGACCGGAACAGCCGCGTCCGGCGGAACCCCCGGCCCGGCCACCGGAAACGACAGCCGGACACGCGGAGGACGACTCCCGGCGGGCACAGCACGCGGCGCCTCCGGCCAGGCCGACGCAGACGGCGGCAGGACATACGAAGGCCCAACCGGGCCGAGCCCGCGTGGCGGTGCCCCTGCCGACCACGCGCACGCCGCACCCAGCGAGGCCGACGGCAGTGCGGACGACGCCCCGGGTGTCGCCGGAAACGACGGTCGGCGCAAAGGGACCCCCCTCCGGGGGACCGATGTGCCGCAGGGAGTGCGCAAGCGTGGTGGGCTTTCGGCCTGGGCGCGGCGGCTGACCGGCGGACGCGGCGAACAGGACGCGGCCCGGCGCGGGACGGACGACGAAGGTGTCCACCCCTCGCCGGCCGAACCCCCGGCCACCGCACCCCGGGCCCCCGAGACCTGGCCGGACCCGGCGGCCCTGCTGCTGACGGCGCTGGGCCCCGGGCCGCGCCTGTGGGAGCGCGGGCCGGGACACCCCGAGACACTGACGGTGCGGCTGGGCACGGCCGACCGGGCGGCGCCGGACGGCTCGGGCCTGCTGCCCGCGGTGCCGGTGACCGCCGACCTGCGCGAGGTCGGCGCGCTGGGGCTGGCCGGCCCGCGCACGCGGCTCGCCGGGCTGGCCCGCGCGGTCGTCTCGCAACTCGCCGCGCTGCACTCGCCGGAGACCCTGGAAATCGTCCTGATCAGCGCGGACCGTGCCCGTCCCCTGGAGGAGCGCACCGCAGAGTGGTCCTGGCTGGGCTGGCTCCCCCATCTGCGCCCGAGCCACGGCCAGGACTGCCGTCTCCTCCTCGCCTACGACCGCGAACAGGCCACGGCCCGCACCGACGAACTCCTCCGCCGCCTGGAGGACCACCTCGCGGACGCGGGACGCGGACAGAACCCGACCCTGACGCTCACCGGTCGCGGCCCGCAGGGCCCGGAGGACGATGCGCGCCACGAGCCGTCCCGGGCGGCGGGCAGACGCCCCTCCTGGGCGAAGGACGACCACGCGGCGGGCGAGCGAGGCAGCGCCCCCGGCGAGACCAGCGGGAGCGACTTCGCGGGCCCGTACACCGTGGTCGTCGTGGACGGCGCCCCCGGAGGCGCCGCCGTGCGGGAGGCGGTGGCGCGGCTGGCGCTGGAAGGCCCGCAGGCCGGCATCCACGTCGTATGCCTCGCCGAGACGGCACCCGCCTCGCCCGCCTCGCCGGTGACGGAGACGTACGAGACGGCCTGCGCGGCCTCCCCGGCGTTCCGGGAGTGCGGTGCGGTCGCCCTGCTCAGCGGTGACGTGGCGACGGCACTGCGGCTGATGCGCGTCGCCCGGACCGGGACGGAAACCCGCACCCCCCAATCCCGCACCCCTCAGCCCGGCCCCGCAGGACCCGCCCCCGCAGAACCCGGCACAGCAGGACCCCGCCCCGCAGCACCCGCCACCGCAGGACCCGGCCCCGTAGGCCCCGGCACCATCGCCGCCGTAGACGCCGTCTCGCTCGCCTGGGCCGAGCGGTTCGCGCGGGCGTTGGCGCCGCTGCGGGCGGAGGGGGCCGGCGGCGAGCGGCACGCGCGGGTGTCGGCGCCGTTGCCCCAAGCGGCGCGGCTGCTGGACGAGTTGGGCCTCGCCCGGGCCACCCCGGCGTCCCTGATGGCACGCTGGGCGGACGCGGCGGACGACACCGAGTCGCTCGGCGGGCGCGCCCGGGCCGTGCTCGGCGCCGGACCGCGCGGCCCGGTCTGCGCGGACCTCGCGGCCGACGGCCCGCACCTGCTGATCGAGGGACCGCCGGGCAGCGGACGTACGGAACTGCTGCGCGCGGTCGTCGCGTCGCTCGCCGCGGCCGAGCGTCCCGACCGGCTGGGCATCGTCCTGATCGACGGCCGGGACAGCACCGGCACGGGCGGCGGCGGACACGGCGAAGGCCTGCGCGTCTGTACGGATGTCCCGCACGTCAGCACCCACCTCACCGCCAACGACCCCGTGCGCATGCGGGAGTTCGCGCAGTCCCTGAGCGCCGAGCTGAAGCGGCGCGCGGAGCTGCTCGGGCGGTCCGACTTCGCCGAGTGGCACACCGGGCGCGAGGTCTCGGGCCGCATAGTCGCCCAGCGCACGCCCTCGACCCGCGGCGCGGACCACGCCGGCACCGCCGCCGGAGACCTCGACTCCCCGCCCAGCTCGACCATCCGGCTCCGACCGGCGGCCAGGCGTGCGCAGACGGAGTCGGTCCCCCCGCTCCCCCGGCTGGTCGTGATCGTGGACGACCTGGACGCCCTGGTCTCCCCCGCGCTGGGTTCCCCGGGCAGGCCCGCGGCGGGCTCGGTGATACGCGCGCTGGAGGCCGTGGCCCGGGAGGGCGAGCGGCTCGGCGTGCACCTGGTGGCCGCCGCCGGCCTCTGCGGCCGTACGGCACAGTCCGAGCCGGCCCGGCGGGCCACCCTGCGCGTCGCCCTCGACCCGCTGGCGCCGGGCCCGGACGAACCGGCACCGGGGCGCGGGCGCCTGGCCTGGGCGGACGGACGGGTGACCGCCTTCCAGGGAGGCCGCGTCACCGGCCGCATCCCACGCACGGCCACCCTGCGGCCGACGGTCGTCCCCCTGGAGTGGGAACGCATGGGAGACCCCCCGGCCCGCCGCCCGGTCCGCGAACTGGGCAACGGCCCCACCGATCTGGCCCTGCTGGCCAGTGCCCTGGAGCGGGCGGCGCGGGAAGTCTCGGCGACCCAGGTGCCCTCACTCATATAGCCCTCCGTCGCCATCACCCCTATGGCCCTCAGACCGCCGGCCCTCAGACAGCGCAGGGCACATTTCAGCCCATCAGGCACTTGAGGAACAGACCCTCCTGGCCGATAGCAGGGGTCTGGGGTCAGCGAGCCCCCAGCGAGGGCGCCACCGACGCCGGGTACCTGGTCACAGGGGGGTCACGATCCCCGGCTTGACACGCGACGCGGTCTTGCCGACCCCACCTCCCGGGCGTAGACCAGACCGCACGGGACAGCGCTCGAACGTTCGATGAGGCACAAAGAACGGGGTAGTGATGCGCAGGACGAGCACAATTATCCGGACACGCAGGTCCGGGGCCGCGAAAACCGCAGCCGCCGTCATCGCGGGAGCACTCGCGCTCTCGCTCACCGCATGCGGCAGCGACGACGAGAAGAGCAGCGACAGCGACACCACCGGCGCCGCCGCAACCGGCAGCGCCGTCCCCCTCCCCAAGCTCGACGGCGAGAGCCTTGAGGTCGCCGCCGTCTGGACCGGCCCGGAGCAGGCCAACTTCAAGAAGGTCCTCGAGGAGTTCGAGAAGCGCACCGGCGCCACGGTGACCTTCGTTCCCGCACAGGACCCGATCGTCAACTTCCTCGGGTCGAAGATCGCGGGCGGCCAGCCGCCGGACGTCGCGATGCTCCCGCAGCCGGGTGCCATCAAGCAGGCCGTGGACAAGAAGTGGGCCAAGCCGCTGGGCAGCGAGGCGCAGGCGGAGCTCGCCAAGAACTACTCGCAGGGCTGGCAGGACATCGGCAAGGTCGGTGGCAAGCAGTACGGCGTCTATTACAAGGCCGCCAACAAGTCTCTGATCTGGTACAACGCCGAGGTCTTCGAGAACGCGGGCGCAGCTGAGCCCAAGACCTGGGACGAACTGCTCACCACCGCGCAGACGGTCTACGACTCCGGCGTCACCCCGTTCTCCGTCGCCGGCGCCGACGGCTGGACGCTCACGGACTGGTTCGAGAACGTCTATCTCTCCCAGGCCGGCCCGGAGAAGTACGACCAGCTGGCCAAGCACGAGATCAAGTGGACGGACCCGTCCGTGAAGGACGCGCTGACCACGCTGGCCCAGATCTGGGGCAAGCAGGACTACATCGCGGGCGGCGCGGACGGCGCGCTCCAGACGGAGTTCCCGGCCTCCGTGACGCAGACCTTCACCGGCGGCGCCCAGCCCAAGGCGGGCATGGTCTTCGAGGCCGACTTCGTGCAGGTCAACATCGGCGAGACCGACGCGAAGATCGGCACGGACGCGAAGGTGTTCCCGTTCCCGGCGGTGGGCGACACCGCGCCCGTGGTCACCGGCGGCGACGCGGCCGTCATCCTGGAGGACTCGAAGGCGTCGCAGGCGCTGGCGACGTTCCTGGCCTCCCCGGACGCGGCGACGATCCAGGCGGAGCTGGGCGGCTACCTCTCGCCCAACAAGAACGTGCCGAACTCGGCGTATCCGAACGCCGTGCAGCAGAAGATCGCCAAGGCCCTGATCGCCTCGGGCGACGACTTCCGCTTCGACCTGTCCGACCAGGCACCGCAGGCCTTCGGCGGCACGCCCGGCAAGGGCGAGTGGAAGGACCTTCAGGACTTCCTGAAGAACCCGAAGGACATCGCGGGCACGCAAGCGAAACTGGAAGCCAACGCGGCAGCGGCCTACGGGGGCTGACGGGATGACGTCGGCCACGGCAGGGGTCCCACCGACCCCTGCCGCCCCCAAGTCGCGCAAGAGCGTGACCGGCACCCGCAAGACCGTGGTGGCACTGTTCCTGCTGCCCGCTCTCGTGCTGCTGGGCGCGCTCGTGGTCTACCCGATCGGGTACTCGGTCGTCCGCAGCTTCTACAACCAGTCGGGCGACGGCTTCGCGGGAATCGACAACTACAAGTCCCTCTTCACCGACGACGGCATCCGCACCGCCCTCAAGAACAACATCATCTGGGTGGTGTTCGCCCCGACGGTGGCCACCGCGCTCGGCCTGATCTTCGCGGTGCTGACCGAACGAGTGCGCTGGGGCACGGCGTTCAAGCTGGTCGTCTTCATGCCGATGGCGATCTCGATGCTGGCGGCGGGCATCATCTTCCGCCTGGTCTACGACCAGGATCCGGACAAGGGCGTCGCGAACGCGGTGTGGGTGGGCGTCCACGACACGTTCGCCGAGGCTTCCGCGTTCCCGAAGGCGCACCCGGGCCGCGACTCGCCGCTCCAGCCCGATCGAGGCGGCTTCATCACCAAGGGCACCGTCCAGACCGGGGAGACGGTCACCCTGCCCCTCGTCGGCGTCGCCCCCGAGCAGATGCCCGACGGCGCCGAGACGGCCGTAGCGCCGCGGCCCGAGCCGGGGAAGATCACCGGCACGACGTGGCAGGACTTCACCCGCGGCAAGGGCGTCGGCACGCTGGGCGCGCCCGACGCGTCCGAGGTGGGCTACCCCGGCATGAAGATCGAGGCGGTCAAGGACGGCAAGGTCGTCGCCTCGACGAGAGCCGCCGACGACGGCACGTTCACGCTCCCCGAGGCGGCCGACGGAGCCCAACTCCGGCTCCCGCCCGGCAACTTCAAGGAGCCCTACAACGGCCTGGACTGGCTCGGCCCGTCCCTCGTCACGCCCGCGATCATCGGGTCGTACATCTGGATGTGGGCCGGTTTCGCGATGGTGCTGATCGCGGCCGGGCTGGCCGGGATCCCGCGCGATCTCCTGGAGGCCGCCCGCGTCGACGGCGCGAACGAATGGCAGGTGTTCCGCAAGATCACGGTGCCCCTGCTCGCGCCGGTCCTCGCGGTCGTCGCCGTCACCCTGATGATCAACGTGCTGAAGATCTTCGACCTGGTCTTCATCATCGCGCCGGGCTCCTCGCAGGACGACGCGAACGTCCTCGCGCTGGAGCTGTACCGCAAGGGCTTCTCCGAGGACCAGCCGGGCATCGCCAGCGCCATCTCGGTGTTCCTGCTGCTCCTTGTCATTCCGGTGATGTGGTTCAACGTGCGTCGGCTCAAGCGGGAGGTGCGGCGATGACCACGCATGCCGACCGGCTCAGTAAGCCGGCGCCGGTCCAGGTCGTGAAGGCCAAGCAGTCGCTCGGCTCCCGCCTCGTGTCAGGCGTGAGCGGCGGCGTGCTGCGCGTGTTCCTCATTCTCGTCGGACTGTTCTGGCTGGTGCCGACGATCGGCCTGCTGCTGTCCTCGCTGCGCACCCCGCAGGATCTGGCCGCGAGCGGCTGGTGGGAGGTCTTCTCCAAGCCGTCCCAACTCACCTTCGACAGCTACGACAAGCTCCTCCAGAACAGCGACATCACCGACTCGCTCGTCAACACCGTGCTGATCACCGTCCCGGCGACGGCCCTCGTGGTCGTCGTCGGCGCGCTCGCGGGCTACGCGTTCGCGTGGATGGAGTTCCCGGGCCGCGACTGGTGGTTCCTCGGCGTGGTCGGCCTGCTGGTGGTGCCGGTGCAGGTGGCGCTGATCCCGATCGCCGAACTCTTCGGCAAACTCGGCCTGTTCGGCTCCATCTTCGGCGTGATCCTCTTCCACACGGGCTTCGGTCTGCCGTTCGCGGTGTTCCTGCTGCGGAACTTCTTCGCGGAGATCCCGAGGGAACTGCTGGAAGCGGCCCGGCTGGACGGCGCGGGTGAACTGCGCCTGTTCATACGGGTCGTGATGCCGCTCGGCGCGCCCGCCATCGCGAGCCTGGGCATCTTCCAGTTCCTGTGGGTGTGGAACGACATGCTGATCGCGCTGGTGTTCACCGACTCCGGCAGCCAGCCGATCACGGTGGCACTCCAGACGCAGGTACGCCAGTTCGGCAACAACATCGACGTCCTGGCGCCCGGCGCCTTCATCTCCATGGTGATCCCGCTGGCCGTGTTCTTCGCGTTCCAGCGGCAGTTCGTGTCCGGGGTGATGGCCGGCGCGGTCAAGTAGGACACCAGGCACATCAGGACGCTAGGCACATCAGGCGCATAAGGACCTCATTTCGCAGGGGGCGGACCGACACTCGGTCCGCCCCCTGACGTTCACCCACAATCCCCCGTATGCAGCACAACACCGTAACTAACTCACTCCATCGGCCGTTCCCGGGCAGAACGCCCGCGCCGACCCGCCGACCCATGGATGTCCCTTGCCCAGGTTCAGTGTCATTGTCCCCGCGTACAAGGTTCAGGCGTACCTGCACGAATGCCTGGAATCGGTGCTCTCCCAGTCGTATCCCGATCTCGAAGTGATCGCGGTCGACGACTGCTCGCCGGACGCCTGCGGCGAGATCATCGACGAGGCCGCCGCCCGCGATCCACGTGTACGACCACTCCATCTGCCGCAGAACGAGGGCCTCGGCCGCGCCCGCAACGCCGGGATGCGCGAGGCCACGGGCGACTACCTCCTCTTCCTCGACAGCGACGACACCCTCGCCCCGGGCGCGCTCCACGCGATCGCCGACCGGCTGAAGGAGACGGACGAGCCGGACGTCCTGGTCCACGACTACGCGCGCACCCACTGGTCGGGCCGCACCGCCCGCAGCCAGGCCGGCGGCCGGCTCACCGAGCACGGACCTGCGCCCTTCCGTCTCCAGGACCGCCCGGGTCTGCTCAAGCTGCCGATGGTGGCCTGGAACAAGGCGTACCGCAGGGAGTTCGTCGAGCGCGAGGGCTTCGCCTTCCCGCCCGGCTACTACGAGGACACCCCGTGGTCGTACCCGGTCCTGATGACCGCCGAGTCGATCGCGACCCTCGACCGGGTGTGCGTGTACTACCGGCAGCGCCGGCGCGGCACCATCCTGCGCACGACCAGCCGCCGCCACTTCGACGTCTTCGAGCAGTACGACCGGATCTTCGCGTATCTCGAGCAGCGCCCCGAACTCGCCGTCTGGCGGCCGGTGTTGTTCCGCCGCATGGTCGACCACTTCGCGACGGTGTTCACCCGGCGCGACCGGCTGCCGCGCGAGTGCAAGGCGGAGTTCCTGCGCAAGGCCCGCGCCCACTGCCGCCGTTACCGCACCCCCGGCCACCCGGTCCCGCTGCGCTCGCGCCTGCGGCACGCCCTGGTCCAGCTGGGTCTGCACCGCACCTTCCGCGCCGTGCAACTGGCCGGGGCCGTGCGCCGGCGCAGCGGCAAAGCCGCCGTCCGCCTGCTCAAGGCGCTGCGCTCGGCCGTCCTGAGGCTCCACTACCGCGTCCAGCTGCGCCTGCCGCTGCGCGCCGACCGGGCCGTCTTCTCGGCGTACCGGGGCCGCGGCCACGGCTGCAACCCGGGCGCGCTGGAGGCCGCGTTCCGCACCCACGCGCCGCACATCCGTACGGCGTGGATCGCCCGCCCCGAGCACCACCACACGATCCCGCCGGGCCCTCGTCACCTGCGTCCCGGCACGGTCGCCTACTGGACGGCGCTCGCCCGCTCCAAGTACCTGGTCGCCAACGTCACCTTCGACCGCCGCCTGGTCAAGCGCCGCGGTCAGATCCTCGTCCAGACCCAGCACGGCACCCCGCTCAAGCACATGGGCCTCGACCTCCAGGAGCGCCCGGCGGCGGCCCGCGACACGGACTTCGGCGAGCTCCTCCAGGACGTCGACAGGTGGGACTACGTCCTGTCCGCCAACCGCCACTCCAGCCTCACCTGGGAGCGCGTCCACCCCGGCGGCTACACCACGCTCGCCTACGGCTACCCCCGCAACGACATCTTCCAGCGGGCCACTTCGGTCGAGGTGGCCCGGCTGCGCGAGTCCCTCGGCATCCCCGAGGGCACGGTCGCGATCCTGTACGCGCCCACCCACCGCGACTACCGCCGCACCCAGCGCTGCGCCCTGGACCTGGAACGCGTCCTGCGCCGTCTCGGCCCCCGATTCGTCGTCCTGGCCCGCGCCCACCACGACCACGGCGGCCCTCTCGTGCCCGGCGGGGGCGGGGTCATCGACGTCACCGACCACCCGCGCGTCGAGCATCTGTGCCTCGCCTCGGACGCCCTGGTCACCGACTACTCGTCCCTGATGTTCGACTACGCCAACCTCGACCGGCCGATCGTGATCCACGCCGAGGACCGGGAGGCGTACGAGGCGGCCCGCGGCACCTACTTCGACCTGCGTTCCTTCCCGCCGGGCGCGGTCGCGCGCAGCGAGGACGAGCTGATCGACATCTTCGCCACCGACCACTGGCGCGGCTCGCGCTCCGCCCAGCTGCGGGCCGCGTTCCGCGAGCGTTTCTGCCCGTACGACGACGGACGCGCCGCCGAGCGGGTCGTACGCCATGTGGTGCTGGGGGAGACGGACGCCCCGCCGGTCGTGCCGCTCGCCGAGCGCCACCCCGTGCCGTCAGCGGCAGCCGCACTCGTGCGCCCGCCGCTCGCCACCGTGCCGCATCCCGCGGGGCACCTGGCCGTCACCGATCGCGTCTGAACGCCGTTCTCGCGCCGGGGAGTTCGTATGCCGTCCAACCCCTCGCGGCCCACGCCGAGCCGGCCGTCCACCTGGCGTCCGGCGGGACGGCCCGGGCGTCGCCGCGCCCGCCTGGCCGGACCCGGTCCTCGACGAACGGGGAACGCCTGCGGCGACTCGCCGACATCCGCGCCTGCCTCGCCCCGACGTCGACCCGCGCCGGACGCACCGCCGTCGTCCGCCGCTGTCACGTGCGCCGGCACCGGTGCCCGAGGAGGCGGTGGTGGTGGCGTGGAGCGGACGGGCGGGGGAGGTGCCGGCGCGGGTCGGCTGACCCTCTCGGGCCTTACTCGATGACGAGGTCGACCTCGATGTTGCCGCGGGTGGCGTTGGAGTACGGGCAGACCTGGTGGGCCTGCTCGACAAGCTTGCGGCCGGTCGTCGCGTCCACGGAGTCGGGCAGCTCGACGCGGAGGGCGACCTTCAGGCCGAAGCCCTCGCCCTCCTTGCCTATGCCGACCTCGGCGGTGACGGCGGCGTCGCTGAGGTCGACCTTGGCCTGGCGGCTGACGACACCGAGGGCGCTGCCGAAGCAGGCGGCGTAACCGGCGGCGAAGAGCTGCTCCGGGTTGGTGCCCTGACCGGTGCCGCCCATCTCCACCGGGATGGCCAGGCCGAGGTCGATCTTGCCGTCGGAGGAGACGGCACGGCCGTCCCGGCCGTGGGTGGCGGTGGCGACAGCGGTGTAGAGCGCTTCCATGGAAATCCATCCCTCTCAAGTCATGTCGTGAGCGGCCCGGTCCGGCCGCTCACGAGGACAATTAGAGCACACAATTAAATTGCCTACAACTAAATGACGGACACAAGCTACTCTGGAGACATGAACGCGATGCCGACACCCGCCGCCACCGAGGAGAACTGGCTGCGCCTGGACTCCCAGATCTGCTTCTCCCTGCACGCCGCCTCCCGCGCCTTCAACGGTGTCTACCGCGTGATCCTCAAGGATCTCGGCCTGACCTACCCGCAGTACCTGGTGATGCTGGTCCTGTGGGAACGGGGCGAGATGCCCGTGAAGAAGCTCGGTGAACACCTGCGCCTCGACTCCGGCACCCTCTCGCCGCTGCTCAAACGTCTGGAGGCGGCCGGTCTGGTCCGACGCGAGCGCAGCGCCCGCGACGAACGCTCGGTGGAGGTGCGGCTGACCGAGGAGGGCCTCGCCCTGCGCGAGCGCGCGCTCCAGGTGCCGCGCCGGATCGTCGCCGCGACCGGCTTCGACCCCGACGAGATCCGCGCCCTGCGCGAACGCCTCGACGAGCTCACCTCGACGCTGGACGCGGCGGCGCTGGACGCCTCTGCGCAGGAGACGCCGGGCCGCGAGTGACCTGAGGCCGGCGAACGTAGAGCCGGAGAGTTACCCCGTCACGCAGGACGTGCTCCTTCCGGGGCTCCGCGGGCACGAACTCCTCCCCTACGACGGTGAGCTTGACGCGCTCGGTCGGATTCCGCGGAAACCCGTATCCCCAAAGCGGCCACCATCCCCGCCGTCACCGCCGCCGCGCACACGGACAGCAGCCGCAGGGCGACCTCGCCGGGCGGGAGGACGGCGCGCACGGCGTGCATGAGCAGGTAGTACAGGCCGTGCACCGCGTCCACACCGTGCAGCAGCCGCCAGATCTCCGGCACCGAACGCCGCGCGACCTGAAAGGTGACCCGTCCAACCTTCGCCGACGACTCGCCATTCACCACAAGTCATACTTTGTGCTATCAGCAAGCTCTTACCGACGATTGACGCGTCTCCCGCGATTGCAGACTCCAACGCCTGCTTGACTGATGACCGCAAGACGACTGACGAGGGGACGGCGATACATGACGACCTGGCTGATCACCGGCGGTGCGGGTTACATCGGAGCGCATGTCGTGCGGGCGATGACCGAGGCGGGCGAGCGCGCGGTGGTCTACGACGACCTGTCCACGGGCATCGCCGAGCGCCTGCCCGCCGGGGTCCCGCTGGTGGTGGGGTCGATCCTGGACGGGGAGCGCGTCGCCCGCACCCTCGCGGACCACGCCGTCACCGGCGTCGTCCACCTGGCGGCGAAGAAGCAGGTCGGCGAGTCGGTGGACCTGCCGCTGCACTACTACCGGGAGAACGTCGAGGGCCTGCGCGTCCTGCTGGAGGCCGTGACGGCGGCGGAGGTCGCGTCCTTCGTCTTCTCGTCCTCGGCGGCGGTGTACGGCATGCCGGACGTGGACCTGGTGACGGAGGAGACGCCGTGCGTACCGATGAACCCGTACGGCGAGACGAAGCTGGCCGGTGAATGGCTGGTCCGCGCGACCGGCAAGGCCACGGGCCTGTCCACGGCGTCGCTCCGCTACTTCAACGTGGCGGGCGCGGCGCGCCCCGAGCTCGCCGACGTGGGCGCCTTCAACCTGATCCCCATGGTCTTCGAGAAGCTCACGGAGAAAGCGGCCCCGCGCATCTTCGGCGACGACTACCCGACCCCGGACGGCACCTGCATCCGGGACTACATCCACGTGATGGACCTTGCGGAAGCCCACGTGGCAACGGCCCGCGCCCTCCAGTCCTCGCCCGGCCGCGACCTCACCCTCAACATCGGCCGGGGCGAGGGCGTTTCGGTCCGCGAGATGATCGACCTGATCAACTCAGTCACCGGCTACGACCGCTCCCCGACCGTCCACCCCCGCCGCCCCGGCGACCCGGCCCGAGTCGTCGCCTCCGCCGACCGCGCCGCCACCGAACTGGAGTGGAAGGCCAAGCACGACGTCCAGGACATGATCACATCGGCCTGGGAGGGCTGGGTACGGCTGCATCCGGGGGCGGCACGCGATTGATCGGCTCGGCGGGCTCCCTGCTTCAGTCACTCACGCGGGGTCTCCTCCTCATAATCCGGCCGGCACAGTTCCTGACCCACGAGTGTGGTCATGGCCTGCTGGGTGTCCTGTCCGCCGTCACTGGTGACGTACACCACGGCGGTCCGGGTCCCGTCTCGGGTGGCGCCGCCCCAGGTGACATAGCCGAGGAGTTCGCCCCGGTGGCCGAAGTAGCTGCCGCCACAGGGCAACGGGATCTCGGCCAGACCGAGTCCATACCTCACGCCCAGCTCGGGCGCGAGCTTGGTGGTCGTCATCTCGTCGAGCTGCGCCGGAGCCAGCAGACGGCCCCCGAGCAGCGCGGCGTAGAACCGGTTCAGGTCGTGCGCGGTGCTGATGACCGAGCCGGAGCCAACGGCCATACTCGAATTGAGCACCGTGACGTCGATGCCGGTGTCGGTGCCGAACGTGGCGTAGCCCTGGGCGTGCGGCCCCAGAACGAACGGGAAGGCTCCGGGCGTACTGGTGTCCCTCAGGCCCAGCGGGCGGATGATCCGGTCCTTCACCTCCCGTGCCCAACTCCGGCCGGTGACCTTGTGGATGATCATCGCGGCGAGAATGTAGTTGGTGTTGGAGTACGACCAGCCGGCGCCCGGGGAGAACTTGGCAGGGTGCCGCATCGCCAGCCCCACCAACTCCTCGGGGGTGTACGTGCGGAACCGCTCGGCCCGATAGCCGTCCGCGCTTTTCAGCGCGGATATCTCCTGCCCGACATCAGGGATGCCGCTGGTGTGCTGCAGCAGCTGCCGCACGGTGATCTGGCTGCCGTCGTTGCCGTTGCCCCGGACCACTCCCGGCAGCCACTGTTCGACGGTGTCTTCCAGGGACATTCGCCCCTCGCCGATGAGTTGCAGCACAACCGTGGCGGTGAAGGTCTTGGTGGCACTGCCGATCCGGAACCTTCCGCTCCGCGGCATCGGCCTCCGTGTGTTCATCGCGGCCGTCCCGGCGTACGCGCTGTCGCGTGCGTCCGGTGAAGTCACCTCGGCGTGCACACCGACCACCCCAGTGTCGTGGATCGCCTCCACCTGCCGTTGAAGCGGATCGGCCGACGGCGGCTTCGCCGCCGCCGTGGGCGCGGTCGATGCGGCGAGGATGGCTGTAGCCAGGCTGGTCAGGACGAGCAGGCCTCGCCGACGCCTTCTCAACCCATGCATGACGACCCCTTCTCTGCTGAGGTTGTGCGCGAGTTAAGGGACCGCTCAGGCTGTGGCCCGCGACTGTGTCACCCCCGGAGCCGGCGGTCGACGACCATCCCACCAGCGGAGGGGGGATCGCCCCATCCGGCTTTCCCCTGGCGTACCGATGCGCTGTCCTCAGGGCGGTGCCGGGGGGTTACCCCCCTTAAGGATGCTGAGGCTCCCCCGGTCGGCCCCGACCAGCAAGATCACGATCTACGGCTGGAGTACTGGAGTACTAAGGAGTGACCGTGCTGGCCTGAGAGAGCTCGAATGCCCTGTCGAAGTCCTCGGCCAAGATGGCCCTGCGTTGTTCCAACAGTCGGACGAGGGCTCGATGCATTTCGGGGACTGCCCGATACCCGTCAATGGCCGCACTCAAGCGCGCGTCGGCCTCGATGACAAGCCAGGCGTTCCTGCACCGTTTGGCGCGTGCGGCCTTGGCGTCGCTCTGGAGGAAGCTGAAAGCCGCGGCGAAGCCGGCGGAGGTCAGGGCGAGTACGGCAGCTGGAATGCGGGCGTCGGCCGAGGACAGACCGGTGGCCCCCGAGAACGCGGCCAGTACTGTCGCCGGCAGCCCGAGCAGGATGTGCGCTGTCTTCCAAACACGTCCCCAGACACGGTACGCGCGGGCCTGGCGAATGGATTCGGTGATGATCGCTTGGAATTCACCATGCAAGTGGGCCATCTGAGCAACGCCTTCAGCGTCCGCGTCGGGGGCCTGCAACACGGCAGGTGAAGCGGCGAGGGGGCTCTCGCTGTCATCGACAGTCGTCATGACCAGATGGTGACAGCGAGGGATCTACAGCGGTATGGGAACGCAGCGATCCCCTTGCGGGGTGTCTCGCCGACACGACGGAACCACGGTCAGAGTGCCCCGAGTTCGAACCGGTCAATGGACTACCTACACGGCCTCGCCGCCCAGCTGGACACCGTGCAGACCGACTCCGGTCACAGCAGCGTCTTCTTCGATGCCGAGCCACTACTCAAGCGCTACCGCAAGCGGTACGACAGGGTGGCTGGCTCAGCCTTGAACCCGGCCAAGTCCCGGGATTTCATCGCACACATGCTTCAGGAACTCTGAAAGGGCGTCACCATGACCACACCCCTCACCTGGCAGAAATCGTCCTTCTTTGGCGGCAGCACAGGGGACAGCTGCGTCGAACTCGCCCTCCCCCACACATCCCCCACCCCCATACACCTCCGCGAAAGCGAAACCCCCACCACCATCCTCACCACCAACCCCACCGCCCTGCACGCCCTCCTGACCACAGTCAAGAGCGGCAACGACCTGACCGGATGAGCACCCCCGCCCGAACGAACCGCGCCCCGCACCAAGGCCCGGGTTCTCGACCCGGACCTTGGTGCGTTGTGTTCGCTGTGCCGACCGCGACCTGCGGCAGGCATCACCGCGCGTGTTCCGGCTACCTGACGGTGCGGTAGGCGTTGATCATTGTCTGGCTGACGGTGTTGCCCTTGATGTCCGCAGCCGTGGCCTTGAAGGACACGGAGCCGGGCGTCCGGGGCTGTGTCAGGGTCACCGAGCGCTTGCCGCCAGGCGCGGTGTGCACCCGTGTGTTCTTCCAGGTGCGACCGCCGTCGTACGACACTTGGACGGTCAGCGACCGCAGGGCACCGCGGGCGGCCGCCGCGCCCTGGACCGTCAGCGGGACGGTGATCCGGGCACCCGCCTTGGCGGTGCTGCCCAGACCGAGCTTCGGGCTGAAGCGGACGACGGACAGCGGCATGGTGGCCACCTTGGCGCTGGAGACGGGGCTCAGGGTGAGGTTCCAGACCGCGGACACCCGGGTGCCGACCCGGTGGACGGCGGCGCTGCGGGAGGCGTCGATGCTGAGCCGGTAACGGGCGGTGTGGTCCTTCAAGCCGCTGCCGTTGGGCATCAGGCAGGGGTCGCCCTTCGCGTCGGTGAGGGTGGTGCCGCCCGTCGCGAACCGGGTGCGGTAGGTGTCCGTGGCACCCGGGAGGTAATCGTGGCCGGCACCGTCGGCGAACATGGGCACGCAGAAGGCGTACAGGTCTCCCGAGTAGGCGCCTCCCGAGTTCTTGGAGAGGAGCGGACCGAACACGCCGGTGTTGTAGGTCTGCCGGTAGCTGCGGCCGGGCTGGTAGCGCCGGGCGCCGGACTGCAGTGTGCCCATGTCCGGGTGGGCGGTGGAGCCGAGGGCCATGCCCAGGTCCCAGCGCACGTCGTGGTCTGTGGACACGTACTGGATGCCGGAGTGGTACGGCGCCTTCCGCGCGGCTCCTTCGAGAGATGACATCACCCAGCCGAACGCGTCCCAGCCGGGCACGGACCAGGAGACCTTCGGGGTGGCGCGGGTGCCCGCGGCGACGGAGCCGGTCGCCGTGACGACCTTGGCGAGCCCGCGCGCCGGGACGGTGCGGTTCAGGCCGGTGAACATGGTGCCCTTGCGGGTGACGACCAGGTTGTACTGCGGGTCGGTGGCGCCACGCTGCCAGATGCCGCCGAACTGGGCGATGAAGTCCTTCGCCGGTGCGGCGGGCCCGGCCTGGGCCAGGTAGACGCGGTCGTAGTCGTTCGAGAGCAGACCGCCCGCGTAGTCGTAATCGGAAACGGCGCCGTGGGATGCGAAGACCGCCTGGGCGGTACGGAGCTTTGCCCGGGCGTCAGGCGCGGTGACGTGGCCCCCCTTGGCGGTGCGGGCGTCGAGGGTGAGGGTGCGGTCGCGGTCCATCACCAGTCGGGGCGTGACCAGCCAGGCCAGCTCGTCGCGGCCCCCGGTGGTGCGCCCGATCCGGGTGTCCAGCAGATAGCGGCCTTTCGGCAGCCGGATGGTGACCTTGCCGTCGCGGTCCTTGTCGCCGGAGTCGTACGGGCGGTACACCTGGACGGCGTCCTGGCCGACGATGGTGAGGTCGGCGTCCGGGGCGGGCTTTCCGTCCCGGCCGGTGGTCTTCAGGGTCAGGGTGTACGACTGCACCTCGCGCACGATGCCGACGGCGCTGCGTACCGTCTGGGCGCCGCCGGCCGCGGTGACAGCGGCCGACCAGGCCCCGTCGGCCAGGCCTGCGGAGCGCGTGTCGGCGGTGACGGTGGCGTCTGCCGTGCCGCCCGCCGCCACGGTCAGCCGCGCGGGAGAGACCGTGAACACACCTGCCGAGGGGGCGGGTTTGCCGTCCGGGCCGATCTGCTCGGTGAGGGAGAGGTCGAGGGTGACCGGCTCGTCCCCGGTGTTGGTGTAAGTGAGGGTGCGGCTGACCGGCTGGTCGTCGGCGTGCGGCCACTGCTGCGTGCCGAGGTCGACGGAGGCGGGGGCAGCGGTCACCGTCTGGTGGATCGCCCGGCCGACGTCGACCCGGCCGGCGCCGACCGCATAGGCGCTCTGCCCGGTCAGCGGCTTGGCGGAGGCCAGCAAACCGGCCTTGAGCTGCTGCCCGGTCCAGTCGGGGTGCCGCTGGGCGAGGATCGCGGCGGCGCCGGCAGTGGCGGGGGTGGCCATCGAGGTACCGGACATCGAGACGTAGCCCGGGGTCGCGGCGTCGTCATCGTGGCTGCGGGCCGCCTTGGCGGCGATGACGTCCACGCCGGGCGCGGATATGTCGGGCTTCAAGGCGGAGTCGGCCGTCGGGCCCCGGCTGGAGAAGTCGGCGAGCTTGTCGCCGTGGTCGACGGCGGCCACGGTGAGCGCCTGCTCCGCGGAGCCGGGGCTGCCGACGGTGCCGGCGGTCGGACCCTCGTTGCCGGCGGCGATGGTGAACAAGGTGCCGGAGGACTTCGACAGGTCGTTCACCGCCTGTTCGAGCAGGTCTGCCCCCGTGAAGTCCGTGCCTCCCAGGCTCATGCTGACGACCTTCGCCTTCTGCTGCACGGCCCACTGCATCCCGGCGAGGATGCCGGAGTCATCGCCGCTGCCGGAGTCGTCGAGCACCTTGCCGACGAGCAGCCGGGCGCCCGGCGCGACACCGACGTACCTGCCGCCGCTCCTGACCCCGGACCCGGCGAGGGTGGAGGCCACGTGCGTACCGTGCCCGACGAAGTCGTCCGTGCTGCCTGCGCCGGAGAAGTCCTTCGCGGCGGCGATACGGTCCTTCACGTCAGGGTGGGTGGCGTCGATCCCGGTGTCCAGGACCGCGACCCTGACACCCGCGCCGTCGTAACCCGCCTTCCACGCGACCGGCGCGCCGATCTGCACCGGGCCGCCCTTGGGATCCGGGGCGTCCACGGCCGACGAGTCGGCCTGCCCCGCCGGGGCGCCGGCCGCCGCCGTCCGCGCGCCGCCCGAGCGCAACTCCCTGCGGCCGTCGAGCCAGATACGGTCGACGCCGGGTGCGGTCGTCAGGTCACGGGGCCGGCCGGCGATCGGGGCGGTCAGCGCGTCGAACACACCCTCGGCGTCGGGCTTGGGCGCGGTCATCGACTCCCCGTGCACCACGGACAGTTGCCGCCGCACGTCGGCGTCGGCGGCCCGTACCGCCCGGCGGGCGCTCTGCTGGGCGGCCCCCTTCCGGTACGACACGATCAGCGGCACGCTCCGCCGGTGCGCGTCGTCGTAGTCGGCTGCCGCGAGGCCCGTCACGTCGAACAGCCGCCGGTCCAGGCGCCCGTCGGCCAGCAGCCTGCTGACGTCTGCCGGTATCACGAAGGTGTGCCCGGCGAAGCGCTGCAGGGACAGCGGCACGCCGGCACGTCCATCGCCGCGCGTCACCCCAGTGACCCGCCCCTTCGCGTCCAAGCCGACCGTGTCCCCGGTGATGAGCGTGATCCGCTCGGCGGTCCGGCCCGCTCCGGTCCGCTCCCCCAACAGGGCCGACGGCGCCGAACCGGCCTGTCCGGTCCCATGGTTGCGTGCCGACGGTGCGGCCGCGGCAGGCAATGCCCCGGCGGCCAAAGCGATCAGCGCCACGAGGACGGTGCCGGGCAGCACCGCCTTCCGGCAACCGCCTCTCCTGCGTTGTGTCCTCAACTCGTTCCTTCCCTTCCAAGCGCCCGTGTCGCCACGGGCCGTGAACAAACGTCACGGCCGAACTGCTCATGCGCTCCTTCCGGCCGTCGCCCCCGACTTTCGTTGCGGTGACGGCCGCCCACATCCGCCGGCCGGCCTAGACATTCAGGCCGGCCTCAGCCGGTCGGCCGAATATCCACAACAGTCGGAACGCCAGTCCGCCCAGCACCGTCTGACAGAAACGCAGCGCAGTTGAGCCCGCGAGAGGCGTGAAGGAAAGAAAGGGGCCCTACGCGGGCTCTCTACGGCACGGCCGTCACCCCGGTGGACGGAAGAACTCCGTGAAGGAGCTGTGCACTTCTTGGACTATCAAGCATTTGTCTCTTCTCAATCAGCCTCATTGGCAACAAAATGATGGCGACCTTGGGGAACTGACCACTCCACTTCGCGCGCGGATACGTGTCTCACGTATGCGCAGGGGGAAGGCACTCTGTGTCTCAGCAACACCGCGGCCGGCGCCGCCGCCTCGGCCGCAGAGCCGTGTCGCTCCTGGCCCCGGCAGTCGCCGGCGGCCTTCTGCTTCTCGCCTCCAGCCCGCCCACGCAGGCCGCGCCCACCGGACCGACGGCGCGGCAACCGGCCGACATCAGCCGGCAGACGTACTCCGCCGGTACCTACCTCGTCCAACTCGCCGACAAGCCCGTTGCCACGTACGGCAAGACAGCGCCGGCCCCTGGCGAGAAGGTGAACCCCCGCTCCGAGGCCGTACGCGACTACCTCGGCCGGCTGAAGCAGGCACGCGACCAGGTCCTGGACGAGGTGCGGGGCGTCACACCGCTGTACACCTACCAGTACGTACTGAACGGGTTCTCCGCCAAACTGACGGCCAGCCAGGCCGCCGAACTGGCCCGCACCCCGGGCGTCGTCTCGCTGGCCCGCAGCAAGGCGAACCACCTGGCCGCCACGACCACCACAGCAGGTACCGCGACCACAGCCGGTACCGCGACCGCGACCACCGCCGGCACCGCGACCACGGCCGGTTCCCTCCCGCCCGCCGACACGGTCGGGTTCCTGGGACTGAAGAAGCGCGGCGGTCTGTACTCCAAAATTCCCGGCGGTCAGCGGAACGCGGGGCAGGGGATGATCATCGGTCTGCTGGACTCCGGTATCGACACCGACAACCCGTCGTTGCGGGCCCTTCCGGAGCCCCGGCCCGACGCCGAGGTCATCGCGAAGAAGTGGAAGGGCGGCTGTGACCCCGGCGACGACCCCGCGCACCGGGTCACCTGCAACAACAAGGTGATCGGCGCCCAGTACTACAACAAGGACGTCACCGACCCGGAGCAGGACGACTGGCCGTCCCCGATGGACGCCGAGGCCCACGGCACGCACACCGCGACCACAGCGGCCGGCAACGCCGACGTGCCCGCCTCGGTGCCCGACACCGCCATATCCGGCCGGATATCCGGGATAGCCCCGGCCGCGCGCATCGCCGCCTACAAGGTGTGCTGGAACAGCATCTGCGGGACGGCCGACATCGTCGCCGCCATGGACAGGGCCGTGACCGACGGCGTGGACGTCATCAACTACTCCATCGCCGGCGCATACGACGATCCCGACAACCGCCCCGAGTACATGGCGTTGTTCAACGCCGCCAAGGCCGGGGTCTTCGTCTCCGCCTCCTCGGGCAACTCAGGGCCCGGCACCGCCGCCAACGGGATCCCGTGGGTGACGACCGTGGCCGCCTCCACCCACGACGTCGGCTACCGCACGACCGTCACCCTCGGCAACGGCGCCTCCTACTCCGGCGTCGGCACCAGCGCCTTCGCCGTGCCGTCCGCGCCGCTCGTCGACGCGGCGAAGGCGGGCAGGAGCGGGGTGGACGCCACCAAGGCCGGGCAGTGCCAGGCCGGCACCCTCGCCCCGGACAGGGTGAAGGGCGCCCTCGTGCTCTGCGCGTACGGCGCCGTCGTCCTGACCGACAAGAGCGACGAGGTCAAGGCCGCGGGCGGCGCCGGCATGGTGCTGTACAACGTCACCCCGATCGACGCGCAGATGGCCGGCGCCTACACCGTCCCGTCCGTCCACGTCGACCAGGCCACCGGCCAGGCGATCAGGGCGTACGCCGACCCCACCGGCGCCACCGCCGAACTCGGCGCGGCGCGAGCCGTGCACCAAGAGGCGCCGGAGGTGGCCAACTTCTCCTCCAGCGGCCCGGACGTCAACAGCGGCGGCGACCTGCTCCAGCCCAACGTCACGGCCCCCGGCGTGGACATCACCGCCGGCACCACCCCGGGCGGTTCCGGCGGCGCCTTCAAGGGCGAGCAGGGCATCATGTCCGGTACGTCCATGTCCACGCCGCACGTGGCCGGGCTGGCCCTGCTGCTGCGCCAGCTGCACCCCGACTGGTCTCCCATGGAGGTCAAGTCGGCCCTGATGACCACCGCCACCACCAAGGACAGCGCGGGCAAGCCGATCCAGCGCTCCGGCGCCGCGGCCACCCCGCTCGACTACGGCGCCGGGCACGTCGCCCCGAACCCGGCCGACGACCCGGGCCTGGTCTACGACTCCACCTCCGCCGACTGGACGGCGTACCTGTGCGCCCTCGGCCAGCCTCCGGTGACCGCCGACGGCGGCGACGCCTGCGCCACCGCCCGGAAGACCGACCCGAGCGACCTCAACTCCCCGACCATCTCGGTGGGTGACCTCGCGGGGAAACAGACCGTGACCCGCACCGTCACCAACGTCTCCTCCACCACCGGCGTCTACACCGCCACGCCGCAGACGCCGCCCGGCTACGAGGCCCAGGTCTCGCCGAAGAGGCTGGTCGTCCCGCCCGGCGGCTCGGCCACCTACCAGGTCACCTTCACCCGCACCGACGCCGCCTTCGGGAAGTGGTCGTACGGTTCGGTGAGTTGGAGCGACCAGACCCACCGGGTGCGCAGCGCCGTCGCCCTGCGGGCCTCGCCGGTCAACATTCCGGCCGAGGCGACCGGCAACGGCGCCACCGGCTCGGTCACCTTCACCCCGAAGGCCGGCTTCGACGGCACCCTCACCACCACCATGCAGGGCCTGTACGCGGGCACGGTCAAGAGCGGCACCCTGACCGGCGTGAACACCGACTTCGACCCGTCGCGCCCGTCGCCCTCCGTGGCCAAGGCCGAGTTCACCGTCCCCGAGGGCGCCGGCCTGGCCCGCGTCGCGATCCTGTCCGCCGAACATCTCGCGGGCAGTGACCTGGACCTGTGGGTGCTGGACAAGGACGGCAGGCTGCTCACCAAGCCGGGCAACAGCAACGACGAGCACGCCGACCTCAAGCCGGGCACGTACACGGTGTACGTCATCCAGTACGCCCTGCCACCGGGTGCCACCAGCCAGACGTACACCCTCCACACCTGGCTGATCGGCCCGGGCTCCCCCGACCACCAGGCCACCGTCACTCCGGCCACGCACCCGGTCTCCCGGGGCGACACCGTCCCGACCACCGTCTCCTGGCGGGATGTGCCGGCCGGCGGCGTCTATCTCGGCCTGGTCGGCTACGGCGACGGCCAGGACACCGTCGGCAGCACCGTCCTGACGGTCACTCCGTAGCGTTCAGTTGATTCGCTGACGGATTCCGAGAATTATCCGTGCTCGCAGCATGCAAGGGCAAGGGCAAGGCGCATGTCTCCATAGCCAGGGGTATTCCTGAACCGGCCCTACACCTGAACCCAGCGGGAGGATGCGACTGAATGGAAAACAGAGGTAATTTACCTCTAGCGGTCGCTAATCCTCAGGAGATATCATGGCGTTACGGAGAATCACCATCGAAGATGGCGTTATTCGCCCAGCCCCCCACACACAAACGCAAGGGAATCGTGAGCGCAATGATGCCGCAAACAAGAGCACTCAAGGAGATGCTATGAGTAGGGTCTTTGGCCAGTTCCGGAGGATGACAGTGATGGCCGCTGTCGTGGCTGCCGCTCTTGGAGCCCTGTTCGCGTCGCAGACGCAGGCACACGCGATGTCGATAAACCCACCTCCCAGTCAGGGCGACTGTATTCCCGCATATAACTGCCCTTAGTAAGGTTCTGTTGCAAGTCCAGGGCGGGCCGGTCGGCCTGCCCTGGACGAGGATTCGAGGTTCGGGGCTGTTGGCAAGCAACGAAGATTGTTTCGAAGCCCCCCACTACTGCATACGCTCAGAGTACGGATGTTGGTGAATCCGTACCCCTGACGCCGTGGCATAGACATTTCGTGACGGCTCGTCGGTTCATCTGGCGGGCCGTTTCGATTTGTCTGTGAGGCCTCGCGTTCCACTGACAGGGATCTGGAGGGCGGCTGCGTAGTAGGCGTAGACGGCACGTGGTTCGAGAAGTCTTGCGGGAGGTATTTCCACGGGATTCCCGTGGGACAGGTCGCTGGAGTACGGCTTGCCCTGGCTCACGAAAGGGCGCCTACACCAACAGCGCCACCGGCAGCGCTACTTGACCAGCTGGGCGTTTCTGCTCATGACCTGCTCCAACTGCGTGCGGTCCAGCGCGAACACCAGGAGGGCCCCGTTGTCGTCGGCCCAGGGGCCCGCGGCGACGCGCTTGCCCTCGGCGTGCAGCCGGGCGAGGGTCGCGCGGTGGGCGGGGCGGGCGGCGGGGCGTTCTGGGGTGCACGTGAAGGCGAGTTCGACGACGTACACGGGGGCCCCGGCTGCTGGAGGGGTCGGACGCCGACGGACGGGTGTCCCTGCCCGGCGGGCAGCGGGAAGATAACCGACACCACTACTCCCACCACCCTGCAACTCAGCGGCATACGACTCCTCGACATACTGCGAGAGCACCAGCACCGGCAGCCCAGGAATCTCCTTACGTGCTTCGAGGGCGGCGCGATTCCTCTACGCGCCTGCGGCCTTTACAGATCCCTCCGGGCACGGCCGGCTCACAGCGCGACGAGGCCGCAGTGTTGGTCGTCGACGAGACCGGCGACGTGAAGAAGGGCACCCACAGCGTCGGATTCCAGCGTCAGTGAAGAAGGTGCTGGAGCGGGCCTGGCAGAAGCTCTCGGCCGGACTCGGCACGCAGGGACGGCGGTTCTACGACTGGGCCGTCATCGTTCTCGCCAATGCGGTAACGCACCAAATCAGGGCGCGGAAGCGCCGGGAGGCTGTACGGGCTTGCGCCCACGAGGCCCGCTGATTCGGAATTAGAGGTTCCACTGGTTTCGCCGCTCGCGACAAAGACCTGAATCGATGCCGAGCCGCTGCTCAAGCAACACCGCAAGCGGTACGACAGGGTGGCAGGCTCGGCATTGAACCCGGCCGAATCCCGGGACTTCATCGCCCACATGCTCCAGGAACTCTGAAAGGTGCCCCATGACCACGCGCCTCACTTGGCAGAAGTCGTCGTTCTCGGGCGGCGGTACAGGCGACGAATGCGTCGAACTCGCCCTCCCCCACACATCCCCCACCCCCATACACCTCCGCGAAAGCGAAACCCCCACCACCATCCTCACCACCAACCCCACCGCCCTCCACGCCCTCCTGACCACAGTCAAGAGCAGCACCAACCTCACCGAATGAACACCCCCTCCCGAACGAACCGCGCCCTCGGCGCCGTCATCGGCTCCGCCGTAGGTGATGCACTGGGCGCACCCTTCGAGTTCGGCCCCGAAGGCGTCTTCTCCGCCCGCTTCCCGAAGCCGGGGCAGGGCGGCGAGATGTGCGGCGGCGCCGGCTGGGACCCGGGCGAGGCGACCGACGACACGCAGATGGCCGTGCTCGTCGCCGAGTCGCTGCTGGAGTGCGGCGGCCTCGAACTCCCCGACGTCTTCCGGTGGTTCCAGCGGTGGGCGGCGGCCGACCCGAAGGACATCGGCCTCCAGACCGAGGCCGTGCTGAGCAGCGGGGACCCGTGGGACCTGGCGGCGGCCCTGCACTTCCAGATCAGTCAACGCGCGGCGGGGAACGGGGCCTTGATGCGGGCGGCACCCTCCGCGGTGTACTTCGCCCGGCAGGGCCGGGAGGCCACCATGGACGCCGCCCGCCGCATCGCCGCACTCACGCACGGAGACCGCGCCGCGTGGGAAGGCACCGCCGTCTTCCACGAGTTGGTGCGGGTCGCGCTGGACGGAGGCGACCCCCTGGACGCCATCGACGACACGCTCACCGCCGTACACCCCGAACACCGGGACCGGTACGCCGTAGTCCTCTCCCCTAGCTGGCACCCGGACCTGGCAACGGAGTTCAACGGCGCGGTCTGGCCCTGCCTCGGTTCCGCCGTCTGGGCCCTGCGGACGACCTCCTCCTACGAGGACGCCGTACGCGCCGCGATCGACCTCGGCGGCGACACGGACACCGTGGCGGCCGTGACCGGCGGACTCGCCGGCGCCGTACACGGAATCACCGCGGTCCCCGAACGCTGGACCGCGCCACTGCATGTACCGCTGCCGGGGTTCGGCGGACGGATCCTGGACACGGAAGAACTCTCCACACTCGCCCGCCGGTTGAACGGCCAGTACTCCAGCCGCAGGAAAAAGTGAGCGGAGTGAGTACTCACTCATTGACGGAGTGAGTACTCACTCCGTACTCTCGCAGTCATGACAGCACCTGAGGAGAACCAGACCACCACCCGTCGCCGCGCCCCCGGCATGTCGCCGGAGCAGCGCCGCAAAATGATCATCCAGACCGCGATCCCGCTGATCGCCGAGTACGGCGCCGCGGTGACGACCGCGAAGATCGCCCGCGCCGCGGGCATCGGCGAGGGAACGATCTTCCGGGTCTTCGCCGACAAGGACGAGCTGCTTCAGGCCTGCATGGCCGAGGCGCTCTCCCCCGAGCACGCGGTCCGCGAACTCGACGCGATCGACGTGTCCCAGCCGCTGCCCGACCGGCTCGCGGAGGCGGCCGAGGCGCTGCAGGCGCACCTGTCCAGGATGGGCGCGATCGCCGGCTCGCTGGGCCATCGCGGCGGCAAGCACCCCGGCACGGTGCGCGGCGCGGGCCGCACCGAGTCGACGACCCGTATCCGCGCGGCCCTCGCGGAGCTGCTGGAGCCCGACAAGGCCGCCCTGCGCCGGCCGCCGGAGCAGATCGCGGCCCTCTTCTTCGGGCTGCTCTTCACCCAGCCGCGTACGGAGGACGAGCCCGACCTGACCCCGCAGGAGCTGGTGGAGGTCTTCCTGCACGGGGCCCTCTCGGGGGGCGCCACGTGAGCGCGCGGAGAAGGCGCCTGGGGGTCACGGCCCTGGCCGTCCTGGCCCCCGTCCTGGTGTGGCTGGTCGCGGACCCACTGCTGGGACACCGGCTGCGAATCGCCGACGGCGAGCAGACGCTCGACATCGGCGCCGTGCCCGTGGCGTTCGTCGCACTGCTCGCGTCACTCTCCGGCTGGGGACTGCTGGCCGCCCTGGAGCGGTTCGGCGCGCGGCGCGCCCGCGCCATCTGGACCAGTATGGCCGGCGCCGTACTGGCCGTGTCCTTCCTGCCGTTCATCGGCGACGGCATGGACGGCGGCACCCGGGTCTCCCTCGCTCTGATGCACCTGGCGGTGGCGGCGGTGCTGATCCCGGGGCTGGGCGGGAGGTCCCCCGGGGTGGGAGCCGGTGTCGCCATGGGGTGACCGCCGACACCAAGTACGCCGCGAACAGCACCAGTTGGAGGCGGCCCAAGCTCAGTCAGCATCAGGCCACATCTGAACAACCCACACCTCAAGGGGATCCTCGTGCGGCCCTTCGGGAGGGAAGGGATCGAGTGCCAGCGGAGCCTCGACATGATCTCGCCCTCGGCAGAGCAAACGCAGGTGATAGCGCCCCGGCCGCAGCGCGATCTCGCCGTAGCAGACGCCGCCCAAGTCGACCACCGCGAGGCGATCTGCCATCGGAGAGCGGAAAGCCCGTTCATACTCCCAAGAACCTGATGGCTGAGGAGCGGGCCCGTCCCACACCTCCAAACGCACCAAAGGGTAGAAATCGTTGTCGCTGGAGGTAAGACGCCAGCCTTCTCCGGGGATCTGAACGATGTCGTCCTCAGCCGGTGCCCGTTCGAAGAGGATGGGGCCGATCTGGATGGTCCTGTAGTACACGCGCGGGCGGACATCAACAGCGTTGACCAGAGTGGACACTTACTCTCCTCACCATCGAGCGAGCAGGGCCCGTCAGGCTAGCCCCGGGCACTCACCAGTGAGAAGCCATGTCTCAACCGAACCTGATCCCTTGATTTCTGCTGGTCAGGAATGGTTTCGCGTGGGGCGAGGGAGGCATGCCGACGTCTTTGCGTCCGCTTCATGACCTAGGTCCTCAGGCCGTCCGCCCCGCCCCGGAAGCCAGGCCGGTACCGGCAACGGCCGGATGGCCGCCCACTCCGCGCAGAGGCCGATTCCAGCCTCTTCCCGAAGCGGAGGGCGGGTCTCCAACAAGCCAACCTCGCACGACCTTGCCACGCGGCGCCGCCACGTCCCGCAGTACCACCGCTGGTGGGGCTCATCTGGAGGAATCTGCTCCGCCGTCGGCGTCGGGCGCGCTCGGCTTCCGCTCGAATTCGGCCTGCACGCGGGTCACCGAAACCCAGTCGCCGAAGAGCAGCGAGCCGGCTCCTCTGACTTCCTCCAGCGTCAAGGCCGAGGCCGCCGCGGAGCCCTTGGCCCTGCGCAACCTCAAGTCCCAGAAGTACATCCAGCCCTCGGGCGGAAGCACCTCCGTCGGTGCCAGGCTCGTCCAGCAACCCCTCTCCTCAGGCGCCTGGCAGTCGTGGTGGCTCGTCGCGGACGGCTCCTTCACCACTTTCTGGAACGACAACTCCGGCCTGAACGCCGGTATCGACGGCGCCAGCACCTCGGCCGGCGCCGCGGCCATCCAGGCGACCCCGTCCGGCGACCTCAACCAGGACTGGACCCTCAACTGGCGCTCGGACAGCGTCTTCGAGGTCAACTACCTGCCACTAAAGTGACGGGCTTGCACAACGGGCATCACTGGGTGTGATGCTGCGTTTGCGTCCAGCCCCACCCCGGCGCGTGCGCCCCGGTGGTGGGACGGGGGCCGTTGACTGGGCCCCGCTTCGCCACAACTCCCAGGCACGGGCCTGGATGTTGCGGGAGCCTCCCCCACTCTCGGCTTCGCTCGAGCGGGAGGTGCCCCCATCGGTCCGCGTGATCAACGAATCCGCAGTTCCGGCACGCGAACCAGGCCTGCGAGACCCGGTTCGCCCTGTCGATGTACCCGCACTCGGCGCAGGTGCGGGAGGTGTACGCCGGATCGACGTACACCACCGGCACACCGGCCTTACGAGCCTTGTACGCGATGAACGCCCCCAGCTGAGCGAACGACCAGCTGGAGTGAGCGGCCCGTTGGGGCTTGCGAAGCCGTACCCGCTCGCGGATGCCCGTCAGATCCTCCAGGGCAATACCGCGACCGGTGCGTTCTGCCTCGGCCACCACATGTTTCGCGATCTTGTGGTTGATGTCCTTGGCCCGTCGCGCCTCCTTGCGCCTGCGCTTCTTCAGACGCCGCTTGGCGGACGGAGTGTTCTTCTTCTGCAGCTTGCTGCGCAGCTGTCGTTCACGGACCCGGCCGCGGTTGAGCTCGCGCCCGGCCATGATCTCGCCGTCGGACGTGGTGGCAATGTTCACGATGCCCAGGTCGATGCCGAGGAAGTCCACCGGATCGGTGTTCAGCGGCGCCTCGGGCACCTCACAGGTGGCATTGAGAAACCACCTGCCGTCCCGGCACACCAGATCGGACTCACCCTTCCGGTACAGGGCCAGGGTGGCCAGATGCTCCGGGGATGCAGTGAACGCCACGTCCTTGATCCGCCCGGCCGTCGTCCAGATCGAGACCCGCCGCTCGGCGATCTGCCAGGACAGCATCCGGTCGTCATACGGCTGCGCCCCCTCAGACCGGAAGACGACCGGCTTCTCCACCGCCCGCCGGTACCGCTTCGAGCCCCGCCTGCCCAGGTTCCCGGCCTTCAGATTGGCCTTGAGCGCGGCGTACGCGTCACACGTCTGTCGGGTAGCCAGAGCGCATTGCTGCGCTCCGGCCCCCTCAGAACCGGACTTGCGACTTGTCACCGCATCCGGCTCAAGCAAACCCCAAAG